>JACQHH010000234.1 GCA_016199125.1 Candidatus Lambdaproteobacteria bacterium
CGCATGGGCCGGTCGCGTGGTGTGGCTACCAGGGATAGTTGAAGATGATCGTGGGTGCGATGCCCTCGTCCCCGAAGGCCAGGTCGGCCCGATAGACATAGCCCGACGCGCCCAGCAGCCGGAATCCGACGCCGTAGGTCGATCGCCACGCGTCGCCAAGCTCCACGAGCCGATCCGCGACCGTCCCGGATTCAAAGTAGAACGCCGCTTGCATGGCCGTGCGCACGTCCTTCCAGATGAAGTAGTCGAACGGAGTCATCTCACCGCTGAAATTCCAGCGGAACTCCACGCTGTAGTACTGCGTGTGCGCGCCGACGAATCGGCCTTGGGGATACGCGCGCAAGCGGTCTTCGCCGCCCAGGGCCGTGGCGGTGCCATACTTGCGTTCCGCGACAAATATCTCCGTCAGATCGGCACAGACCGGATCGGCGAGCGAACAGCGCAGGATCTGGGCGCTGACGATGCCCGCGTCGGTCACCCCCTCTGCCAGAACCACCGCATCCGATGTGAAGTAGTTGATGCCAATGGTGCTTTGTGCGCCGACCGGAACATAGCCGCTGAAACTCGAGTTGAGTACGAAGAAGTCGGGATCGAGCGCCGATGCCCGCGGTGTGGCGCGTCGTGTCACTTGCCAGCGTAGGCCCACGCGAGGGTCCTGGCGGTCATCGGTGTAGTCGAGGGTGAATCCCAAGGAACTGGATTCGGACTCGCTGAAATACGGCGGATCCAATTCCCAGATGATGTCCCCTTCCGGCGTGCGCACGCGAGGCACCTTGACCGCCTGGGCCTCCACGCCTGCGAAGAGTTCGTAGCGCCGCTCATCGAAGGAGAGCACCAATTGCGCAACGTTCGTTTTGACTTTGCTGACTTCGATGAGCGTGTAGTCATCCCGCTTCGTATCCATGCCGCGTTTGTCAAAATTCTGGATGATGGCTCTGTCGATGGATTGGTTGAACAAGTTCAGGATCAACGTCTTTTCGATGAGGTGGATGTCCTCGACCGCGGCGATGAGCCCTTCGGCGTCGCCGGTGACCACCAGGATGTAAGCATCCGTATGGGTCTCCAGCAAGTTGCCCAGCAGGCCCGTGATGACAACGCCGCTGCCGATGCCCGGAATGCTATAGGGAAGCGGAAAGATCAGGTAGGACGGCTCGGTGTGGAACTGCTCTCGTCGGCGCTCAAAGGCGCTGCATTCCTCGCTGCCGACCGTGACGGCAGAAAATGCCAGGAACAGCAGTAACCAGAATGACCTGCGCGACGTCCGCATCGGGAGCACTTCAGCTATGCCGGGCTTGGTTGTGTGGCCGCCAACACGATCCAACTCATGCCAGCGCATCCTCGACGAAGTGCATGCGGTCGAAGCCCCAGAACAGTTCGTCGCCCACGAAGAAGCTGGGCGCGCCGAAGGCGCCGCGGCGCTGCGCCTCCTCCGTGTTGGCCTTGAGGCGCTCCTTGACGGCCGGGTCCTCGCTGTGCTGCAGCAGGCGGCGCGCGTCCAGACCCGCGGCCAGCAGCACCTCCGAGGCTACGGCCGGATCTGCAAGATTCCTGTCGTCGCGCCACATGGCCGGGAACATGGCCGCCACGTAGGGCTCCAACAGGCCGTCGTCCTCGGCGGCCACGGCACCGCGCATCAGGCCAATGGTCATGATGGGGAAGGCGCTGTTCTTGACGTAGGGAATCCCCGCCTTGCGGGCGCAGCGCTCCACGTCCTTGAACAGCCAGCGGCCCTTGGCCTCCACCTCCACGGGCGGGCGATTGCCCACGGCCTTCCACAGCCCCCCCAGCAACATGGGCCGCAGCAGCACCCGGGCGCCCGTGCGCTGCACGAAGCCCGGCAGCGAGGCCCAGGCCAGGTAGGAATAGTTGCTGCCGAAATCGAAGAAAAACTCCACCGTCTTGCTCATGGCGACTTCCGAGTAAAGTGGCCCAGGGTTCCCGCCACTGCGGCGCGGCAGCACCTCGGCCCATGATGCGTGACATCCTCGTCGGGACGGGCGGCGGGTGCTCCGGCGCGCCGTGGCACCACGGGGGCAGGGTGCGGGCGCCGGCCCTTCGGTTCACGCTATCCGTTCAGCTCGCTCTGGCGGCGTGGAAGCCCTTGGGCAGGCCTGCGCGGGAGATGCTCCCCGTGAGGGCTTCGTCGGGCAGGCCGCGGGTGATGATGCCGCGCACGCCCACGAGTTTTTCCACGTCCACGCCGGTGCGCAGGCCCATGGATTCCAGCATGAAGGCCAGGTCCTCGGTATTGATGTTGCCCGTGGCGCCCGGCGCGAACTGGCAGCCGCCCAGTCCCCCCAGGGACGAGTCGAAATGCCGCACGCCCGCCTCCAGCGCCGCCACGACATTGGCCAGACCCAGCCCGCGGGTGTCGTGGAAATGGGCATGCAGGGTCATGCCGGGCAGGTCCTGCGCCACCGCGGCGAAGAGCTTGCGCACCGCGGCGGGATCGGCAAAGCCCACAGTGTCCGCCAGGGCCAGCTCGTCGGCGCCCGCCTCGGCCAGGGCCGTGGCCAGCCGCCGCACCGCGCTCTCGGCGATCTTGCCCTCGAAGGTGCAGCCGAAGGCCGTGGCCAGCCCGGCCACGACTTTGGGACGCCGGTCGGGCGGCAGCTCATTGCGCATGGCCATGATGCGCCGGAAGTCCTCCACCGATTCGTCGGGGGTGCGCCGCACGTTGGACTTGTTGTGGCTCTCGCTGACGGAAATCACGTAGTCCGCCTCGTCCACGCCGGCCTCCACCGCGCGCTCGAAGCCCTTGGAATTGGGCACCAGGGCCGACACGTTGAGGCCCTGCAGCGTGCGGGCGTGGCGCACCACGTCCATGGCGTCGGCGAACTGCGGAATCAGCTTCACCGGCACGAACGAGCACACTTCGATCTCGCGCACGCCGGCAGCGAATTCGGCCGAAATCCAGGCTGTTTTGGCCTCCGTAGGCAGGAACGTAGAAATGTTCTGAATGCCGTCCCTGAGCCCGACTTCGCGAATGTGCACGTCGATCTGTGGTGCCATGGTCTCTCTCCCAATGGTTCGTGACTTGGGTTGCCTGCGCTGCGTCAGTTGACTGCCGGTCGCGCGACGGCGGCTGTGAGCGCCCGCGCCGGGCCGAACAGCCCGCCGACGAAATCCTGGAACTGCTCGTAGGACATGCTGCGGCCCGCCTCCCGATTGAAGGCGGCCAGGCAGTCGCGCACCTTGGCCTCCAGTTGCGGCGGAGTGGGCGGGCTCTTGGGGGAGCCCGGGAAAAGCTCGCATTCCGACCGGGCCATGACCCGGCCGGACTCGTCCACCACGAGCAGCCGCACCACGCCCGATTCCAGCACGCCCTTGCCGCCGGGGGCCTTGGGCTCCTCCTGCTTGGACACCTTGCGCCGCAGGGCCGCGATGTCCGGGCGTGTCATGGCCGGCGGCTCGAAATGCTCCAGGCCCACCTTGCCGTCCAGCAGCGCGGTGGCCACCGTATGCTCGGCGCTGAACTTGCCCTCGCTGCCCAGCGTGGGGTTGCTGTGGCGCAGGGCGATGAACGAGCCATAGGGGCCCGTGAGTTCCACCTTGGCAATGCGCTCGGGCGAGGCGCCGGCGGCCACCATCTGCGCGCGGGCCTCCAGGGCGGCCGCGATGGGCCGGTGGGTCTGGTAGCAGCAGGGATAGAGCTTTACGGAGAGCACCCGCCGCTCCAGGTTGAACGTCACCTGTTCGGGGTCCACGCCGCCCTGCTCGCCGCGATACAGGTCGAAGAAGCCCTTGGCCGCGAAGATGTCGTCGTTGGCCGTCACGCCCAGCCGTGCCAGGCGCGCTGCGCGCAGACCCGCCGCCGCCGCCAGCCCGGCCTGCAAGGGCTTGGACATGGAGCCGAAGTTGCGCTGCAACCCGCCGGCCTGCGCCGCGGCGATGCCCAGCGCATTGCGCGTGTGGCTGGGGTCCAGCCCGTAGAGATGGGCCACGGCGGCCGCGCCGGCCAGCGGCCCCACGGTGCTGGTGGCATGCCAGCCCTTCTCGTAATGCCCGAAGCCCAGCACCTGTCCCAGGCCCGTGTTGAAGGCCAGGGCCACGGCAAAGGCGCTGGCCAGCCGCCCGGCGGTCTCGGGGCGCTCCTTCACCGCCGCCAGCAGGGCCGCCACCAGCACCGCGCTGGGATGGCCGGAGCTGTCCAGGTTCACGTCGTCGTAGTCCAGGGCGTGGGCGCCCGTGCCCAGCATCAGCGCCGCGTTCTCCGGCTCGGTGACCAGGGGCCCGTCGGGGCGGAAGCTGGCGCCGTCCCGGCAGGCCGAGGCCACGCGGCGCGTGACCTCCTCGTGCCATCCGGCGTAGGTCACGGCCAGCGTGTCCTCGAAGGCCGTGCGCACGGCCGGCAGCGCGGCCAGCGGCTGCGGCGGCGTCCCGCAGATCAGCTCCAGCGCCCGGGCGGTGAACGTGGTGCTCATGCTATTCCCCCGTGAAATTGGCTTTGCGCTTCTCGTTGAAGGCCAGCACGCCCTCGCGGCGGTCCTTGGAGTTGGCCGTGTGATTGTACAACGCAATGGACTGCTTGAGCGCATTCTTGAGGTCCATCTCGATGCCCGAGCTGATGGATTGCTTGGCCAGCTTCACGGCCAGGGGCCCGTTGGAAGCGATCTTGCCGGCCGTCTTGAGCACCTCGGGCATGAGCTGGTCGTCGTCGCAGACCTTGTTGATCATGCCCCACTGCAGCGCCTCGTCGGGCGAGAAGTGGTTGCCGGTGAGGATCAGCTCCTTGGCCCGCCGGGTGCCCACGGCCCGCGGCAGGTTCTGGGTGCCGCCGGCGCCCGGAAAGATGCCCAGGGTGATCTCGGGCAGGGCGAAGCGCGCCGAGCGTGCCGCATAAATGAAGTCGCAGGCCAGCGCCAGCTCGCACCCGCCGCCCATGGCGATGCCGTTGACCGCGGCGATGGTGGGCATGGGCAGGTCCATGATGCCGAAGATGCCGTCCTCGAAGATCACGTGCTGCGCCTGCCACTGGGCATCGGTCATGCCCTTGCGCTCCTTCAGGTCGCCGCCCGCGCCAAAGGCCTTGCTCCCGGCGCCGGTGAACACCAGGCAGCGCACGGCCAGGCCCAGCTCGGGAAGCTGCGTCTTCACCAGGTGCAGCAGGTCCTTGCCCATCTGGGTGTTCATGGCGTTGTAGACTTCCGGACGATTGATGGTCGCGCGCAGAACGTACTCGGCCGGATTGTCCAGGAGAATGGTTTCGTAATTCGTCAGCTTCACGGCTCGTCCTTGCTGTAGGAATTCAAGATGAGGTCAGTGTGCTCGCCGACGCGGGGTGGGCGCAGGCGCACGGTGGGCCGCTGTCCATCGAAGGACAGGGGCAGGCCGATCTGGGTCATGTCGAGGCCGGGCACCGGCTGCAGGATGCCCAGCGCCTGGGTCTGGGGATGGGCCAGCACCTCGTCCACGGTCTGCAGCACGGCGCAGGGCACGCCCACCGCCTCCAGCCGGGCGCGCCAATGCTCGCGCGGCTGGGTGCGCATCACCGACTCGATGAGGGGCACCAGCACGCCGCGCTGGGCCACGCGCTCGGGATTGTGGGCGAAGCGCGGATCGTCACGCCATTCCGGGTGGCCCAGCACCTCGGCCAGCTTGTAGAACATGGTGTCCGTGGGCGAGGCCACCACCATGTAGCCGTCGCTGGCCGGAAACGCCTGGTAGGGCACGATCATGGGCATGCCCGAGCCGTGGCGCGTGGGCACCTCGCCCGAGGCGGCGTAGCTGGCCGCGGGATTGGCCATCCAGGCCAGCGCGGTCTCATAGAGCGAGCTGTCGATCGTAGAGCCCTCGCCGCTGGCGCTGCGCCGGTTGAGGGCCGCCAGGATGCCTACCACGCACCACAGGCCCGTGCCCATGTCGATGATCGAGGTGCCCACGCGCACCGGGGGCCGGTCGTTCTCCCCTGTGACGCTCATGATGCCGCCAAAGGCCTGCATCAGCGGGTCGTAGCCGGGCTTCATGCGTTCGGGGCCGTGCGCGCCGAAGGCGCCCAGATTGCAGTAGATCAGGGCGGGCTTGCGCCGCCGCAGGGCCTCTGCGCCCAGGCCGATGCGATCCACGATGCCCGGGCGCATGTTCTGGATTACGACGTCCGCCTGGGCGGCGATGTAGTTGCGCAGCCGCGCCAGCTCGCCCGGATCCTTCAGATCCACCGTCACGGAATACTTGTTGCGGTTCAGCACCTGGAACGCCGAGGAGGCTCCGTGCCAGAACGGCGGGCCCCAGCCGCGCGCGTCGTCGCCACCGTCGGGCTTTTCCACCTTCACCACGTGGGCGCCCAGGTCGGCCAGGATTTCCGTTGCATAGGGCGCGGCCACGCTGCCGCCAAGCTCCACCACGTGAATGCCGGTCAGGGGCACCGGAACCTCGTCTGCTGCGGGTTGGGGCGGAGCCGCATCGGGGCGCACCGCCGACGCGGGGTTGTCCTGCCGCTGCTTGTTTTAACGTCACCGGCGGCCCGCCTGTCAATCGCGGCGAACGTCGCCTGGCAGGCCCGGGTGCCGGAACTAAAGCTGGATGTCGCCGGCCAGCAGTTGCCGGGCGATAGTGCGGCGCTGGATTTCCGCCGTGCCGTCGGGAATGCGCAGGGTGCGGATGAAGCGGTAGCCTTCCTCGAAGCGCATCTCGTTGGTGAGGCCCATGCCCCCGTGCACCTGGATCACGCGATCCATCACACGATTGCCCATCTCGGTGCAGAACGCCTTGACCATGGAAATTTCCTTCAGCGCCGGCAGCCCCTGCTCCAGCTTCCAGGCGCAGTTGAGGGCCATGTTCTTGCCGGCGTAGATGTCCATGGCGCACTCGGCCAGCATGAACTGGATGGCTTGGTGCTCGGCGATGGCCTTGCCGAAGGTCTTGCGAATCTTGGCATATTCCACGGCCTGCTCCAGGGCCCAGCGGGACATGCCGATGCACTTGGCGGCCAGGCCCAGCCGCCCCACGTTGACGCCGCCGATGGCGATCTTGAAGCCGCCGTTGACCTCGCCCAGCACGCGCGACTCGTGCACGCGCACGTTCTCCAGATTCAAAAAGCCGATCTCCGAGCCCTGGTGGCCCATGTAGCGAATCACGGTACTGTTGTCGAAGCCGGGAGAAGCGGTGTCCACCAGGAAGCCCGTCACGCCGCCCTGGCGCTGGGCGAACTGCTCGGGGTCTGTCACGGCGAAGACCATGGCATAGTCGGCGTAAGGGCCGTTGGTGATCCACTGCTTTACGCCGTTGAGCACCCAGTGGTCGCCGTCCCGCACCGCGCGGGTGCGCATGGCGAACACGTCCGAGCCGGCGTCGGGCTCCGACAGCCCGAAGCACAGCGTGCGCTCCCCCGAGGCGATGCCCGGCAGCAGCTTGTCGCGCAGCTCAGGCCGCAGGTGGCGCAGCACGGGAGACAGCCCATTGGTGAAGGGCGAGGGGATCACCACTTCCTGGATCAGGTAGTGGCCGGGACCGTAGCGCGCGTTGAGCCGGTCGTGGATGTAGACCGCCGAAAGCGGGCCCAGCCCGGCGCCGCCCAACTCCTCCGCGCCGAACATGGTGTAGAAGCCGGCAGCGGCCGACTTCATGCGCACCTGCTTGCGCAGGGCCTGCACCTCGGGCACGAAGCGCCCCGTTTCGTCAAAGGTGTTGCGCTCGTGTTCCAGCAGGTCGCGGTTGGCCTCTTCGAGGGTCAGCACCTCGCGGTCGACGAACTGTAGCAGTCCGTCGCAGATTTCCTTGAGATCGTCAGGAACGGAAAAATCAACCATGGGGGGAATCCTGTCGTACGGCCGCACACACCATCCGCCAATCCGACTGTCGCCTCGTTTGCTTGCCGTACGATCATGTTGCCGGCCGGGCTACACGGTGAGGGCGATCAGAATCAGGCACAGGATGAAGATCAGGCCGCCGTCCAGCAGGCCCCAGGCCGCATTGTCGTTGATCACCAGTTGCCGCCGCAGGTTGATGCCCACCGTCCAATAGAGCACCAATTGCAGCACCCCCCGCGCCACCAGCACGAAAATCAGCATGCTGCCCAGCGCCCACCAAATTTCCACCGTGTTGAAAATATGTTCGAAGGCCTTGAATTGATTAAGGATGTGATTGGTAAGGAGGAGAAAGCCGCCGGTGAGCCCCAACAGGGAGAGGGGTGCCGCCGGGTTATTGTCGTGAAAGCACTCGTGCAGAACATTGTTGCGCGGGCCGTAGCCCAGATACAGAAAGGAATGCAGGACAATGAGGATCGTGCCCAGCAGCCAGATTCCCAGCATGTTGTAGACGCCTTGCAGGCGATAGCCCCATACGTTGAGCAGGTCCAGTTGCAGCATGCCCGTGGCCAGGATCAGGTAGAGCACCGTGGAAAACAGGCTCGTGGCCAAGTTGCGCTGCTTGAACAGCTCGTTGTTGAGGTTGACCCGGTCGCCCTGGGCGTCGAAGGTCTCTCCGAACCACAGGTGCAGTCCGGCGGCGATGAACAGGCGCACCACGGCAAGCATGACCAGCATCCCCACCAGCGTCACGCTCACCGTCTGCACGTCCTGCCACAGGCTCTTGAAGGGCAGATTGCGCACCGCGGCATAGATCAGCACTCCCGTGGCCAGCATGCCCCCCAGCAGGTCCATGGCCACGGCCGCGTTGGGCCGATTGCCGAACACCGCCTCACGCACCGGATAGCCCCGGGCCAGCACAAGCTGATAGATGCCCCACCACGCCAGCAGCGCGACCACGCCCACGAACGAATAGATGGCGAAATATTGCGCGACGAACAATTGCATGTCTTCCTGTCTCAGGATGCCCGGCCCCCACACCAGGGGCGGGTGGCCGAACCCATGTCCGGCATGCACCGCCGGCCGGGTCGCGAGGAAAACCGCCGAATGCCCTTAGCACCGCCGACAGCCCGTGCGGGCGCCCGCGGTGGGGACAATTTACGCCCACTCGATGCGATTGGCCACGGAAAATTCCCCCAGCAACCGCCCCACTTCCGCCTCGATGGCGGGCCGCTGGCCGGCGCCGGCACCGCTGATGCGGACATGGGCGAGGGTGCCCAGTACGTTGTCCGCTCCCACGTCCACCTGCACCTGCAGGCCCTTGGCTTGCAGGGCGCCCAGCTTTTCGCGGAAGACGCGGCCCACCGCATCCCAGCGCAGCTTGGGCTTGAAGATCTTGCCCACGGCCGTCTGGGGCATGGCCTCGATGAGGTACACGTTGACCGGGGCCGCCGCGCGCTCGCTGATGCGTTCCTTCACGAAGGCTTGCAGCTCCTCGGCCGTGGCCTTGACGTCGGGCTTGAGCTGCACATAGGCCACGGGCAGCTCGCCCGCGTAGCCATCGGGCTTGCCCACCGCGGCCGCCAGCTCCACGGCCGGATGGCGATGCAACGTTTCCTCGATCACCAGCGGGTCGATGTTGTGCCCGCCGCGGATGATGAGGTCCTTGGCGCGTCCCGTGAGCCAGAGATAGCCGTGCTCGTCGATCCGTCCCAGGTCGCCGGAATTCACCCAGCCCTCAGCGGCGAACGCCTTCTTGTTGTACTGCTCCTGCACGTAGCCGGGAAACACGCAGGGGCCGTGCATGATCACCACGCCGATCTCGTTGGGCGCGCATTCGCGCACCAGCCTGCCGTCGTCGTCCAGCACGGCGGTCTTGACTTGCAGGTAGGGCATGCGCAGCCCCACGCTGCCGTACTTGAGCGTGCCGTCCTTGGGGCCCATCACGCTGTAGCCGGTGACTTCGGTCATGCCGTAACCCTCGGTGACCTTGACGCCGGTCATTTCCTCGAAAGCCTTGGAGACTTCCACAGGCATGGTGGAGGCGCCGGTCAACACCATGCGCATGCACCCGATGTCCGCCTTGCCGATGGGGATGTTCAGCAGCGCGCCCAGCACCGTGGGGACGGCCCCGGCGATGCTGCAGCGGTAGCGCTCCAGGATGCGCCAGTAGTCGCGGATCACCTTGGGGTTGCGGAAGCCCGCCGGGGAGAGCACCACGATGCTCATGCCCTTCACGAAGGGCACCAGGGAGCACACTACGACGCCGCCGATATGGAACAGGGGCAGGCCGGCGGGCAGATTGTCCTGGTGCGACCAGCCGCAGACCAGCCCGATGCCCCAGGCCTGGTACACCTGGCCGCGGTGCGTGTGCCGGGCCAGCTTGGGCACGCCCGTGGTGCCCCCGGTGTGGAAGTAGGAGGCGATGTCGTCGGGCTCGATTACCCGCCCGCTCACCAACCGGTCGGCCGGGTACCGGTCGATGTGGGCGTCGAAGCTGTAAATGCCGCGAGGCTCATCGCCGGGCCCCAGCACCTGGAAGGTGGCCTTGAGGTTGGGCAGCCGGTCGCGGATGGAATCCACCTTGCGCCAGATGTCCGTGCCGGGCAGGGGCCCCAGCGCCACCAGCACCTTCACGTTGGCCGCCTTGAGGATCTCCAGGATCTGCTCCGGCTCCAGCAGCGGATTGACCGCGCATACGATGCCCGCCGCCTCGCCGCCCCACAGCGTGAAGTAGGACTGGGGCAGCAGCGGCAGCAGGAAGGCCACCACGTCCGTGGGCCCGATGCCGAACGCGTGGAACATGTTGGCCGCCTGATTGATGCGGCCCATGAGCTGGCGGTAGGTGATGGCCAGCGGTTCCTCGTCGGCCGTGCCTTCCATGAGCTGGTAGATGGCGACGCGCTCCGGATCCAGCGCCGCGCCCTGACTGATGGCCTCGTACGTGCTGTTGGCGGTCAGGCGCTGCTCCAACGGCACGCGCTCGATGGCCTCGATGTCGCGCAGGTCGCGGATCGGCGGATAGTCTGCGGCGGTCAAGGACATGGAACCTCCCCCGAGGATGCATGGATGGTGGGCGGCACCGCGGACGCGCGGCTCGGCTCCGCACGGGGCCGGCCGTCGCGCGGGCTCCCCTCGCCCGCAGCGGTGCGTTGAGATGCACTATAGGGAAAAACGCCCCGGCCGGGCAAGGGGTGGAAGCGTGAGGCCGGCCGCTCAGTCGCCGCGGGCGCTGCGGTGCGCCAGCAGATGTGCATCGGGCTGGATGCCCAGGCCCAGGATCACGCGGTTGTTGAAATTGAACAGCGCCGTCACCAGCACGATGTCCATGATCTGCTCATCCGAGAAGCCCACGCCGCGCAGGGCCGCGATGTCCCCCTCGCCGATGGCGGCCGGGACGCGGTTGAGCTTGGCGGCGAAGTCCAGCATGGCGCGGTCGTCCTCGTCCAGATCCGCGCGGGTGTGGTCGCGCTCGATGTGCCGCGCCAGCGCGTCGTCGCCGCTGGCCTGACGGAGAGCCTCTCCGTGGTGTGCGCGTCAGTGCTCGCAGCGGTTGAGGCTGGAGACCAGCGTGGCGATCATCTCGCCGCGCACGGTGCCGATGGAGGAGTGCTCCTTCATCAGCAGGTTGATGAAGCGGCGCATGCCGTGCACGATGCCCGGCTTGCGCGCCAACCCGCGCACCCAATTGGGCACGCCGTGCGGCGTTTTGAAGGCCTTGAACAACGCCGCGGTCTCGCCGTCGGCGCTGTCCGGATCGATGTCTCCGAGAAAACTCATGTACAACCCCGGTCGGTGAACGAAAAAGGAACTGGCATGTGAGCGGCAGGCTGACCGTGCGGAACGCGCACGCGCGGGCGGCCGCTGCGCGCAAGACAGGTGCCCTCGGTCAGATTAGCCCACGCCCCCGCGGGGCGAAAGTGGCTCGCGGCGGGCGATCGGGGGTATAAGGTTCAGCGTCAGTGCGTGCAATGCGGCAAGCGCCGCCGCGCAGCCCCTCCACAATCCGGCCCAGGTGCAGCATGTCCCTTCCCCGCATGGCAGACTATTTCGATTTCAGCGGCCGGCACGTGCTGGTCACCGGCGCCGCGAGCGGCATCGGCTCCGCCGTGGCCGCGGCGTTCCAGGCCCACGGGGCCACTCTGCTGCTGGCCGACCGGCAGGCCGGCCCCATTCGCGAGACCGCGGCGCACTGGAGCGCTCCCCACGCGCATCTGGTCTACGACCAGGGCGACCCGGACTCCGTGGAATCCCTGCTGGATGCCGCAGGCGACGTAGACGTGCTTTTCAACAACGCGGGTGTGGCCCTGCGCGGCCCGGCCGCCGAGGCACAACCGGCCCAGATTCAGCGCACCGTGCAGGTCAACCTGGTGGGCCCCCTGACCATCGCCGCCCGCATCGGCGCCGCCATGGCGGCCCGCGGTCGCGGGGCCATCGTCAGCACCAGTTCCCAACTCGCCTTCTGCGGGGCGGGGGGACTGGGCGTATACTCGGCCACCAAGGCGGCCCTGGCGCAGTTTACCCGCTCGGCCGCCGTGGAGCTGGGGCCGCGTGGCGTGCGCGTGAACTGCATCGCCCCGGGCCGCACCCGCACGCCCATGACCGCGGCGGCGCTCGCCGACCCCACGGCCTTCGCCGAGGGCCTGCGGCACATTCCGTTGGGGCGCTACGGGGAGCCGGGCGACATGGCCGCGGCGGTGCTGTTCCTGGCCTCCGATGCCGCCTCCTACATCACCGGGCAGACCCTGATCATCGATGGGGGTTACGTGCTCGCGTGACGCGCCGGGCCGTGGTGGCAGCTACTTGTTGGGGCCGCCGGGCCGGTAGACCAGCTTGGCCGTGGCCGAGGCAGTGGCCACCAGGTTCTCGTCGCCGTCGAACAGCGTGGCCTCCAGGAACATGATCGACTTGCCCATGCGCAGCACGTGGCCGTCGCCGATGAACTTGCCCGGAAAGCCCGGCCCGACGTAGGTGGTTTTCATTTCCAGGGTGGGCAGGTTGGCCTTGAAGCGCGTGGCGGCCAGGCCGGCCATGGTGAACGTGGTGTCCAGCATGGCGCTGATCATGCCGCCCTGGATCACGCCCATGGGGTTGCAGAATTCGGGCTTGCCCAGGAATTCGCTGCGCACCCGGCTGGCCTCCAGGTCCACCGAAACCACGCGGTGCCCCAACAGGATGCCGATCTGGGTGTTCATTTCCAGGAAGATGCGCTGCAAGTCCTGGTTGTTGAGGTCCGCGTTGTCCGCAAGCGGTGAAAAGTCTGGCGTGGCGATCATGCGTCATCCCGCACGGCGAAGGGGTGGCTGGCCCGCGAGGGCCGTGGTAAGAGCGCTGGTCAGCCGGCGCGGAGGCCGCGCGGAACGCGGCAGAAAAAAGGGGTCGTGCCGCGTGGCACAACCCCTCGCGCGGCCGCGGCAGGATTCGCCCGGCCCCCTGGGCCTGGGCGCGACGGCGTCCCCGGCCGACCTGCTTGCGCAACAAAAGCAGCGGTACGCTATCCCAATCCCGTGGCCACGGCAACATCGCGGCCCACTTCATCCCCACAAGGCCGGCCATGCTGATCTCCCCTGAAGCATTGCGTCGCGTCGTGACCTCCATGTGCATGGCCGCCGGCTCGCAAGCGCCGGAGGCGGCGCAGGTGGCGGCCAACCTGGTGGAGGCCAACCTCTGCGGTCACGATTCGCACGGCGTGGGCATGCTGCCGCGTTACATCCACTCGGCCCTGGACGGCCGACTGCAAGTGAACCGGCATGCGCGCATCGTCTCGGAAAGCGGCGCCGTGCTGGTGGTCGACGGCTGCCGCGGTTATGGCCAGGTGGTGGCGCGGGAGGCCACGGAGCTGGCCATCGCCCGCGTGCCGCGCCAGGGGGTGTGCGTGATGGCCCTGCGCAACGCCCATCACATCGGGCGCGTAGGCGCCTGGGCGGCCCTGTGCAGCGCCGCGGGCTACGTGTCCATGCACTATGTCAACGTGGTGGGTCATGCGCCCATCGTGGCGCCCTTCGGCGGCACGGATGCGCGGCTGGCCACCAATCCCTTCTGCGCAGCCCTGCCTGATCTGGGCGACGGCCCCGTGATCCTGGACATGGCCACCAGCAAGATCGCCCTGGGCAAGGCCCGTGTGGCCATGCACAAGGGCGAGCCGGTGCCCCCCGAGGCGCTGATCGACGCCCAGGGCCGCCCCACGCGCGACCCCAACGTGATGTACCAGAGCCCCCAAGGCGCGTTGCTGCCCTTCGGCCTGCACAAAGGCTACGGGTTGGCCGTGATCTGCGAACTGTTGGCCGGAGCGCTGAGCGGCGGCGGCACCGCGCAGCCGGCGCACGTGCGCGACAACTCGGCCGTCAACAACATGCTCTCCATCGTGCTCGATCCGGCCGCGTTTGGGGACCCCGCGGCGTTCCACGCCGAAGCACGGGCCCTGATGGCTTACGTGACGGCATCGCCTCCGGCCGAGGGTGTGGCGCGCGTGCTGCTGCCGGGCGATCCGGAGCGCATCTGCCGGGCGCAGCGCCTGCGCGAAGGCATTCCCGTGGACGACAACACCTGGGCCGGGCTGGTGCAGGTGGGGGCGGAGGTGGGCGTGGACGTGGATGCGCTGGCCCGCGGGGCGGCCCAGGGGACTCGGGCCCGCTGAGCGCGGCAGGCTAGTGATTGCGGTAGTATTCCTCCAGGGCCTGGTTGAACAGTTCCATGCGCGAGATCTTCTTGGCGGCGGCCATCTTGTCGAACCACTCCAGCAACTCCCTGGACAGACTCATGTAGACCCGCTCGCGCGCATCGCCGGTCTGGGCGCGGTCCCGCCGCAGGCGCGTGCGGCGTTCGTGCTTGCGCCGGGTCAGCAGCCGCCGGCCCATGACGCGCCGCTCCTCGTGCTCGATCGGCATGTCGTAGCTGCGGCGCTCCAGGATGCGCCGCTCGCGACGTCTGCGTTCGATGTGGCGTCGATCTTTCATGCACTGGTTCCCCGCGGCGGATCGGCAAGCTGGCGGTGTGGCGCCGCCCATGACCCGGGATTATAGCAGACCCGCCAGGGCGATGGCCGCCCGTGTCCTGCTTGAGCGAGGGGCCCGTGCGGCGCGGTCGCTGTGCCGGATGGAGCCCGCTCTTCGCGGCTGACGCGGGGCTGCACGTGCCGTGGCGGTGCAGTGTCGTCATTCGCATCGGCGCGCGCGCTTGTCAATGTACCGGGCGACCCGGTATCGTCGCGCAGCGATGCCCTCTGGCGCGCCGCTCCGCGCACAGCCGGCGGCAGGCGCCGCTCGCGCGGGCATCCATCGATTTGCTTGGGGAGGGGGCCATGACACGAGTCAAGGTGGGGACGCTGTACATCGATCACGAGCTGCGCGGCGCGGGACCGCCGCTGCTGATGGTGCCGGGCTTTCGCCGCAGCCGTGCCGTGTGGATGGAGCCGCTGCTGACGCTGCTGGCCGAACGCTTTTCGCTCGTGCTGATTGACAACCGGGGCACGGGGAACTCGGACAAGCCGGAAGACGGGTATTCCATCGAGGGCTTTGCCGACGACGCGGCGGGCTTGCTGGACGCCCTGGGCATCGCCCGGGCCCACGTGTTCGGCGTGTCCATGGGCGGCATGATTGCCCAGCGCATCGCCACGCGCCATCCGCACAAGGTCTCGCGCCTCGTCATCGGCTGCAGCCATTGCGGGCGTTCCGGCGCGGTGCCGCCCGAACCCCACGTGCTGGATCTGCTCAGGCTGATGCCCAATGATTCCATGGATGAGATGGAAGTGGCCTATCGCCAGGAGGAAGTTTCCTTTACCCCCACCTTCCGCAGGCAGAACCGCGCGCTGCTGGACACGCTGTTTCAGGCGCTGAACGCCAACCCCACGCCGGCCTTCGCGGTGGCGGGGCATCTGGCGGCGCTGGAGGCTTTTGACGCGTGCGGGGATCTGGGCGCCATTCGCGCGCCTACGCTGTTCATCACGGGGCAGGACGATCGCTTGATCGTGCCGGAGAATTCGCGCAGCATGGCGCGCACGATCCCCGGCGCCAGGCTGGTGGAGCTGCCGCAGGCGGGCCATCTCTTTTGGGTGGAAAAGCCCCGCGAGACCGCCGAGGCCCTCATCGAATTCCTGATCGTGCAGGGCGGGAGCAAGTAAAATAAAAATAAAAATAATGGTGGAGGCGCGCCCCGATGGTACGCACGGTGCCGCGCGGGGGTCGCGCGCCGCATGACAGGGAGGGATGCGATGTGCGAGTGGCCTGGCGCGCGGGCTGAAGTCTGTCGCCTCGTCGCCACACTTGGCCCCGGCTGCCGAACGAGCGACGCCGAGGGTTACTGCTTGATCTCCAACAGCTCTATCTCGAAAATCAACGTGGATTGCGGACCGATCAGTTGACCCGCTCCGCGGTCGCCATAGGCCAGATCCGGCGGAATGTAGATGATCCACTTGCTGCCGGCCTGCATGATCTGCAGGGCCTCCACCCAGCCGGCGATCACCTGGTTCACGGCGAAGTCGGCGGGCTGTCCGCGGGAATAGGAACTGTCGAACTCGGTGCCGTCGATCAGCGTGCCGCGGTAGTGGGCCGTCACGTGATCGTTGATGCTCGGGGCCTTGCCCGTGCCCGCGCGCACCACCTTGTACTGCAGGCCACTGGCTGTGCTCACCACCCCCTCTTTCTTCTTGTTCTCCGCCAGGAAGGCTTCGCCCTTGACCTTGTTATCCACGCCCTTGGCCTCGTGCTCACGCTCGGCCTTCATGCGCATTTCCATCTGCATGGATACGATGGCTTCGCGAATCTCGTCGTCGGTCATCAGGGGCGTCTTGTCGCCCAGCGCATCCCGCACGCCCATGGAGAACACGCTCCCATCCAGCTCCAGACCCTGACTCTTGATGTTGCGGCCGACGTTGATGCCGATGCCGTAGCTCAAGCGATCCTTGGGCGTCTTCAGCGCCGAGGACTTGGCCGGCGTCGCCTTGGCGGGGGCTTCCTTGGCGGAGGCGGTCTTGGAGGCGTCCTTCTGGGCCGGGGGCTCCTTGGCCCAGGTCGTGCCGACCACCAGCAGCAACGCGGCGATCAGCATGGGGATGGCTTTCATGAATGTCCTTTCCTCGTCCTTGACGTCATTCTCTGCGGCGGTCGCAACGCATCCGCTCACCCTACCGGAACACCGCCGGCAGGCCAAATCTTTTCCACGGCGCCCGGGGTCAGGGTCCCTGCGCATTCTCCCGGGCCAGGGTACCTGCAGCGGCTGCGTGGTCTGTAGTGTGTGTCACGCCGTGCCAGATTCCGTCGCTGACGTGCAGAAAACGGGTTTCATGGCGGATGCATTTGTCGTATGATCGGGCAAACAGGCAATGCAGTACGCCGGTGACCGGGCGGCCATTCGTCGCCCGAGGCGCCGTGAATGCCGGTCGCAGCGGCAGGGGCGGCGCTGCTGGTGCCGGCCGATCGGGCGCGTTTCCCCCGCGTATGGCGTGAAACGGCGAACAGCGCACGGGAGGCGCGGGAGTTCCGCCGCCGTCCGGCGGCGGCAGTGAATATGCGGCAGACGTGGAAATGGCTCAGAAGACCGAATCTCAAGACAAAGAAAAACGCACCGGACGCGACCGGCGCTCCGACGACCGGCGCTTCGATGACCGGCGCAAGGCCGGCATCGGCGAGATCATTCCGGATCGACGCCGCGGTCCGCGGCGCACCGACAGCCGCCGCAGCGGCCCACGCCGCACCGACGGCGAATAGGCCCACTCCCGCAAACTCCGCCGTCGCCAGCGCGCTGCACGACAGGCGCCGCATTCCCTCCATCCGTCCCAAATCGTTGCGCTGCCGCTGCGCACGGGGCCCCGACGCCGTTCCGTACGTCTGGCTGCCGTTGTGGTTCGCCGGCCGGTCCCCGGCAGCGTCATGTGGCCAAGCCTGCGTCGTGCTTGCGGCGGCATGGCGGCGCCAGTCCCTGCTGGACGCGACGCGGCCGCCTGCTCACGTCGAGATGCAGGACAAGCCCGGTCAATTGCGGACAGAACCTTGCAAGCGTCCTGTATGAGGAATACAAATGTTTCCCTTAATCATGCACGGAGGCAAACATGGACATCATGCAGGGATGGTTCGACTTCATCGCCGACGAAATTTTCCAGCACGGGCAGGTGAGCTTCAATTCACAGGGCCTGCTGCGGCAGGTGCCGAGAGAAATGCTGACGCAGGAATGCCGCCGGCGCGGATGGGAGCTCGTGGAATCCGCGGGCAATGGCGTGCGTGGCCTGACCATCTGTGCCCGTGAGGGCGGCGCCACGTCGTCGCTTTAGGCGGCAGGCCGGGTGTGCAGGGTCACGCGGTTGCGGCGGCGGGGATCAGCGCGCCGCAGTCGATGGCGCCGCCGAAGCCTCGAAAAACACGGTCAGGGTGTAGGGCGTCAACTCCGTGTCGTGGGACTCGATGGCCAGGTCATAGGTGCCCTCGACCAGCCCCACGGCAATGCGGAAATTCTCCGCCTCGCCCGCGTTTTCGTCCTGGGCCAATTCCGCGGGAGGCGCCAGGGTCGTGTCGCGCAGCGTGCCATGGGTATCCACGGCGCCGCTGGTGTAGGCGGTCAGGCGGCCGGGCTGGGCGAGCTGGAAGCCGAACACGAATTCGCGCGTGGCGATGACCGTCTGGCGTTGTACGGGTACGCCCGTGCCGGCAAATACGCTGGATCTGCCGACGCTCTCCAGCATTTCACCGCCGCCACAGGCGGACAGGGCCAGCAGCATCCACAGGGCAACTCCGCCCGTCCCGAACCATCGCCACATGCCGTCGATCTCCGCTCGTCCATGAGTATGCCCTGCGCCGCGGTGCAGGGGTGCGCGCGGCAGTGTCGCAATGAATTCCGCGCGTGCGCACGTTGCTGGAATGGATAAAGCAAGTTTCCGGCCACCGCGCGCCGTGCCCTGCCGATGGAGGAGCCGGCCACCGCATGGGCTTCAGCCGCGCACGCGGGGCGTGCGGGCGCGCTTTGTGGGGCGGCGGCGTGGGGGCGTGGTCCGGCGGGCCGCCGCATGCGGCTGTCGCAATCTACGACATGTCACGGGTTCAACGGACGCCGGGCACTGCGATGGCGTCCGGTCACGCCGCCGCGGCGCAACAGGGGCGATTGGCGGGGCGGGGCCGGGCGGACGGCGGAGAGCGACGGGATGGGGCGTGCGTCGCGCGGCCACCTGTCGCGGTGGGGATCAGCGCACCAGGGGCGGCAGACGATCGGTGTCCGTGCGCAGGCGCGCCTCGATGATGCCGCGGCCCGATTCGTCCGCATAGATCGACGCGGCCACGCCGCCGGACTTGTTGTACACGGCCAGCAGGCCGCCGGCGTCGGAGCCTTCGATCACGACGCCGCTGGAGAGGGTGATCTGCGGATGCCCGTCGTTCTTTTCGGCCAGCAGGAAGGTGCCCTGGCCCTGCTTGTTGTGGCTGACCACGCTGATGGTGCCGTTGGCCGCCCGTACGATGCTGAAGCTGGCCTGCCGATCGGGGCGCGTGCCGTTGACCAGGATGCCCGCCGTGCCCGCGTAGACGGTCTGGTGGTGTGCCTCGGCGCTGCCTTCGAACAGGTTCAGCGCGCCGGTGCCATTCTGTGCGTTCAGGTCGGCGGCCAACAAGCCTTGATCCGAGATCACCTGGAAGCGCCGCGCCTGCACCACCTCGGGGATGGGCTGGAGCGCGCCATAGCCCAGCAGACCGGCCAGGGCCAGTCCCGTAAGCACGAACAAGTCGCGGTAGATGCGGCATTGCCGTTCCAGCCTGCGAATTCTGGCTTCGTGGGTCACGGAGTCCTCCATGTGCTGCAGTGGTAAGCCGCCGCCGTGCGGCGGCGGGTCGTTGCGTGTGGCGAGGGGAGTCCGGTCTGTCGCCTGAGCCCGGCGCACGGCGA
>JACQHH010000233.1 GCA_016199125.1 Candidatus Lambdaproteobacteria bacterium
AACAGCGTCGTCTTGCCGGCTCCGTTGGGCCCGATGATGGCCGTGATGGTGCCAGCGTTCATCACGAACGAGATCTCCGAGAGGGCCAGCAGACCCCCGAAGCGGATGGAGACGCTCTCCGCCGTGAGAATGGGACGCTCAGCGGTCGGCATGGGCGATCCTCGCAAACGACTTGCGGCGCAGCCGCAGCAGACCGGTGGGCCGCCAGATCATCACGAACACCATGGCCAGCCCGAACACCAGCATGCGGAACTGCTCGAATTCGCGGAACAGCTCCGGCAGCAGGGTAATGCCCACCGCCGCCAGGATCACTCCCGTGACCGAGCCCATGCCCCCCAGCACTACGATGGAAAGAATGATCGCCGATTCGATGAAGGTGAAGGAGGAGGGATTGAGAAAGCCCTCCATGGCGCCGAATAGCGCCCCGCCGACGCCGCCGAAGGTGGCCCCCAGCGTGAAAGCCGAGAGCTTGGTGGTGAGGTGGTTGATGCCCAGCGCCTTGCAGGCCACCTCGTCCTCGCGCAGCGCCTCCCAGGCCCGGCCGATGGGCATCTCACGCAGGCGCGTGAAGATCCAGATCGCCAGACAGGTCAGGACCAGGATCACCAGGTAGACGAAAATATAGCGGTGGGAGGCGCTGTAGTCGATGTGGAAGAAGTCGTGGAACGTCGTTTCGTCCGCCTCGGGCCGGCGCGAAAATACCAGTCCGAACAGCGTGGGGCGTGGCGCCGAGATGCCGTTGGGCCCGCCGGTGAAGTCGATCAGGTTCACCAGCAGGATGCGGATGATCTCGCCGAAGCCCAAGGTGACGATGGCCAGGTAGTCACCGTGCATGCGCAGCACGGGGAAGCCCAGCACGCAGCCCGACAAGGCGGCCAGCATGCCCGCGATGGGGATGGCCGTCCAGAAATCCAGGTTCAGGTGCTTGGCCAGCAGCGCATAGCTGTAGGCGCCCATGGCATAGAAGGCCACGTACCCCAGGTCCAGCAGTCCCGCCAGCCCCACCACGATGTTCAGACCCATCCCCAGCAGCACGTAGATCAGCGTGAGCGAGACGATCTGGATCAGGTAGTTGGTGGTGAAAGGCAGGAAGGGCAGCAGGATCAGCATTCCCGCCGCACCCAGCAGGAAGAACAGCAGGCGGCTTTCGATCGTGGCCGTGAGCCGCGCGCCCAGCCCGGTGAAAGGCCGCAGCGCCCAATTCACCAGCCGCCCGGCCCGCGATTGCACCAGCAGGGAGATCAGCAAGCGCCCCACGAACACGCCGCCCACGATGACCAGCGCGCGGACGATCTGGAAGTCCAGGCTGCGCCCGTCGAGCACCATGCCCACGATCGGGATGAACAGCGCCACGGAGACGAGCGCGGCGACGGCGGAATCCTTGAGAGCCAGGGCCAGGTTCATGACGAGTTGCGCCGGCTGGGGTTAGATCTTTTCCACTTCCGGCTTGCCCAGCAGACCGGTGGGACGGAAGATCAGCACCGCCACCAGCAGCGCAAAGGCGAACACGTCCTTGTAGTCGGTGTTGACCAGTCCGGCGAAGAGCGACTCGGAGAGCCCCAGGATGATCCCGCCCAGCATGGCTCCGGGCAACGAGCCGATGCCGCCCAGCACAGCGGCCGTGAAGGCCTTGATGCCCGCCACGAACCCGATGAAGTAGTTGAACGAGCCGAAGTTGAAGGTGATCAGCACCCCCGCCACCGCGGCCATGCTGGCCCCGATGACGAACACCAGCGAAATGGTGCGGTCGGTGTTGATGCCCAGCAGGTTGGCCATGGTGCGGTCCTGCTGAGTTGCCCGACACGCGCGGCCCAGCTCCGTGTAGTTGATCAGGTAGGTCAGGGCCGCCATGGAGACCACCGTGACCACGATGATGATGAGCTGGATGTGCGTGATCTGCACGAATTCCGCTGCGCTGCCGAAGCGCAGCACGCCCTGGTACAGCGGCGGCAGCGCCTGATCGCGGGCGCCCTGAGCCAATTGTACGTAGTTCTGCAGCACCAGCGACATGCCGATGGCCGAGATCAGCGGCGCCAGCCGCGTGGAGCCGCGCAGGGGGCGGTAAGCGATGCGTTCCACGGAAAAGCCGTAGACGCCGGTCAGGATGATGGTGGCAACCAGCGTGATCAACAAGGCCACCGGCAGCGAGGTCAGGCCGAACACGGCCACCAGCGCCAGGAAGATCGTGAACAGATACGCGGATATCATGTAGATTTCGCCGTGGGCGAAATTGATCATGCCGATGATGCCATAGACCATGGTGTAGCCGATGGCGATCAGGCCGTAGATCGACCCGAGGATGAGCCCGTTCACCAGTTGTTGCGCAAGAATATACATGGGGTTTCCGCGGGAAACCTTCGGTACGGTGGGCCCGGCCATGTCGCCGGGTCCGCCGTGAGGCACGCAGTTGAGGCTGCTAGAGGTTGGTGATCTGCTTGTAGGTGATCTTGCCGCCGTCGCGGAACCACCGGTAGACGACGTAGTCGGAGACCTTCAGGTCGCCCTTCTCGTCGAATTCCTTCTTGCCCATCACTGTGTTGAAGGCGTGCGACTTGAGGTATTCGGCGAGCTTCTCGCCGTCGCGGGTGACGTTGGTGGCTTCCAGCGCATCGGCGATCACCTGAATCGTCGCGTAGGAATAGAGCGTGTAGCCTTCCGGTTCGTAGCCGCCGGCGCGGAACTGTTCGACGATCTGCTTGGCCGCCATGCTCTTGGT
The DNA here is from genome assembly GCA_016199125.1 of Candidatus Lambdaproteobacteria bacterium. GTDB lineage: Bacteria > SAR324 > SAR324 > SAR324 > JACQKK01 > JACQHH01. Next base: position 2,717 of record JACQHH010000233.1, read on the forward strand.
GGGATCGGCGCCGAAGGTCATCAGCACGCCCACCGCGGAGGGTCCGGCGATGTTGGCGAATTCGTCGGAGACGATGCCGTCACCGCTGAGGAACTCGGCGTTCAGGCCCTGCTCCATGGCCTGACGGCGGATCAGCCCGGCCTCGGTGTGCAGCCCGCCGAAGTAGATGACGTCCACGTTCAGCCCCTTCATCTTGGTGACCAGGGAGTTGAAGTCCTTGTCGCCACGAGTCACGCCCTCGTAGAGCACTTCCTTGATGGCGAAATTCTTGTTCAGGGCGCTCTTCATGGCATCGGCCAGGCCCTGGCCATAGGTGTCCTTGTCGTGGATCACCGCGACGCGCTTGCCCTTCAGCTCCCGGGCGATGTATTCGGCCGCCACGCTGCCCTGCTGGTCGTCGCGACCGCAGGTACGGAAAACCGCCGGCAGCCCGCGCTCGGTCACCAGGGGGTTGGTGGACGCCGGGGTGATCTGCAGAATGTTGGCCTCGTCGTAGACCTCGGACGCCGGGATGGTGGAGGAGGAGCAGAAGTGGCCGGCCACGGCATACACCTTGTCGTTGACCATGCGGTTGGCCACCGCGCGAGCCTGCTTGGGATCGCACGCATCGTCACCGGGCACGATCACCACTTTGTGGCCCTTGATGCCGCCGCGCTTGTTGATGGCCTCCGCCGCGGCGTTGGCCCCGCGGGTCAGTTGCTCGCCGAATTTGGCGTAGGGTCCCGTGATGGGCCCGGCGACCCCGATCTTGATGTCCTGCGCATTGGCGACACCGCTCTGCTGCACCACGACCAGGCCGAATACGAAAACCGCGACCAGGACGACGAACGACAGTGACCGTTTCATGTTCCTCCTCCGTGTATTAGGTGCTCGGGGCGTGGCGCACGGACAGCCTGTACACCGCAACTCACTCACGCCGCCAAGTTTGCGCTAAGGTATGTGGCCGCTTGAGAATAGTCAAGCGGAGCGGGCCAATGAATTCAGCACCTTCCAGCCCCAAAGCCCCACCGGCAGCCAATGAATTCAGCACGTTCCATCGCGGCTGCCCCATCAGGGAACGCGTGCCGGAGGCGGGGCTATTCGCCGCGCCATTCCGGGCTCGCCCCGCTGAAGAAGGTCTCCTCCGCCACGCGGGCGTCCTGGGACATGGTGGTGAACGTGACCCCCACCTCGTCCAGGTGAAACACGGAGCGGTTGAAGGTCTTCACCAGGGCGTTGATGGAGGCCTTGGTCATCTGCACCGGCAGCGGCGGTTGGCGCACCACGCGTTCGGCCAGGGCCAGCGCCGTGTCCAGCAGCTTCTCGTCCGGCACCACCTCGTCGAAGAAACCCCACTCCAGCAAGGTGCCGGCCGGGAACATTTCCCCGAAGATGATCATGCGCTTGGCGCGCTTGGGGCCCACCAGGTGCACGGTGTTGGGGATGGAATTCCAGGACAGGGAGCGCCCCAGGCTGGCTTCGCGGATGGAGACCTGGCAGGAGGCGGCCCCGATCTGGAAGTCGCAGGCCATGGCGATGCAGGCGCCGCCGCCTATGGCATAGCCATGCACCGCGGCCACGGTGACGGCGTTCAGATCGCTGATGGCATTCACCGCATCGGCGCCCAGCCGGGCCCGGTGCCGGATGCCGCGCGGATCGCGCGCCAGCAGCGCCGGATCCTTCAGGTCCGCCCCGGAGGAGAAGCTGGGGCCGTTGCCGCGCACGATCACGGCACGGCAGTCCGGCAGCTCGTTGATGGCGCGGCAGGCAGAGATCACGTCCCGCAGCAACTGGGCGTTGACCGCGTTGTGCACCTTGGGTCGGTTGAGCACCAGGTGCCGGATCGGCCCGTCCCCCTCGACCTTCACATGTTCCCATTCCATAAGCGTTGTTTCCCGAAATTGCGGCGTGAAACGGAGAGGCGCCCCGCGGCCTGTGAGCGGACCACCCGGCGCGGCGCGGTGCCGTGGCCGGAGCTTGGCGCGGGCGGCTATTCGTCCGTGTAGTGGCGCGGGCTCTTGTTGAAGTAGGTGTCGCGCGCCAGCTTGGAGTTGGCGCTGATGCCCATGAACGCCGCGGCCAGGTGATCCATGTGCTGGATGGGGCGGTCCATGGCCTTGGTGTAGGCGTTGATGGAGGCCTTGGTGAGAGATGCGGGGATCGGCGGCTGATTCACCACCTCCGCGGCCAGGGCCTCGGCCGTGGCCAGCAGCAGGGCGTCGGGCACCACCTGGTTGACGAACCCGTAGTCCAGCAGTGCGCGGGCGTCGTAGGTGCGCCCCAGGATGATCATTTCCTTGGCCCGCGCGGGCCCCACCAATTGCACCACCGCCGGCACCGTGTGCCAGGTGAGGTTGAAGCCGATGCTGACCTCGTTGATGGTCACCGACAGGCTTTCGCCCGCGATGCGGAAATCGCAGGCCGCGCCCAGCACCGAGCCCCCGCCGATGGCATAGCCGTGCATGGCGGCGATGGTGATGCAGCGCAGGTTGGTCAACGCATCGATCATGCGCGCGCCCGCCTTGGAGCGGTACATGCGGTCGGCCACCGAGCCGGACGTGGGGTTGGCCTTGAGGTCGGCCCCCGAGCAGAAGCTCTTGCCCTCGCCGCGCACGATCACCGCGCGCACCTCGTTGTCCGCATCCAGCGCCAGGCAGGCCGCGTGAACCTCCTGCACCAGCATGGGATTGACCGCGTTGTGCACCTGCGGGCGGTTGAGCACCAGGTGACGGACGGGCCCGGACCCGTCGACGCGGATGGTCTCGTAAGTCATGACAGCCTCCAGCGATTCTTGAAGCGTGGGGGGATGCCGGCGCGCGCAAACGCGCGGCCGGGCGCACTGAGGCACCATAGCGCCGGTCGCGCGCCACGGCCAGGGCCAAGCGTGCCTGCATGGCGGCGGGGGGGTCAGGCGGGAATGCGATAGTCCAGCGCGGTATCGACCATGGCCTGCACATTGGCAAACGGCGTTTCCGCCAGCAGCCCATGATTGAGGTTGAGGATGTGCCCCCGCCCGCCGCCGGCGCGCAGGCAGTCCAGCACCGCGCGCCGCACTTCATCCGGGGTGCCGTGGGCCAGCACGCGGTTGTCCACGTTGCCTTGCACGGCGATGCGCCTCTGCCCGGCGTCCAGGATCGTGCGCAAGGGCGTCTGTTCGCTCACGCTGAGCACGGCCGCGCCGCTCGCCAGCATCAGCGCGGGAAACGGGCTGCCCTTGACGAACAGGATCGTGGGCAGCCGCGGGGTGAGCGCGGCCAGGATGCGCTGGTGGCTGGGCTGCGCGAAGCGCTCGTAGAGCGGTCGGGGAATGGCATCGCCCACGGACTCGAAAAGCTGCACCGCGTGCACGCCAGCGTCGGCCTGCATGGACAGGTAGTCAATGGTCATGGCGCTGAGCTTGTCCATCAGCCGCCCGAAGGCCGCGGGCTCCTGCTCGGCGAGCGCCAACGTGCGCGCCATGCCCGACTGCATGGGGCTGCGCCCCTCCACCAGAAACGCGGCCAACGTGAACGGCGCTCCGGCGAAGCCCAGCAGGGGCATGGCGCCCCGCAGTTCGTCCAGCACTCCGCGGATGGAGGCCGCCACGAAGGGCAGCGCGACAGCGGGATCGATGGGGCGCAGGGCGTCGATGTCCCGCGTGCTGCGTACCGGGTGCGCCAGCACGGGCCCAGGCGAGAAGGTGAAATCGGCGCCCATGGGCGCCAGCGGCGTCAGGATGTCCTGGTAGAGAATCAGCGCGTCCACGCCGAAGCGCGCCGGCAGCATGGTAATGCGCACCGCGTGCTCCGCGCTGCGAAACAACTCGTGGAGCGATAGCCCCACCTGCTCGCGGTACGCCAAATAGGCCGGATCGCTGCGCCCGGCCTGGCGCATCATCCACACCGGCACGCGGGGCAGCGCCTCGTGGTTCACCGCACGCAGCAGCAGATCGTTGTCCAGTCGGGGAATGGCGTAGGTCACGAGCGAAGGCACTGATGATGTTAAGGAAACGCGCCGGTGGGCCTCCGGCGCCGGCACCGCAATGCGCTCCGGCGGATTGGCGCCGCCATCGGGCAGGACCTCATCCGCAGGCCCCAGGCGGCGCTTTCACGCGGCTGGCGCAAAATGCGCCGCTGGCCGGGAAATGGCCATTTGAACCAAACTGCCGATTGCGCGTTCAAACAGTTAAACTAGCACAAGAGTTGGGTCGATTTCCGGTCTTCACGCGCCATGCGGGGAAAGAGCGGGAGTATTCCCCATTCA
>JACQHH010000236.1 GCA_016199125.1 Candidatus Lambdaproteobacteria bacterium
GCCCGCCGTAGTCGGGCCACAGGTCGCGCTGGGCGAAGCGCACGGTATACAGGGGCCGTAACGCGCCGTCCAGCTTGCCGTAGGCCAGTTCTTCGGGGCTGCGATAGTGGCCCTGCTGCCGCTCCACCACACCGATCCTGCCCATCAGGTAGGATGGCGTGCGCACGTGCCCGCTGGTGGGGCGCTGCTGCACGCGCACCCGCGTGCCGATGGTGAAGGCGTGTGCTTGCGTCATGTCTTCCTCCGCGGGCGGCTGGCGGCGCGCGGCGCCGCGCTCACTGGTCGTGACCCGACAGCGCCAACTGCTTCCGGATCGTGGCGAGGCGCTGGTCGATCTCGTCGTCGCGCAGCACGCCCTTTTCCACCAACAGGGCGCGCAGGGCATGCACCCAGCGCTGGTAATAGCTCAGCGCGAAGTAGTCCCGCTCCCCCACGTCCTCCACCGCGCGCCGCAGCTCGTCCACCACCAGCACGTTGGTGTTGGGGTGCAGCAGCAGGTTCACCAGTGCATCCACGCGCCGGTCGAAATCCGACTCCGCGTGGGGTTCTCTGTGCACCGCGCCGGCGGGTTTGCCGGCCAAGTCGTGTACGCCCGGCATGCGCGCTCCTGATCAGCCCTGCAATGGATATGGGCTCCATACTTACAACCGCGGCCCGGCGGATGGCAAGCCCCGGAATCGCGCCGCGGGGCGCAGGCGCCGACGCCAGGGCCCGCCGCCCAGGGCTCCGCCGCGCCGGCCTCTGGGCGCCGCCCTTGCGAGGCAGGCGTATGCTGGCGTATCCTTCTGCCTTGCCGAATGCGCTCCATCCGCCCCCGGGCGCGTGGAGCCGGCGGCGGACCTGTCGAATCGGGGGGAGCACCGAGGGGCGTCCACGTCCGCCGACAACGCTTGCCAAACCTTACGACACGCGGAGAACCCGATGCCCCTCCCCACGCCCGCCCCACGCGAGCTGATCCATGACCGCCGTGTCCACTGCCGTGCCTATCTGCGCAAGGATGGGCTGTGGGACATTGAAGGCCACATCGTCGACACCAAGACCTATTCCTTCGAGATGGGCTCCCGGGGCCACATCGAGGCCGGAGCGCCCATTCACGACATGTGGATCCGCGTCACGTGCAACGAAGCGCTGGAGATCGTGGACGTGGAGACGTCGATGGATGCACGGCCTTACAACACCTGCACGGAAATCCTGCCCAATTTCAAGCAGCTTGCCGGCGTGCAGATGGGACGGGGATTTCATCGCAAGGTGCGCGAACTGCTGGGGGGCACCGCGGGATGCACGCACCTGCTGGAGTTGCTGGGGCCGGTGGCCACCACGGCGTTCCAGGGCATTGGTTCCATGCAATATCGCCGGCGCAGGCTGGCCGGCCTGCCACAGCCGCGCACGCGCCCGCGCAACCTGGACACCTGCCGTTCCTGGGCCTCCGACGGCGAAGTGGTGCGGCGCAACTATCCGGAATTCTATACGGGGCCCGAACCGGTGGAGCGGCCGCCGGCGGCGCCGGTGCCGCCGCTCGAACCGCCCCGGGATCCCTTCGGTTGAGAGCGCAGGCCGGGCCGGTGGCCGCCGTAGCGGGCCAATCGCGGCGGCCCGGTTCGTGGGTGTCCGGTTTCAGGCCACCTTGCGCCTGATGTCGGCGAATTGGTCCAGCAGCGGCAGCACCACATCCGCGCCCTTGGGCGGCAGAGTGAAGAGCACGCGCGATACCCCGTCCCGTTCCAATTGCTCGACCACCTTGGCGTCGGGCGGCGCGCCGAAGAGGCTCACGGGGATGGGCCCGCGGCCGGCCTTGGCGGCCAGGTCGTTCAGCTCCTTGATCTTGTCCGACATCATCTTCACCCCCCGGTTGGGCAGCCATCCGTCGCCGTAGCGCACCACGCGTTTGAGCGTGCCTGCGCCCGTGCCGCCCACGATCACGGGCGGATGAGGCTTCTGCACCGGCTTGGGCCAGGACCAGATTTTCTCGAACTTCACGAATTCTCCGTCGTAGCTGGCCTCGTCGTGGGTCCAGATTTCCTTCATGGCCTCCACGCGTTCCCGCAGCACCTTCCAGCGGCGCGAGAAAGCCGTGCCGTGATTTTCCATCTCCTCCTGGTTCCAGCCGCCACCGATGCCGAAGTCCACGCGTCCGCCGGAGATGTGGTCCAGGCTCGCCACCTCCTTGGCCAGCACGATGGGATCGCGCTCGATGACCAGGCAGATGCCCGTGCCCAGACGGATTTTCTTGGTCACCGCCGCCGCCGTGGCTAGGGCCACGAATGGATCGTGGGTGTGGGAATATTCCTCCGGCAGCGGGCCGCCGCCGGGCCAGGGGCTGAGCCGGCTGGCGGGGATGTGCGTGTGCTCGGGAAGGAAGATCGACTCGAATCCGCGATCCTCGGCCTCCTTGGCCAGCCGGGCCGGCGCAATGGCATAGTCCGCGGGAAACATGTAGATGCCTACTTTCATGAGGGTCCTCATTGGGTGGTCGCAGGGTTGGGGGGCTCGCGTGCAGGTCCCCGCTCAAAACATTCCAATCTATGTGCCCCATGCGCAATGCGCAACCATCGGCCGCGGCGGGTCATGCCGCCACGCGCGGGGCGTCGGCCGGAGACTGACGGGCGGCCGCCGGCCCGGTCGGCACGCCACTGCAGGCTGCCGTGTGTGCGGCTCACCCGGGCGTCGGGGCAGCTAGACCGCCTGCTGCATGACATTGGCCAGCTTGTCCAGCTTGGGCAGCACCACCTCGGCGGGTGCGGGCGGAACGGCGAAAACGAAGCGCGATACGCCGGCGGCAGCCAACTGCCGCAACATGGCCGGATCGGGCGGCGGGGAAAACAGGGTCACGGGAATCGGTGCACGGCCCGCGGCGGCGGCCTGCTCCTGCAACGTCTCGATCTTCCGCGGCAGCACCTCCAGCATGCCGTGCCGGTTGATGGGCATCCACTCGTCTCCATAGCGCAGCACGCGCTGGAAGGTGCGCGGGCCGTCCCCGCCCATGATCACCGGCGGGTGCGGCTTCTGCACGGGCTTGGGCCAGGACCAGATCTTCTCGAACTTCACGAACTGTCCGTCGTAGCTGGCCTCGTCGCGGGTCCAGATTTCCTTCATGGCCTCCACGCGCTCGCGCATGAGCGTCCAGCGCATCGCATAATCGGTGCCGTGATTGGCCATCTCCTCCTGGTTCCAGCCGCCGCCGATCCCCAGCATGGCCCGGCCGCCGGAGAGATGATCCAGGCTGGCCACCGACTTGGCCAGCACGATGGGATCGTGCTCCACCACCAGACAGATGCCCGTTCCCAGACGGATGGTTCGCGTCACCGCGGCCGCGGCGGAGAGCGCCACGAAGGGGTCCAGCGTGTGCGAGTATTCCCGCGGCAACTCCCGGCCGCCTGGCCAGGGTGTGGCGCGGCTGCTGGGGATGTGCGTGTGCTCGGGAAAGAACAGCGCCCCGAAGCCGCGCTCCTCCGCCGCCCGGCCCAGTTCGGCTGGCGGGATGGCGTAATCGGTGGGGAACATGACGATCCCGTAGTCCATCGGCGCGCTCCTGTGCTCCTGCGGTGTTCTGGGGCCCGGCGAGAGGTGCCCGCGTCACGCGTCGGGTATGCCGGGCAGAGCCGCGCGACAGGCGGCGTCAGCACGGCCGGCCTCCCGCCGGCAACGCCGGCTGCCCGGATTCGGCGAGCCTCGCGCACGCTGTGGGCTGCTGTTCTATAGCTCATCGGCCGGGCCGGCGCAAAATCCCTGGATGGCGCGCGGCGCGGCCCCGTCCACCGCGCCGGCGCAGGCGGTTTGCCCGCGTGGGGGCAAACGCGTGCTTGACGATCCTCCTGCCCACGGGGAAAATATCCCGTTTACTGCTTCGTCCGCCCATCCAGTGCAGGCCCATCGCACGAGAGCCCCCCATGTCGGAGGTGAAGACCGTCCCCGGTGTGTTCACGCGGCGCGACCCGCTGAACACGGCTCATCCCGTGGTGTTCGATTCGCCCCACAGCGGCGACCAGTACCCGGCCGATTTCGAGTTCGACGTCCCCCTGGAAATGCTGCGCATGACCGAGGATGCCCATGTGGACGAGCTCTACGGCGCGGCGCCGGAACATGGGGCCACGCTGCTGCACGCGCATTTTCCGCGCGCCTTGATCGATCTCAACCGGCATCCGCTGGACCTGGACGCGGAGTTGCTGGACGCGCCCTGGCCCGATGCGCTGCAACCCTCGCGCAAGTCGGAAGTGGGCATGGGATTGATCCGCCGTGTGGCCAAGGACGGCGTGCCGATGTATCGGCGCCCGCTGAGCGTGGCCGAAGTGCGCCAGCGCATCGAGCAGTACTACAACCCGTACCATGACGAGTTGTCGTCGATCATCGAGGGCATGCACCAACGCTTCGGGGTGGTGTGGCACATCAACTGCCATTCCATGCGCTCGGCGCTGGGGCGCAATCCGCGGCCGCCCACCTGGAAGCCCAACTTCATCGTGAGCAACCGCGACGGCGACACCAGCGATGAGCCGTTCCTGAAATTCATCGGCGACTTTTTCCGCGCGCGGGGGCACACGGTGCTGGTCAACCGGCCTTTCAAGGGCGGCGAGATCGTGCGGCGCCATGGCGACCCGGGCAACAACCGGCACAGCGTGCAGATCGAGATCAACCGCAAGATCTACATGGACGAGGTGACCCTGGAAAAGCACGAGGGCTTCCCCGTGCTGCAGGAGCAGCTCAACCAGCTCATCTGCGAAATCTGCGATTACGCCACCCGCGCGCTCTAACGGGCCGGGTTCCCTTGCAGCCCGCGGCCGGGCCGATGTCGCCGGCAGCCCGGCGCCGCGGCGACGCGACCGTATTTCTCCCCGGATCAGCACCAGCCTGAAAGGACGGGCCATGCCCGACTGGTTTGAGAAACGCACGTTCGGGTCCCTGCCCGACGAGATGGCGCTGCGTCACGGTCATCGCGAGGCGCTGTATTTTCAGGGCCAGCGTTGGAGCTTTGCCCAGGTGGCCGCCGAGATCGACCGCGTGGCCAAGGGCCTGATGCAGCTCGGCGTGCAGCCGGGCGAAAAGGTGGGCCTGTGGGTCACCAACCGGCCCGAGTGGCTGTTCTGCATGTACGCCGTGTTCAAGATCGGCGCGGTGCTGGTGCCCATCAACACGCGCCTGCGCACCGAGGACATCCGCTACATCCTGAGCCAGTCCAACAGCGGCACGCTGGTCACGGTCGAGCGCTCGGGTCCCGTGAACTACTTCGAGATGGTGCAGGAACTGCTGCCGGAGCTGGCCGGCGCCAAGGAGCGCGTGCTGCGCTCCCAGGACTTTCCCGATCTGCGGCGCGTGATCGTTTCCGGCGCGCAGCGCTTCGCCGGGACGTTTGCCTGGGACGAGCTGCTGCAGGGGGGCACGGCCATCGACGATGCGGCCCTGGCCCGGCGGGCGGCGGCAGTGGCTCCCGACGACACGGCCTTCATCATGTACACCTCGGGCACCACGGGGTTTCCCAAGGGCGTGATGCGCAACCACAATCTGGTGCGCAACGTGACCGATCAGGCCAACCGCATGGCCATCACCCCGCGCGATGTGCTGCTCAACAACCTGCCCCTGTTCCACGTGTTCTCGCTGACCAACTGCGCCCTGATGTCCATGCTCACCGGGGCGCGGCAGGTGCTTACGGAAGCCTTCGATGCGGAGGAGAGTCTGGACCTCATCGCCCAGGAGCGCGTGACCTATTTGCAGGGCGTGGACACGCAGTTCCAGGACCTGGTGCTGGCCCAGGGGCGCAGGCCGCGGGACCTGAGCTCCATCCGCACGGGCATCTTCGCGGCGGGCATGGCCAGCTCCACGCCCGTGGCCTACCAGGCCGACGAGGCGATCGGGCCCATGCTCTCGGCCTTCGGCATGACCGAGTGCGGCGTGGGCGCCAGCCTGAGCTTCCTCACCGACTCGGCCGAGCAGCGCTGCGAAGCCTCGGGCTATCCCCTGCCGGGCTATACGTTCCGCGTGTTGGACCCCGAGACGGGCCGGGAGCAGCCGGCGGGCACGCCCGGCGAGCTGCAGGTCAGCGGCTATGCGGTGATGCAGGGCTACTACAACAAGCCAGAGGAGACGGCCAAGGCGGTCGATGCCCAAGGCTGGCTGCACACCGGAGACATGGCCGTCATCCGCGCCGATGGCCACATCCGCTTCATGGGCCGCTACAAGGACATGCTGCGCACCGGCGGCGAGAACGTGGACCCCATGGAGGTCGAGGGCTTCCTGTTGCAGCACCCCGGGGTGCACCAGGCGGCCGTGGTGGGCTATCCGGACCGGCGGCTGGTGGAGGTGGGCGTGGCCTTCATACAGCGCAAGCCGGGGCAAGCCGTGAGCGAGGCGGAGCTGCTGGACTACTGCCGCGGCAAGATCGCCAGCTACAAAATTCCGCGCCACGTGATGTTCGTGGACGCGTTTCCCATGACCGGCTCGGGCAAGATTCAGAAGGTCAAGCTGCGCGCCGCGGCGTTGGAACGCCTCCCGCCCCCAGCCACGGGATAGCCCTAGAGCCAGCCGGGACAAGCACACACGCGCTCGCGGGAGCGCCACTCCCCAATGTCCCCGGCAGCGAGCGCCTGCCCCCTGCACGCTCTGCAACGTCAGTCATTCCGCAGCCTGCCGAGGCCGGCTTGCCGGAGCCTGACCGCGGGCGAAGCTGGAGCAGGCGATGCCCGCAGCAATGAAGGCCATGCCGGCGAAGTGGAAGGCGTGCAGGCGCTCGCCCAGGAAGATCGCCGCCAGGATCACCGTGAACACCGGCACCAGGTGATTGAACAGTCCCGCGCGGTTGGCGCCGATCTGGGCCACTCCCATGTTGTAGAAGGTGAAGCCCAGGATGGAGACGAACACCGCCAGATAGACCAGGCTGAGCAGCAGACCCGGGCCAAAATACATGGTGGCCGTGCCCCGCCAAAGTTCCCACAGATACAACGGCAGCAGGCACAACGTGCCCCATGCGGTGAGCAGCGCCAGAAAAGCCGTGGGGCGGAAGCCCGCCGGCTGGCGCTTGAGCAGCGCCGCATAGATCCCCCAGACGATCACGGCCGTCAGCATCAGCGCGTCACCGGGGTTGATCTCCAGATGCAGCAGCCGCGCGGGTTGCCCGTGGGAAACGATGGTCGCTACGCCGGCCAGGGACACCGCCACGCCCAGCGCCTGCCGAGGCAGGATGCCCTCGCGGTTGACGATCCACGACATGACGACGATGGCCACGGGCACTGTGGAGACCACCAGCACGCCGTTGGTGGCCGTGGTGTAGCCCAGTGCCGTGAAGACGAGCAGGGGAAACACGGCGATGCCCGTGAGCCCGGTGAGCGCCAGCACGAGCCAGTGCCGCGCGGCCACCTGCCGCTGTCGCCACAGGTGGCGCGGGGTCATGGCCACCAGCGCCAGCGTCACCACCAGCCAGCGCCAGAAATTGAGGCTGATGGGAGTCACGTCGGCGTGAATGGCCCGCGCCACGATGTAGTTGCCCGCCCAGAAGAGCATGGCCGAGACCAGCAATACATAGGGCGTTGCGCCGTGGCTGCGCGCCGGGGGCATCTGCGTGGCGGGCTGAACGGAAATGGGGCGGCGCATAGGCATGAGCAATTCGTGCAGGCCGGTGGCGGCGAGCTGTGCAGGGCAACTTCCACGCGCGAGCGTCAACCGGACACGCGCTTGGCCCGTGGGCTTGAACCGCGCTCAGCCGATCCTGCGCGGGGTGGCGGTGGATTTTCGCGGCGCGAGGTGTTAAGAGCAGCCCGTCGCGAGCGTCGCAGTGCTGAATTACCCTTCCGGACCCGCCCATGACACAGCATCCACCCGAGCCGCGCAAGCCGTTCTACGGCATGACCGACGAAGAGCTGGCCACCGTCCCCACCGTCTACCATCCGGAGCTGTTCAAGGGGCAGGTGGTGATGATCTCCGGCGCCGCCGGCGGTCTGGGCAGGGGTTGCGCGTTCCTGTTTGCCCGCCTGGGCGCCGCCCTGGAGCTGTGCGGCCGCGACGGCGAGAAGCTGGAACGCGTGGCCGAAAAGCTGCGCGCGTTCGGCAATCCCGTGCACTGCACCCCGCTGACCATCCGCGATCCCCAGCAGGTGGCGGACTTCATCGCCGGCATCTGGGCGCGGCATGGACGGCTGGACGTGCAGCTCAACAACGCCGGCGGGCAGTTCGCGCAACTGGCCCTGGACTTCACCGTCAAGGGTTGGCAGGCCGTGATCGACACCAACCTCAATGGCACCTGGTACATGATGCAGCAGGCGGCGCTGCGCTGGCGGGACCAGGGGCAGGTGGGCAACATCATCAACATGGTGGCTGTCGTGGAGCGCGGCAACCATGGCATGGCGCACACCTCGGCGGCCCGCGCGGGCGTGATCCATCTCAGCAAGACCGTGGCGGTGGAATGGGCCGAGCACAAAATCCGCGTCAACTGCGTGGCGCCGGGGGCCGTGGAAACGCCGGCCTTCGGGCAATATTCCGACGCCGCGCGGCCCACGCTGTACCGCACCAATCCCATGCTGCGGGCGGGTGACCTGATGGACACGGCCGAGGCCTGCGTGTATCTGGCCGCGCCCTCGGGCAAGTTCATCACCGGCGAGGTGCTGCACATCGACGGCGGACAGAATCTCTGGGGCGATCCCTGGCCCGCCGGCAAGCCGGACTATTTCAAGTTCAAGGACTAGCGGCGCCGCGCGGACGCGGCGCACAGGAGCGCGCGGCTCCCCCCTGCACCGGGCCGCGCCGCCGCCGGGTTTCGCCTCAGGCCACCTTGGAGATGACATCGTTGGCGAAGACCTCCAGCGCCGTGTAGATGTCTTTCTGCCGCAGCGCGTGCACATTGATCAGCACGCGCTCGATGCCCATGTCCTCGTACACCTTCAATGAATCCAAGCCCTCGGCATAGTAGTTCCAGTA
>JACQHH010000237.1 GCA_016199125.1 Candidatus Lambdaproteobacteria bacterium
CCCGCTGAGCACGGCGCATGCGCACCACACTGGACCAGACCCTGCTGGCGCTGGCCGACCCCACGCGGCGGGCCATTCTGCGGCGGCTGTTGGAAGGCGAGGCGCGGGTGACCGAGCTGGCGCAGCCCTTCGAGATGGCGCTGAATTCGGTGTCCAAGCACATCCGCACGCTGGAGCGCGCGCGGCTGGTGCGGCGGCGGCGGGTGGGGCGCGAGCATCTGCTCTCGTTCAATGCGGAACCGCTGGGCGCTGCGGCCCGCTGGATCGAGACGCAGCGCGGGCTGTGGCAGGCGCGCCTGGAGGCACTGGACGCCCTGCTACGGGAAGAAACGCAGGTGGCCGGCGCCAAGAACGCAACACGCCCGGCGCCCGAGACCAGAGATGAAACACCGTCCGCGCCGGCCGGGCCGCGTCAGCGCAAACACCCGCGCGGCCGGCGGCGGAAACACCATCGACCAGGAGCTGCCCCGTGAGCCAGACGCCCAATCTCAGCGTGACCGTGACCCACCGCTTTGCCGCGTCCGCGGAGCGGGTGTTCGATGCGTGGCTGGACCCGGCACTGATCGGCCGCTGGATGTTCGGCCCCGCCCTGCGCGACGAGCAGATCGTGCGCCTGCGCAGCGACGCGCGCGTGGGCGGCTCGTTCTCCTTCCTGGTGCGGCGCGACGGCCAGGAGCTGGACCACGTGGGCACTTACCTGGTGCTGCAACGCCCGCGCCGATTGGAGTTCACCTGGGGCATCGGGGAGGAGTCCGGCGAGCGCAGCCAAGTGCGCGTGGAGATCGCGCCGCTGGCCGGCGGCTGCGCGCTGACCCTGACCCACGAGCTGCATCCGGACTGGGCCGATTTTGCGGAGCGCACGCGGCAGGGCTGGAGCCTGATGCTCGGCGCGTTGGGCAAGACACTGGACAGCGACGCCTGACCGGCGCGCGGGGTCGCGCCGCGGCAGCGGGCACGCGCGCGTGCCTAACGCACCGTGCCGGAGACCGCCCGTCCCACGCTGAGCTGATACAGCAGCACGGCGGCCGCATTGGAGACGTTGAGACTGCCGCCGCCGGAAACGGGGATGGTCAGCAGCAGGTCGCAATTGCGGGCCACCAGGGGCCGCAGACCCCGCCCCTCGTTGCCCAGCACCAGCACCAGCGCCCCGGCCCGCTGGAACTCGCGCAGCGGCTGACCGCCCGCCGCCACCGTCCCGGCGACCCACCAGCCGGCCTCCCGCGCCTGCCCCAGAAAGCGCGCCAGGTTCGCCGCCTCGTAGAGCGGATACGACTCCAGCGTGCCCGCGGAGGCCTTGGAGGCCGCGGCATTGAGCGCGGCCGAATGGTGCCGGGGCAACACCACGCCCGCCGCGCCGAACACGGCGCAACTGCGCACGATGGCCCCCAGGTTTTGCGGATCCTCCACCTCGTCCAACGCCACCAGCAGGGGGGTGTCGGCCAGGGGCAGGGCCAATGCCTCGCGCGCGTCCGGTGGCGCCAGGCGGCCGGCCTCCAGCACCGCGCCTTGGTGCGCGGCATTGCCGCACAGCCGCTCCAGGTCTCCCGCATGCGCCGCGACCACCGGCAGACCCCGTGCGTGGGCCAGGTCGCGCAGCTCGTCCAGGCGCTGGGAATGGGCATCGGCCTTCAGCAGCAGCCGCCGGCAGGCTCGCCGTCCGGCGCGCAGGGCTTCCAGCACCGGATGAATGCCGTAGAGCAGGTCCACGTCGCGGGCAGGCGGGGTTGCGGGTGCGCTGGGGAGCGCCTCGCTGCGTGTGGCCTCGCCGTGCCGGGATTCCCGCGCGGGGCCCTGACCGCTGCCCTGGCCTCGACCCTGGCTGCCGCGCCGACCCGTGCCCTGACCGCTGCCCTGGTCGCTGCGCTGGCCTCTGCGCCCGTGTCCCCGCTGCGATTTTGCGCCCATCTCGACCGCTCGTGGATATGGTGCCGCGGGTCGCGGCAACGCGGGCTGGGAGTATCGCCCCGGCCGCCCGGGTCACGCGCGCTGCCGCCGCCGCATCGTCTCAGCGCCGCCGCCGCATCGTCTCGCTGCCGGGAGGGGTCCTGCCGCGGCTCAATCCCGGTGCGCCAGCAACCAGTTTTCCAGCATGCCCACGGCATGCAGGGCGAATTCGTACTGGTGCTCCTTGCGCGTGAGGAACGGGTTGAGCTGGGCCTGTTCCGTGTGCGTGCCCTGGGGCGTGGCCAGGGCGATCCAACTGGCGCCCGATTTGACGCTGCGGCGGCGCCCGTCCGGCGGTCCGGCCATGCCGCTCTCCGCCAGGGCGAAGTCGGTGAGCGCCTGGGCACGCAGCCCCTGGGCCATGGCCGCCACCATCTGCCCCGAGACCGACGAGGCGATGTCGCCCTGGGCGCCGATCAATGCCTCCTTGGCCACCTGGTCGTAGGCGAAGCGCCCCTGGCGGAAATAGCGCGAGGCCCCCGCGCGCCCGGCGAAGGCGCAGGTGAGAAAGCCCCCGGCCGACGTTTCCGCCACGGCCAGGCTGTGGGGCCGGCCCGCCTCGCGCCGCTCCACCAGCAGGCCGGCCACGCGCGCGGCGGCCGCGGCCAGCCGCCCGTCCAGCGCCTGCAAGACGAGTTGCAGGCGGGTGCGCCCGCCGATCGCTCGCCCCGCCTCGTCGAGCTCCCGGGTCACGGGCCGCCCCTGGGCATACAACCCCTGCCCGGCGATGGCCTCGGCCGCGGGCCGGGGCAGCATCCCGGCCAGGGGATCGCCCGCCTCCGCCGCGTGCCGGATCAGCGTCGACGAGAGGTGCAGGTAATTGCTCAGCCACTCCGGCGCCGCGGACGCGTCGTGGGCGTCGTGCGCCAGCGTCAGGCCCCGGCGCCGCGTGAACTCGTCCAGCGCGGCAGCCAGGGGATCGCCCGGGCGCTCCAGGATCGCGTAGCGGCAGGACTGTGTTAGAATCCGCACGTCGTCGTCGGCGAAGATGAGCGGGTCGGCCATGCGCCGGATCAGATCGCTGCCGGCAAACCAGTTGACCTGCGCCGCCTGCGCCGCGCGGCCCGCCAGGATCGTGCCCACCGTCTCCACGGTCGGCACGGGCCTTGAATGGGGGAATTCCACGGTCGAGAGGCACAGCGCTTGCGGCGAGACGTGCAGGGGCGTTTCCGCCTGTTGCGCCAGCTTGGCGAAATGCGAGCGCTGCGGATCGGCCACGGCCTGTACCACGGCTTCGGCCAGCGCCAGGCGCTGCGCCGGGCTCAGCTCGGCGTTGGATTTGGTGGGGTCCGGGTGCCGGCCGTTGGAGAGGATGAACACCACGCGCCGCCAGCGCGGGTGCGCGGCGAGCATCAGCTCGGCGGCCGCGATGTGGTTGAATCCCAGCGGATTGGCCGAGACGGGGAAGAACAGCGTGGATTCCAGCTCCAGCGTGGACAGCTCGCGATCGTCAATGCGCATGGGATGGGCAACTCCGCGGAACCGCGGCCGGCGGCCGGGGCACGCCGCGGTGGTGGGCGCGGCCGCCATGCGGCCCCGGGCGCGCCACCGGGCGGCGATGCTGATGTTCACGGCGGCGCTGGCGCTGCTCTCCCCGGCCGCGCCACGCGCCTGGGCCGATTCCAATGCTCCCCCGGTCGGCCTGGATCAGGTGGTGCACGCGGCCCTGGCGCGCGAGGGGATTCCCCCGGAGCACGCGGCCCTGGCCCTGTTTTCCCACGAGCGCGGACGCTACCTGCTGCTCTGGCGCGAACGCGAGCTGATGACGGCGGCCTCCAACGCCAAGCTGGTGACCAGCTTCGCGGCCCTGCGGCTGCTTTCGCCGGACTTCCGCTGGCGCACGCCGATCTACCTGGTCGAGCAACACGATGGCCCAGACACCCCGGCGCGTCAAGGACTCTACGTGCGCGGCTCGGGCGACCCGTCGCTTTCCGAGGCGCGGCTGGACGCCATGGCGCGGCACATCCGGGCCGCGGGCGTGACGCGCATCGACGGGGGACTGGTGTTCGACACCAGCCTCTTCGAGGAGCCGACCCCGCCGGCCCAGGGCGACCCCGACTGGGCGCTGGCCCCGGTGAATCCGTACATCGTCAACGACAACGCCGTGGCGTTCACCCTGCTGCGCCAGGACGACGGTCAGCCCTACAGCGTGGTCACCGACCTGCCGGATGACGCGGTAGAGGTGGTGTCGAACCTGGCCGCGGCAGCGGGCGTGGACGCACGCATCGTCGTGCGCCAGCGCTGGTCGCCGGAGGGCGTCCGGTTCACGCTGAGCGGCGAGCTGGATCGGGCCCACCCCACGTATTGGGTCACGGCCACCGTGCAGCAGCCGGTGCAGTACTACTTCCTGCTGCTGCGCCATGCGTTGCGCCGGGCCGGCATCGCGGGGCAGATGCCGCTCCAGCCCAGGCAGGGGGAGTTTGCGCGGGTGAAGCGGGTGTACCTCGACACGTCCGACCCCCTGCGCATCCTGCTGGAACGCATCAACAAGGACAGCAGCAACGTGGCCGCCGAAGCCCTGCTGCGCACCATCGCCCTGCGCGGCAAGGCCGCCGGGGTGAACGCCGGCGACGGGCTGGCCGGCGTGCGCGAGCTGCTGCGGCAGGATTTCCCCCAGGCCTGGGAGGAGGTATCCCTGGTCGACGGGGCCGGGCTGAACCGGGAGAGCAGGGTGTCGCCGCTGTTCCTGGTGAAGCTGCTCAACCGCATCCACAACTACCCCACGTTCTCCCACGAGTTCATCAGCAGCCTGAGCATCAGCGGATGGGACGGCACCTTGCGCTACCGCGACTTTCCGCCGCGGCTGGCGGGGCGCATCCGCGCCAAGACGGGCTCCCTGTCCGGTGTGCAGAACATCAGCGGCTACCTGCAGGTCTTCCGCGAGCAGGTGGTGTTCTCGTTCATGATCGACGGGGTGCCCCGCGGCACCGAGCGCCTGCAGGAGGCCCAGGAGCGCATCCTCACCGACATCTACGACCACCTGGTGCAGAGCCAGGCGCCCGAGCGCCCGGCCAAGCAGCCCATCGTCAGGAATTGAGGGGGCGTAGCGCGCCGCCGGCTTCCGCGCGGACGGCAGCCGGCACCCGCGTCGCCGTCTTAGGCGGCGCGCGCGCATGGCCCGACCCGCGGCGCGCACAGGCGCAGCCCGGCGGAATTTCAGACGGCGGGGATGAGGTCCAGCACCTTCATCTGGATGCGCGTGCCGTGCGGCCCCTCATAAAGCTGGGGCATGAAGGCGATGTCGTAGCGCTGGGAGAGCTTGAGCTCCCACTGGCATTGGTCCCAGGCAAACGCGTCGATGGAATGCCCGTTGGGGCAGGACACGTTGAAGCGCAGGTGCCGGTTGTTGAAGATCGACGGGTTGGCCACGCTGAAGCCGCGGATGCCCAGCAACGGCTCGGGATTGCGGCTGCCGAAAGGCGAAAGCTGGGTGATCTCCCGCACGAATTGCAGGCTCATGGCGTCGGGGCGGATCCATGCGTCCAGGCGCAGCGTGTCGAAACCCGTGCCGCCGTCCGCGCCCCGGTCGGCCTCCACGATGCCGTTGAAGCGCCGCGTAAAGTCGTGCAGGTTCTCCGGGCGCATGGCCAGCCCGCAGGCGGTGGGGTGGCCCCCGTAACGCTCCAGCAGGTCGGCGCAGCCGCTCAGCGCGCCCAGCACGCTGTAGCGGTCGTGGGCGCGCGCCGAGCCGGAGACCAGCGGTGACCGGTACTGGGTCAGCACCACGGTGGGCTTGCCGGTCTGGTTGGCGATGCGCGCGGCGATGGAGCCGATCACTCCCGGGTGCCAGTTCTCGCCCATCAGCACGCAGGCCGGGTGTTCCGCGCATTCCTCGAGCTGCGCCGTGGCCAGCGCCAGCACCTCCTGCTCCAGCACTTGCCGCTGCCGGTTCACCTCCAGCATCACGCGCGCGATGCGCCGGGCCTCGGTGAAGGAATGCGTGAGCAGGAACTGCACGCCCAGGCGCGGATCGCCCACGCGCCCCAGGGCATTGATCTTGGGGGCGATCTTGAAGTTGATCGTGCTGGGCGCGATGGCGCAGCGGATGTTGGCTTCCTTGGTCAGCCCGGCCAGCCAGGGCCGCGGCTTGGTGTTCATCAGGTCCAGCCCCAGCTTGACCAGGATGCGGTTTTCCCCCAGCAGCGGCGCCATGTCGGCCACCGTGGCCAGCGCCACCAGGTCCAGGTAGTAGTCGGGCGCGGTGTGGCAGATGCCGCGCGTGTCCCAGTAGTTGATGGATGTGAGGTGTCGATCCAGGGCGCACAGCAGCTTGTAGGCCACGCCGGCCGCCGCCAGATCGGCAAAGGGATAGGCGCAATCCTCCTGCTGCGGATTGACCAGGGCCATGGCCGCCGGCCGGTCGTGCCCCAGGCGGTGGTGGTCGGTGATGATCAGGTCGATGCCTTCGCGGCGCAGCGTCAGCGCTCCTTCCACCGAGGTCGAGCCGTGATCCACGGTGATCACCAGCTCCACGCCCCAGTTGCGGATCTTCTCGATGGCCTGGGGCGTGAGGCTGTAGCCGTCCTCCAGGCGATCGGGGATGAAGTAGTAGACGCGGGCGCCCAGGCGCTTGAGATAGCTGTAGAGGATGGCCGTCGAGGCCACGCCGTCCACGTCGTAGTCGCCGAAGATGAGGATCGATTCGTGCTGTTCCAGGGCCCGGTGGATGCGCAGCACGGCCGGGCGCACGCCCAGCATGCAGGCCGGGTCGTGCATCTGCTCGGGGCCCGGGTTGAGGAAGCGCCGGGCCTCGGTCGGGTCCATCAGCCCCCGCGCCGCCAGCACCTGGCCGAAGCCCTCGGAGATGTTGAGGACGCGGCTGATCTCGCGGATCGACTGCTCGCCGTGGCCGTGGGTCGGATCGATCCACGTGCGGCCACCGAAACTGCGACGTGGGGATGGTGCAAGCGCATCCATGGAAACGAACCTTCCGTCGGGCGGATCCGGCCGCGTGGCCGGGTCCGCGGCGTGTTCCTGGGCCGTGCGCGGAAATCTGCCGGCGGCGCATCTGCCGCGCGGAAATCCGCCGCGGACGCGCCGTGCATGACGATTGGCAGATCCCCCGGCGGCCAATCCTTGTCCAATTCCATAAAGATTTTAATGGATTCCAAACGCGATTGCAATTGACGGCCACATTGCGTAGTGGGTCGGAATGAGCGGCGGCGGGCGAGGCGCGGCTGTTTGCGGCCAATGGGTTTGCAGCCAAAGGTTTGCCCCGCCGCGGAGCGGAATGCCCCTCGGCGGTCCTGTCCCGCACGGGCGTCCGCCGCCACGGCACGGCCCACAAAATAAATGAGGAGCACGCCGTGCTCATGCGCCCGCCGGCCGATAAATTGAGGAGCACGCCGTGAACGTTCAAGTCGGGGACATCGCAATCGGCTATTCCATCCATGGCGCGGGACAGCCCGCCGTGTTCGTGCACGGGCTGGCGGAGGACCGCCATCATTGGGACCCCGTCGCCGGACGCCTGCGGGGCTGGCAGATGTTCGCCCTCGATTTCCGCGGCCACGGCGAGACCACGCTGGGCCGGGCCGATGCCACCCTGGCGCAACTGGGCGGCGACCTGAGCGGGTTCCTGGAGGCCGTCACGGGCCCGGCGCCCTGCGTGGGCTTTTCCCTGGGCGGCTGCATCGTGATGCAGGCCGCCGCCCTGCGCCCCGACCTGATTCCGCACTGCGTGATCGTGGGCTCCTCGTCCATCGTGGGGAGCCGCGTAGCCGCGTTCTTCGAGCAGCGCATCGACACGGCGCTGCAGGACATGCCGCGCTTTCGCGTCGACCTGCGCCAGGATTCGGCCGGGCAGATCGCCAGCGCCCAAGCCAAGCTGGACGCGATCACGGCGCGGCGCGTGGCGGCGGTGGGCGAGGGCCGGGGCTATGTCAACGCGGCGCGGGCCATGGTGGGCATGCACCATACGCCGCTCACGCCGCTGCTGGGCCAGATCCGCTGCCGGGCGGACGTCGTGGGAGGCTCCCAGGACGCGGTCTGTCCCCGCAAGGCGCAGGACATCATCATGGCCGCGCTGCCCCACGGCGTGTATCACGAGATTCCCGGCGTGGGGCACCTGATGGGCGAGGACAATGCGGAAGCCTACCGGCAGATGCTGCAATCCACGCTCGACGCCGGCCGCGCATGATCCCCCGCGCGCCGCAACTCCTCCGCTGCGCGGCGCACTACGCCGGGGCCGCGCGGTGACATGGCGTGCGGCGAGGCCGCGAGGTGACATTGACGTGCGGCGAGGCCGTGCGGTGATATTGACGTGCGGCGAGGCCGCCCGTTGCATTGTCGGTAAATCGGGATAAAATAAGCCTAATTGAACCGCTGCCCTTCGCAAGGGTGCAACC
>JACQHH010000238.1 GCA_016199125.1 Candidatus Lambdaproteobacteria bacterium
AACAAGATCGCCATCGGCGGCTGGGAGGTGATGGGCACGCCCTGGGGAATCTCCATCTCGATCGGCGGGATTCTCGGCATCATCAGGTGGTTCAACGTGTGGTTCATCATCTGGCCCAACCAGAAGGTGATCATCGCCGAGAATCTGCGGGCGAAGTCCGCGGGCGGCGCGCCCAATGTCGGCAAACGGCCACGGGTGGCGTTCCTGGCCTCGCGCACCAACACCATGCTGTCCATTCCCATGCTGTTCATGATGGCGGCCTCGACCCATCTGCCCGGAATAATGTGAGGGCACGGCCCGCGCGTCACGTACCACCCCAGGGCAACCGCGGCAGCCGGCCACACGCGGCGGCACGGCGCCCCGACAGCATCTCACTGAGGGAGCAGCAACGATGAAAAATCCTTTGGACAGCATCTCCGGCACGATCATCAGCGGATTCGTGATCACCGTGATCCTCTTCCTGCTCCTGATCGCCATGTATTAGGGCGTCAGGCCGGACAATCGCATGCGGCGTAGCGGCCCCCAGGCCGCTACGCCAACATCCGGGCGTTCCGCACCACGCGGGGCGCCCGTTCGCAATTCGTAGGGCGTGCGTCGATCCCACCATGCCCGTGCCCACGAAACAAAAAGAGGGCGACCCTACCTGGATCGCCCTCTTCCACCGTCACCGGTTGCGTCACGCCCTGTGATGCGACCGGCGGCGAAGCACCCGGCCTGTTGCCAGCAACGGCCTAATTCGTCACCGCAATCTGGCGCGGCTTCGATTCGGGCCGCTTGGCCAGGCGCACGGTCAGGATGCCGTCCTTGTACGAGGCATCCACGTTGTTGCCATCCACACTCTCGGGCAGGCGGAAGCTGCGTTTGAATGCGCCATACACGCGCTCGGAGCGGTGTACGCCGCCCTTGTCCGAAATCTGCTCCGCCGTCTTTTCGCCGGAGATCGTGAGGATTTTGTGTTGCACTTCCACCTTCACCGCATCCTTGTCGATGCCGGGAATTTCCGCGCTCAGCACCAATGCCTCGCCATCCTCGCGGATGTCCACGCGCGGCACATACACCGCCTGCGCCACGCTCGGCTGGCTCTCGCTCAGCAGCGGCGCAAAGTCCGAGAAAAACCGATCGAACGCCGAATCGGCCCAGCGGGTATCAAAAGGCACCAATCCAAACATGTGACCTCCTCATAGGCTCTGTTTCATGCACCGTGCAAAGGCTACTCGTCGCCTTTGTGTTTCGTTATGTTAGCAGTGTATTAAATGAGTGCTAACGTGTCAAGTGAAAAAAATGTCGGTATGCGCCGGATTTCCTGAGCCAGTCATCCAGAGCCGAAACTTGGCGCCAATTTAGGCCATTTCAGGCATCATCAAAAAAACACATGCATTTACAGTGACTTAGGGTCTCAACAGGAAAAACGCGCGCGGGACGGACGTTGCGCCGGAAGGTACGGCGAAGAGGCGTGACCTTCCGCGGCATGCAGCGGCCCGGGCGCGAACTCAAGGAATCAGCGGTAGCACCGATACATAGACAGCGTATTCCTGGGGCGCCGCCCGCGACCCGGCTGGGGACCGCGCTTGCGCGGATCACAAGGAGGGGCCGGCGGGCGCCGCCGCGGCGGGCAGTGTGCCCGTGCCCGCACCATGATCGGACCCGGCATCATGCATCTCTTCTGGAAACCCCTGCTGCTGGCCTTGCTGAGCATGGCGGCCCTGGCCGCGTGCAGCGCGCCGCGCACCGTGATCGTGCAGGAGTCGGTGCAGGTGGGGGATCGCCAGCGCGAATGGGCTCTGGTGTATTTCCTGAGCTGGCGCAAGGAGCACGATCCGCGCTACCTGGAGCTGTCGCGCCGGCACATGTCCGACGCGGTGAAGTCGTATTTCGAAATCCAGGTCACCATCGGCCACAGCTACCCCGACTTCTACGACATCGACAAGCGCCGCCTGCAAGGCTGCGACTTCCTGCGCCGCATCGACAACGACGCCGACCGCTATGGCGTCTCCCTCACCAGCCGCGCCCGCAGCGGGTGCTTCAACTAGGCCGCAGTGTCGGGAAGCGCACAGTCTACCGCTTCCGGCAGTGTCCGCGAAACCCTGCATGCACGTCGCGTGAACAGCGCGGACGCGGGTTGTCGCGAACCATGCGTGTCAGATGCTGGTGACGCGGGCCGCGGCGCAGTCTCCGGCGGGGACCGTGCGGGGTCCGCGGTCGCCCGCCGCTTTGACCTCACCCCCCTGCCATGTTACGACAGGCCAATGTTCCCTCCGAACTTCTCAGGCCGGCCATGACCCGCTCGATCATTCTGGGCCTTCTGCTGACCGTCGCCGTCTTGATCGGATTGCTGCTGCTGTTTCCCGCAACGTGGGTGGCGACCATCTTTGTCCTGCTGGGGCTGGCCACCGCCCAGGTGGTGCTGGTGCGGCGCCACCTGCGGCGGGTGCCGCCTTGGGAACAGGAGGAGGCCCCCCCCGTGCCCGCGGAGATTGGCGGAGCGGAGGTCGGAGGCGTGGGGACAAGCACCGCAACGGCCGCGCCCGGGGCCGTGCCGCAGACCATTGGTAGCGAGGCGTTCAGCCGCTTCCGCGCGCAACTGGCCTCGGCGGAAAAGTCGCTGCCCTCCGGCACCACCGGGCGACCGCCGCCGCCGCCCGCCACTCCCGACGACGTGCAGGACCGCGTGCAGCTTTCCAGCGGCGCCCGTGGCCGCGGAGTGACCATGCAGTCCCTGCGCGAGCCCCACCCGGCCGAGCGTGACAGCCTGGAGGAGGACATATTCTCCGATCTGCGCACGGATCCCGGCAAGCTGGCGCCGCCGCCCACGCCACCCATCCCCAAGCGGCCGCCCGTCACCGTGCACGCCGATGCGCTGGAGGTGCTGGACGAACCCGCCGGCGGCGTCACCAGCGAGGACAGCACAACCCTGCTCAAGCTGATCGACGAAGCGCTGAGCCGCGGGGACCAGGACGGGGCGCGGGCCGGGTTGCAGAACTACTTCGCGGCTCTGGCCGCCACACCCCAGGCGGTCGACTGGCGCGCGCAGCGGGCCGCCCTGCGTCTGGCCGCCCTGGAACGTCAGCCGGCCAAGGTCACCGAAGCCTTCGAGCTGATGCTGAAGGCGGGCTATGAGCTGGCGGAGGAACCCTTCCAGGCATTGCTGGACGAGCTGCTGGCCGGCATGTCGCCGGGCGACGCGGGCCCGCTGCGCGTATCCCTGTTGGTGCGCGCGTTGGCCGTGTTCCGCCAGCAGAACGACCGCCCGGCCATGGACCGGCTCTACCGCCACATCGAAGAGGCCCAGGCGGGCATCGGCGATGAGGAAAAGCTGGTGCGCTTTCTGAAGAACCATCTGGAAATCAAGAAAGTCATGCAGGACCTGCCCGGCCAGTTGGACATCATGGACCAGATCGGCAACCGACTCTACCGCATGGGGCAGACCGATGCGGCGCGCGAATATTACGAGCAGGGGCTCAAGCTGCGCGCGGAACTGGAGGCACGTGAGGCCGCGGACCAGGAGGCTGCCCAGACCGCCAACACGGCGGGGCAGGGATCCCGCGCCGCGGACGACGCGTCCCAGGGTGCGGCCGCCCCGTCTCTCACAGCAGCGGCGACCCCAGCCGACGACGCCTCCGCCGAGGACACGCCACCCGACGCGCCCTGCCAGCGTCGGCGTGAGTGAGTACCCGGCAGGTTTCCGTCATGGCG
>JACQHH010000235.1 GCA_016199125.1 Candidatus Lambdaproteobacteria bacterium
CGGCGCATCGCGCGCCTGGTGACCGTTTCGCAGGTCTCGGCGGGGGAAATCGCGCGTTGCTTCGGCGTGCCGCCGGAGCGCATCCGCGTGATCCACAACGGGCTGGACAGCGCGCTGTTCCGCCCGCGTCCGCATATCGCGCGGGTGCCCGGGCGGGTGCTGTTCGTGGGCAACCTGCAGGATCCCAACAAAGGCGGCGTGTACCTGTTGCGCGCCATGGGGCGCCTGCTGGCCCAACGCGGCGCGGCGAGCCCCGTGCACCTGCTGGTGGTCAGTGGGGGCATCCGGCACTGGGACTGGCTCAATGGCCACATCGCCGCCCAGGGCCTGCGGGGGCGCATCGCGTTCAAGTTCAAGATCACGCCCGAGGAACTGGTGGACACGTACGCCACCGCGGAAGTGGCCGTGTCGCCGTCGGTGTTCGAGGGCTTCGGCTTTCCGGCCGCGGAGGCCATGGCCTGCGGCCTGCCGCTGGTGGCGGCCCGCGGGGGCGCCCTGCCCGAGGTGGTGGGGGACGCGGGGGTGCTGGTGCCGGCGCGGGACAGCGCGGCCCTGGCCGATGCCCTCGGCGCGCTGCTGGACGACCCCGAGCGCCGGGCGCGCCTGGGCGTGCTGGGCCGCGCGCGCATCGTCGCCCACTTCCGCTGGGAGGAGGCCGCGCGGCAGATGGTGGACTTCTACCGGGAGGTCATCGATGCTCACCATCGATTTTGAGCGCTTCCGCGTCGCCCCGTGGATGACGGCGCTGGACATCGGCTGCGGGCGGGGGCGGCACAGCCTCGAATACCTGCGCCGCGGCTGCCGCACGGTGGCCATGGACCTGGCGCCGGACGATCTGCGCTACAGCCGCTACCTGCTGGCCAGCATGGTGCGCGACGCGCGGGCGGGGGCCGCCGCGGATGCGCCCGCGCCCGGGGCTTCCTTGGACCGGAGCGCTTCCGCGCCGCCGGCCTTCCTGGTGCTGCGGGCCGATGCGCTGCGCCTGCCGTTCGGGACGGAGCGCTTCGATCGCGTGATCTGTTCGGAAGTGCTGGAGCACGTGCCCGATCCGCGGCGGGCCATCGCCGAGCTGGGCCGGGTGCTGCGCCCCGGGGGGCTGATGGCGGCCAGCGTGCCCACGCCCTTCACCGAATGGGCTTTCCGCTTCGCCTCGGACGACTACTTCAACACCCCCGGCGGGCACGTGCGCATCTTCACGGCCCGGCGCCTGTTCGACCTGCTGGAAAGCGAGGGGCTGCGGGTGGTGGACCTGCACTTCGAGCACGCGTTCCACTCCCTGTACTGGTGGGTGCGCGGCGTGTGCGGCCTGCACGACGAGGCGCACCCCGCCATCCGGCACTTCCGCATGGTGCTCACGCACGTGATGTTCTCGCGCCCCCTCTCGCGGGTGGAGGGCTGGTGCAACCACGTGTTTCCCAAGTCCATGGTGTTTTACGCGCGCAAGGCCTGACCGCTCCGCGTGGGATTGGCGGCAAATGCGCGCTCTGCGGCGCGGAAGGGGCGGGGCAGGCGATCCGCGAAGGGGAATGTCGGGTGCGGCGCACGTGGGCCGCGGAGGGAATCACTTCATCCTGATGACGCGGAACAGCACGTTGAGGGCGTTCTTCTCTTTGGGCCCCAGCCCCTCGCGCAGCCCCTTGAGGGTCTCTGGATTCGGGTCGACGTAGATGTCGGCGAGCTGCTCGGAAATGCCGGACAGACCGGCGATGCCCTCGCTCAACTCGCCCGCCTGCCCTGCGCGCTCCTTGGGCACGGCCTTGCAGATGCTGGTGAGCAGGGTGCGGGGCCCCTTGGCCGCGATGCCCAACAACTGCTGGCGCTGCTCCTTGCTCAGCCGCGGCTGCGTCTTCAGCGCGCCGCCGGAGAGCAGCTCGTGCAGCAGGCGGGTGAGCGTTTCCTTGTTGATCTGCTCCGGGGCGATGCGGAACACCTGGCCGGTCTGCAGGGCGTATACGACCCAGAATTTGAGGAAGCGCGGATCGGGCCCCACCAGGGAGACCAGCTCCCGCGCCGAAATGCTGGTGACGGCGATGCCCTCGTCCGCAAGCTGCCAGGTGACAATGAGGCGCGCATCGGGCGAAACGGGTGCCGGCGCAGGGGCAGCGGCCGGGGCCGCCGCGCCATCCGTCTGCGCGGTGGCCTCGGCGATCTTCTCGGACTTGGACTTGCCCGCCCGCGCGCCCACGACCGTGTACGTTTCGCCCTTCTTCTGCCGGTTCTGGATGGCCTCCTTGAGGTGGTCTTGCAGCACCTTGTCCGCATCGTCCACGGGGGGGTGCGTCACGCGGTTGGCCAGCAGCCCCAGGTAGGGACCGGGCAGCTTGGCGAACACCGCATCGCGCAGCTTGTAGTTCGAGGCGCGCAGCACAAGCAGCAGCGGCATCAGCGAGCGGCCGCCTTCCTCCTCGTCGCCCGGCTTGCGCGCCTGAGGCACGATCTTGGCCAGGGACTGGGTGATCTTGCCCTCGGTGAATTCCTGATACTGCAGGATGAAATCCTGCTCGTTCTCCGGAATGAACTGGCCCAGCATCTGCTCGGTGTTCTTCAGCACATCGTCGAAGGACTGCTGGCTGTTGCCGCGCATGTTCATCATGATGTCGATGCAGGTCAGCACGTCTTCCACGGGCTGATCGGGCACGTAGCGGTGCACCTCGTCGTAGACCTGCTCGGCATTGACGCCCGGCTGGTGCAGGAGCTGGTACTGCAGATGCTTCACGTAGGTCACGAAGTAGTAGATCAGGGGAAAGCGCAGATGCGATTCCGCCATGGTCGTGCCCAGCAGGAAATCGCCGATGGCCAGCAGCTTTTCCGGACTGGGCGCGACCTGCTTTTCACGCGGAATGTAGTTCAGCCCGGTGGAGGGCAGCCGTGAGGTGAAGTCCAGCCTCTGCGGATCCTCGGAGACGAGAAACCCGATGCACATGCGCCAGATCCACTTGAACAGCTCCTCGTCAAGCACCGACTTGAGCACCTTGCGGTGGCCGGCGAGGGACGTATAGCGCTTGATCAGCGAGGTGTAGAAATAGACCAGCCCGAAGCACACCTCCAGCGCGCCGAGATGATGCTTGAGGATGGTCACATCCTCCTGCGACGGCGAAGTGATGGGCTTGTTGAGCGCGATCTTGCGGTACACGTTTTCCAGCAGCGTGTTCAGTTCGCCGCGGATGCCCATGGATTCGGCCGTGGGCTTGCCCCCGCCGCCCAGGGACGTGCCGGTGTACATCTTGAAGTCCTCGCCGATCTCCTTGCTGAGCTTGCGGCGCAGGTGGCCCTTCATGAAACCCTGCGCGCTGCGCCCTTCGGCGATCATGCGCGAGTTGGTGGCGTGGGTCTGGAAGAAATATTCCTGTGCGGCGCGCAGGGCGTCCTCGGTCAGAAACCCCGGATAGCCCCATGGGGGCTGAATGCTGTTTTGCGACGGTATGGATTCCAATTCGCGACACCCGGTTCCGGCGCACTGCCGCCCCCCTCAGGTCCGGGTGGCAGGCAGGCAGGTCGTATGGAGCCTTAGGCATTCATCTGTTCGATTGCCGCAATGTATAGTAATCTTTCAATAAATACAACATTTTGGTGATTTGAAGCATAAACATGCGTTTCCTGGAATTGAGCTTTTCATTAAATTGCGTACAGCGGGCGCTGCATTCATGAGCGTCCGTAAATGTCCTCGAAGCGTGTAATGTCGTCCTCGCCCAGGTAGTGGCCCACCTGCAGCTCGATCAGGCTCGCGGATGAAGTGCCCGCATTGGCGATGCGGTGCTTGGCGCGCACCGGAATATGGATGTAATCGTTGACGCCCAAGGTGCGCAGGGATTCGTCCAGCACCACCTGGATTTCCCCCTCGATCACCACCCAATGCTCGGCGCGGTGGTGGTGCAACTGCAGCGACAGCTTGCCGCCCGGCGACACCTCGATCAGCTTGAGCTTGTAGCCCTTGGCTTCGGCCAGCACGTGAAAGCGGC
Source organism: Candidatus Lambdaproteobacteria bacterium (assembly GCA_016199125.1). GTDB lineage: Bacteria > SAR324 > SAR324 > SAR324 > JACQKK01 > JACQHH01. Next base: position 3,960 of record JACQHH010000235.1, read on the forward strand.
CCCAGGGCCGCACGCTCCAGCGCGCCTCCTGCACCTCGGGCTTGCCCTGCACCTTGAGGATGTCCACCAGCAGCTTGACGTCCTGCACGCGGGCCATGTCGCAGATGAGCAGGGCATCCTCGGTATCCACGACCACCACGTTTTCCATGCCCACCAGCGTCACCAGGCGCTCGCCGGCGCGCACGAGGGAATTGCGCGTCTCCAGCGTGACCACGTTGCCCGCCACCACGTTGCCCTCGGCGTTCTTGGGCGATTCCTGGTAGACGATGTCCCAGGCCCCCAGATCGCTCCAGTCCAGGTCGCAGGGCATGACGGACAGCTTGTCGGTCCTCTCCAGGATCAGGTAGTCGATCGATTCCCGCTGCAGCTTGCTGTAGACCTGATTCAGCAGCGCCTCGTCGGACCAGTTGGAGGCCTGCAAGGGGACCTGGAATTCGTGGAAGCGGCGCATCATCAGCGGCGCAAGGCGCTCGTATTCACCGATCAGCGTGGCGGCGTGGAACACGAAGATTCCCGCGTTCCAGGCATAGTTGCCGCTGGCGACGTAACGCTGGGCGTGCTGCAGGTCGGGCTTTTCCTCGAAGCGCTCCACGCGGTACACGCCCTGGCCCAGCTCCGCGCCGAACTTGATGTAGCCCAGGCCGGTCTCGGGCCGTGTGGGCGTGACGCCGATGGCCAGCAGGCCGCCCTTGGCCACCAGCCCCTCGGCCCGCTGCAGGGCGTCGCGAAAGGCGCTCACGTTGCGGATCACCTGGTCCGACCACACCGTGGCCACCACCGCGTCCGGGTCGCGCTGGGCAATGCGCAGGGCGCCCAGCAGCACCGCCGGCGCGCTGTCGCGGCCATAGGGCTCGCAGAGCACGTTGTCGTCGGGCAGGTCGGGGGCCAGCGCGCGCAACTGCCCCAGCACCTGGTGCCTGTAGGGCAGCCCGGTGACGGTGTAGATCTGGCCGGGCGGCACGGAGCCGGCCAGCCGCGCAAACGTGTCCTGCATCAGCGACTGCGTGCCGCCGAGCAGCGTGAGCAGTTGCTTGGGGTGGTTGCCCCGGCTGAAGGGCCACAGGCGGGTTCCCGACCCGCCGGCGATGATCAATCCATACATGGCGTTATCTGCCGGTTGGCGGCGCGACGGCGCGGGGCGGATCGCCGGGCGGCCGTGCCGCGTGCGGGGTCTGTGCCGACCCGTGGACGCCGGTGGCGCATGTCGCTGTGATCGATTCAGGAAGCCTGCCACGGTGCCGGCTGGCGCCAAAGCGGCGCGCGGCGCTGCCCGTCCTGTGATGCCTCCTTTCCCAACAGTGTAGTGCGCCGTCGGGAAAATGGAAAACGGCCGGCCGGGGGATGGCCCGCGCGGCGCGGTTGCCGAACGCTTGCCCATTCGGTACCCTGCATCCACTCGGCAAAGCCCCAGGGGGCGGCGGGTTGGTGGCGTGCCGCGGCAACGGATGGATCGCTGGCCGCGGCGCGGACCATTCCGGGCACACCGTCGTGCCAGCGGCGACGTGCCGCGCACGGCCGCACACCGCATGCGCCGGCCCCGTTGCGGGCCCGTGACGTTCCTGGGCAGCTCTCCCGCGGACCGGCCAAGGCCCGCCAGCACGGAGCAGGTCATGATTGAATCGCGCACGGTCGTCTGTTCGCACAATTGTCCGGATTCCTGCAGCATCAAGGTGGGCGTGGAGGAGGGGCGTGTGGTGTCCATCTTGGGCGACCCCGACCATCCGGTGACCCGCGGCTTTCTCTGCGGCAAGGTCAACCGCTACCAGGAGCGCATCTATTCGCCCCTGCGCGTGCAGGTGCCCCAGCGCCGCATCGGCCGCAAAGGGGAGGGCCGCTTCGCCTCCATCTCCTGGGACGAGGCCCTGGACGAGATCGCCGCACGCTTCAAACAGGTGATCGCCGCGCACGGCGCCGAGGCGATCCTGCCCTATTCCTACAGCGGCAACATCGGCATCATCGGCAGCTACGGCGGGCATCGCCTGTTCCACCGCATGGGCGCCACCCGGCTCAAGCGCACCATCTGCACCGGGTCGGCGGTGGCCGGGATTCGCGCCACGGTGGGCGACCACACGGGCAAGGACCTGGAAGAGCTGGCCGATGCCAGGCTGATCCTGGTGTGGGGCATGAACCTGGTCACCACGCACATTCACGCCATGCCCTTCATCAAGGCCGCGCGGGCCAAGGGCGCCAGGCTGGTGGTGATCGACACCTACCGCAACGGCACGGCACGGCAGGCCGACTGGTTCGTGCAGGTGCGGCCGGGCACCGACGCGGCCCTGGCGCTGGGCATGATGCGCGTGATCATCGACGAGAACCTGCACGACCAGGCCTTCATCGACCGCTACACGCACGGCTTCCAGGACCTGGCCCAGGCCTGCCGCGACTACACCCCGCAGCACGTGCAGGCCATCACGGGCGTGCCGGCGGACGACGTGCTGCGCCTGGCCCGCGACTACGCCCGCGAGCCGGCGGCCATGATCCGCCTGGGCGTGGGCCTCTCGCGGCACAGCCACGGCGGCATGACCATGCGCACCATCACCTGCCTGCCCGCGCTGACGGGCTCGTGGGAAAACCGGGGCGGCGGGCTGGTGCTGTTCACCCCGGAGCACTACTGGCAGGACACCGACTTCATGACCCGGCCCACCCCGGACGATCCGCCGGCGCGCACGCTGAACATGGTGCGCCTGGGCGAGGCGCTGACCGAGGTCCAGGACCCGCGCGTGATGGCCATGTTCGTCTATGGCAGCAACCCGGCCGCCGTGGTGCCGGAGCAGGCCCGCGTTCACCAGGGCCTGGCGCGGGAGGATCTGTTCCTGGTCGTGCACGAGCAGACCTTCACGGACACCACGGACTTCGCCGACATCGTGCTGCCCGCCACCACGTTTTTCGAGCACGACGACGTGCAGACCAGCTACAGCCATCTCTATGCCCAGGTGTCGCGGGCGGCCATTGCCCCGCTGGGCGAATCCCGGCCCAACCAGTGGGTGTTCAACGCGCTGGCGCAGCGCATGGGCTACGACGATCCGTTCTTCCGGGAAACCTACGAGACGCTGATTCCCAAGCTGCTGCGCAAGGACGCGCTGATCGAGGCCGGCTTCGACTGGGAAGGGTTCATGGCGGGGCGGCCGACGCGCCTGCCCTCGTTCCCCTACCTGTACCGCGAGCGCCTGACCACGGACTCGGGCCGGTTCGAGCTGTATTCCGAGCGCATGGCGGCCCGCGGCATGCCCGGCGCGCCGGCCTTCATGCCTTCGACCGAGGGGCACGTGGACAACGCGCTCAAGGCGCGCTATCCCTTGCAGCTCGTGGCGCCGCCCGCGCAGCATTTCCTCAACTCCAGCTTCGGCAACACCCAGACCTCGCCCAGGCTGACCGGGGAGCCGCGCATCAAGATGCATCCTGCCGATGCCGCCCGGCGCGGGCTGGACGATGGCGCTCCGGTGCGCGCCTTCAACGACCGCGGCGAATGCTACCTGGCGCTGCAGGTCACCGAGGACGTGCAGCCCGGGGTGACCGTCGCCGAAGGCGTGTGGTGGCCCAAGGTGCACCGCAACCGCAAGGGCATCAACGCCCTTACCTCCGCGGAGCTGACGGACATGGGCGGCGGCGCGCGCTTCCACGACGGGCTGATCGAGGTGGAGGCGGCCTCGGGCTGACCGCCGCAACCGCTTCGGGACCTGCCGCCATGATCGAGACGCTGTTGATCGCCAATCGCGGCGAGATAGCCATGCGGGTGCAGCGCACGTGCCGCGAGATGGGCATCCGCACCGTCGCCGTCTATTCCGATGCGGATGCCGATACGCCCCTGGTGCGCGAGGCCGACCTGGCCGTGCGGCTGGGGCCCCCCGCCCCGGCGGAATCCTACCTGGACATCGAGCACATCCTGGCCATCGCCGTGGGCAACGGGGTGGATGCCATCCATCCCGGCTACGGCTTCCTCGCGGAAAACCCGGCCTTCAGCGCGGCCTGCGCCCAGCGGGGCATCGTGTTCGTGGGTCCTGCGCCCGAGGTGATCCGCGCCATGGGCGACAAGGCGGAGGCCAAGCACCGCATGATGGCCGCCGGCGTGTCCGTGGTGCCCGGCTACTCCGGGGACGCGCAGGGCCTGGAGGACCTCGCCCGCGAGGCCGCGGAGGTGGGCTATCCGCTGCTGGTCAAGGCCGTGGCGGGCGGCGGGGGGCGCGGCATCCGCCTGGTGGAAGGGCCCGACGGACTGGCCGATGCGCTGCAATCGGCCCAGCGCGAGGCGCAGGTGGCCTTCGGCGACGCGCGCATCATGCTGGAGAAATACCTGCGCCGCCCGCGGCACGTGGAAATGCAGGTCATGGCCGACCGCTTCGGCCACACCCTCCATCTCTGCGAGCGCGAATGCTCGGTGCAGCGCCGGCACCAGAAGGTGGTGGAGGAAACCCCCAGTCCGGCGCTGCATCCGGCCCTGCGGCAGGCCATGGGCCATGCGGCCGTGGAGGCCGCCAAGGCCATCGACTACGTGGGCGCGGGCACCGTGGAATTTCTGCTAGACCAGGACGGGGCGTTCTACTTCCTGGAAATGAACACGCGCCTGCAGGTGGAGCATCCGGTCACGGAGCTGACCCTGGGGCTGGACCTGGTGCGGATGCAGATCGAGATCGCCGAGGGTCAGCCGCTGGCCTTGCAGCAGACGCAGATCGTGCCGCGGGGCCACGCCATCGAATGCCGGGTCAACGCGGAAAATCCGGCCAAGCGCTTCCTGCCCTCGGCCGGGCGCATCGACACCTTCCTGGTGCCGCAGGGGCCGGGGCTGCGCGTGGACACCGGCTTCGAGAGCGGCTCGCAGATCACCCCCCACTACGATTCGCTGGTGGCCAAGCTGGTGGCCTGGGGCCCCACGCGGGGCGAGGCGCTGCGGCGCATGCGGCGCATGCTGGCCGGCACGCGCATCACGGGGATCCTCACCAACATTCCCTTCCTGCAGGCGGTGCTGGAGCACGAGGACTTTGTCTCCGGCGACTACGCCACGACCCTGGTGGAGCAGCACCTGCAGGCCCTCACGCGGGTCGCGCTGTCGCCGGCCCTGCGGCTGGAGCTGCTGCTGGCCGCCGCGGCGATGGACGGGCACGCGGCGCTGGCCGGCGGGGAGCCCGCCGTTGCGGACCATGGCGCGGGCGCGGGGCCGTCCCAGGCGCACGCGGCGCGGGGGCATGCGGCACATGCGGCGGATAGGCCGTGGGCTCCGCTGCGCCGCGCCATCCAGGGGGCCGGCGACGAGGCGCGGGCGGACATCACCCTGCTGGACCGCGACGAGCGGGGCGCGCGTTATCGCGTGCTGCTGGAGGGGATCGCCCACGAGATCGGCTGGCAGCCCCTGGCGGCGGGACACGCGTTGCTGGACCTGGGCGAGGTGCGGCTGACCGTGCGCTGGAGCGGCGTGGGCGAAGCGCGCTGGCTGACGCTGCGCGGGCGGCACATGCGGCTCACCACCAAGGCGGAGCCCGCCGCGGCAGCTCCTGAGGCCACCGGTGCCGCGGCCGGGAGCGCGACACGCCCGACGCCCAAAGCCTGAGCCCGTCGGCGCCGCACGAAATGAAACAGGGCGCGCCGCTGCTGCGACGCGCCCTGACCTTCGGGATCCTGACGGATCCCTACACTGGGCAATCGGGTCTGGTGAACCACGGGTGGCCACCAGCCTACCCGCGTGGGTTACGACAGGAGGCTCCGGCCTTGCGTGTGAAGATCGCCCAGCGTGTCGGATTCAGGCATGATCACCTCCTTTCGTAAGGGTTGTTGGTTGAAGACCTGCGCCGATTATGCATGGTCGGCCGCGCGAGTGCGAGAATTTTTTTCGCCTGCGCCGCACGGCGGCCCGCCCGTCCCCAAAGATTCCCCAGCCACGACGCAGCCCTGCCGCCGCGTCCGGAGCCGCGCGGCGGATGCGGTAGCCGCATAGCAGCGGTCTCAAAAACCCAAGTGTCATTCCGAGCAAAGCGAGGAATCTCCACGGAACTGAACAACATCCACTTCCATAGGGGTTCAGCCGAGATGCCTCGCTATGCTCGGCATGACATCCGGTAGCGATAGCGATTTTTGAGACCAGTTCTAGAGCAGCAGGGACAGGGGATTCTCGATGATCCCGCAGAGCGTGGCCAGGAACTCCGCGGCGGCCACGCCGTCCACCGCGCGGTGGTCGGAGGAGAGCGTGAGGTGCATGGTCTGCCCGATCACGATGCGCTCGCCTTCCACCACCGGCTCCCGCACCACCCCGGCCACGGCCAGGATGCAGGCCTGGGGCGTGTTGATGATGGCATTGAACTCGTAGATGCCGAACATGCCCATGTTGGAGATGGTGAAGGTCCCGCCCTGGTAGTCCTCGGGCACCAGCTTGCGCTCGCGCGCCTTGTCCGCCAGCGCGCGGGATTCGGCGGCGATCTGTTGCAGGCCCTTGGCCTCCACGTTGCGCAGCACGGGCGTGATCAGCCCATCGTCGGTGTTCACGGCCACGGCGATGTCCGCGCCGGCGAAGCGCCGGATGCGGTCGCCCAGGAACTGGCTGTTGATCACGGGATGCCGCCGCAGGGCCACGGCGCAGGCCTTGACCAGCAGGTCGTTGAGCGAGATGCGCACGTCCGGGAACTGCGCCTTGAGAGACGCCCGCAGCTCCAGCAGCTTCTCCATGCGCACTTTGCGCGTGGTCTGGAAGTGCGGCACCGTCTGCTTGGACTCGGCCATCTTGCGGGCAATGGCCTTGCGCATCATGGAGAGAGGCAGGTCCTCGTAGCCCGCGCCGCCGGCAGTGGGGGCGGGCCGCGCCGGGGCCGCGGACTGGGCCGGCGCGGCGGGTTGTGCCGCGGGCGCGAAGCCGGGGAGCGCCTGGGCAGTGGGCCGGGCGGCCGGAGCCGGTGGCGGGCCGGTCAGGGTCATGGCCGCGCCGCCCGTGATCGCCGCCTCCACGTCGCGGGCCACGATGCGCCCAGCCGGGCCGGTGCCTTGCAGGGCCTGCCAATCCAGTCCCTGCTGCTCGGCCAGCTTGCGGGCGAAGGGCGAGATGCGCACACGCCCGGCGCCATTGCCCGAGGGACGCCCGGCGCTGCCGGGGGCCGGCGGGGGGGCTAGCGGCGGCGGCGCCTGCATGGGCGCTGCGACCGCCTGCGCTGCAACCGCTTGCGCGGCGGCCAGGGGTGTGGCGACAGGCTGCAGCGCGGGAGAGGCGGCGGGCCGAGGGTCCGGCGCGGCCGGCTGCGGCGCGGGAGCGGCGGCCTGCGGCTGGGGAGCCGGCGCAGCGGCCGTGGCTGCCGGCCGGACGGCGGCGGATCTGGCCTGGGCCCGCAGCGCGGCAATGTCCTCCTCGGCGGTGGCGCTGAGGATGCAGATGGGTGTCCCCACGGCGATCTCCTGGCCCGTCTCCACCAGAAATTCGCGCACATAGCCCTCGTCCACCACTTCATAGTCCATCACGGCCTTGTCGGTCTCGATCTCGGCCAGCACCTCGCCGACCTCGATCCTGTCGCCGACCTGCTTGCGCCAGGCGGTGATGACCCCCGTTTCCATCGTGGGGCTGAGACTGGGCATGGTGAGCAGCAGGGCCATGAATTCACCTTTGGGCAGAAGGAAAGTTGTCGGCTGATGGGGGCATGGCGGATACGATGCGGGGTCGTCTGCCAGGGCGTTTACGTCGGGGTTCATGCTCCGCGTTCACGCGGCGCAATGCAAGCCCGCCGCGGGTCGGGGGCCGCCGTGGGGGCCGGCGCGCGGGTCGCCTGGTTCACAGCCGGTAGAGCGCCGCCTTGGCCGCGCGCATCACCGCCGCGGGCGAGGGCAGGCTGGCGGCCTCGATGCCCTTGGCATAGGGCAGCGGATTTTCCGTGTGCGTCACCCGTGCGATAGGCGCGTCAAGGTCGTCGAAGCAGCGCGCGTAGATCTCGTCGGCGATGCCCGCGCCCACGCCGCAGAAGCGGTGGCCTTCCTCGACGATCACCACGCGATGGGTCTTGGCCACGGAGCGGGCGATCAGCTCGATGTCCAGGGGCTTGATGGTGCGCGGATCGACCAGTTCCATGGAGATGCCCTCCTTCTCGAACTCCGGCACCATCTGGCGCACCATGTGCGCCATGCGGCTGTAGGCCACGATGGTCACGTCGCGGCCGGTGACCTGCACCTCGCCCACGCCCAGGGGCAGGGTGTACTCCTCCTCGGGAATCTCCTGCTTGAGCCCGTAGAGCATCTCGTTCTCGATGAAGACGACCGGATTGTTGTCGCGGATGGCCGACTTGAGCAGGCCCTTGGCATCGTAGGCCGTGGAGGGCAGCACCACCTTGAGGCCGGGAAAATAGGCGAAAATGCTGTCCATCACGTTGGAATGCTGCGCGGCCACCTGGGCCGCGGGGCCGCCCGGGCCGCGCATGACCATGGGGATGGAGAACTGCCCGCCGGACATGTACAGGGTCTTGGCCGCGTTGGAGACGATCTGGTCGATGGCCACCAGCGAAAAGTTGAAGCTCATGTACTCCACGATGGGGCGCAGGCCCGTCATGGCCGCGCCGACAGCCAGGCCCGTGAAACCGTTCTCGGAAATGGGGGAATCCACCACGCGCTTGGGCCCGAAGCGGTCCAGCATGCCCAGGCTCACCTTGTAGGCCCCGTTGTAGCGGCCCACCTCCTCGCCGATGAGGAACACGTTGGGGTCGCGCTCCATCTCCTCCACCATGGCCTGGTTGAGGGCTTCTCTGAAAAAGACGGTCTGGGTTCCCATGCTGTCCTGGCAAAGAGGTGGCCGGCGCGCGCACCGCCGGAGGCCGCGGGCGCCGGGCGGAGGATCAGGGCGCGTAGACGTCCTGATCGCGGGCTTCCAGGGGCGGTTCGGGGCTTTGCTCGGCGAAGGTCACCGCATCGGCGGCCCGCTGGCGGGCGTCCTTTTGCAGGGCCTCGGCATCGGCTTCGTCCAGCCATTTCAGCTCGGCCAGCAATCGGCGGATCTGGGCGATGGCGTCGATCTTCTGATACTCCTCCACTTCCTCCTTCACGCGGTAGGTGCCCGGGTCGGAGATGGAATGGCCGCGGTAGCGGTAGGCCTTGGCCTCGATGAGCGCCGGACGGGGATTCTTGCGGCGATCCTCCACCACGTCGTGCATGACGTGGAAGCATTCCAGCATGTTCATGCCGTCGACCGTGTAGCCCTCCATGTTGTAGCCCTGGGCGCGCAGGGTCAGGTCGTGCACCGACGAGGTGCGCTCCAGCGAGGTGCCCATGGCGTAGATGTTGTTCTCCACCACGAACACGCAAGGCAGCTTCCACAGGGAGGCGATGTTGGCCGACTCGTGAAACACGCCCTGCTGCATGGCGCCTTCGCCAAAGAACACCAGGCTCACATTGTCCCGCTCCTGATAGCGCGCGGTGAACGCGGCTCCCAGTCCCACGGGAATCTGCCCGCCCACGATACCGTGCCCGCCAAGCAGGTTCTTCTCGCGGGAGTAGAAGTGCATGGAGCCGCCCTTGC
>JACQHH010000002.1 GCA_016199125.1 Candidatus Lambdaproteobacteria bacterium
CGACCCCAACCTGTTCGTGGGCGGGATCGAGAACGAGGAATGGGAGCAGTTGACCAAGGGCGAGGACAAGCCGCTGGTCAACAAGGCGGTGCACGGCATCTACCCGCCGGGCTCCACTTTCAAGATGCTGGTGGCCATGGCCGGGCTGGACCTGGGCCTCATCGACCGGGAGACCAAGCTCAACTGCCCGGGCTACTACCGCATGGGGCGCAAGATCTGGTACTGCAACAACCGTTCGGGACACGGCGACGTCAACGTGGTGGAGGCCATCCAGGTGTCCTGCAACGTGTTCTTCTATCAGCTCGGCCAGCAGGTGGGCCTGGACAACCTGCGCAACTACGCACAGATGTTCGGCATCGGGCTCATCACCCAGATCGAGCTCGACGGCGAGCAGTCGGGCCTGCTGCCCAGCCGGGAATGGAAGCAGCGCGTGGTGGGCGAGCGCTGGTACGACGGGGAGACGGTGCCCATCTCCATCGGTCAGGGCTATCTGACCATGACGCCCATCCAGTTGCTCAACTACATCAACGTCATTGCCAACCGCGGGCTGTGGGTGCAGCCCACGCTGTTGCGCCAGGTGATCTCCCCCGACGGCCTGGAGCTGATCTCCGCCGATGAGCTGCCGCGCGCGACGCGCCTGCTGCCCCTGGCCGCGGAGCATTTCGACGTGGTGCGCGAAGGCATGGTGCGTGTGGTCAACGCGCAGGGCGGTACGGGCCGCATGGCCCAGAGCCGCCGCTTCACCATCGCCGGCAAGACGGGCACCTCCCAGGTGGTGGGGCGCACCCTGCTGCGCTCCGAGGAGGACGAGGTCGACGAAAAGCTGCTGCCGCACTCCCTGTTTGTGGGCTTTGCCCCGGCCGAAGATCCGCGCATCTCGGTGCTGGTGCTGGTGGAGCACGGGCGCTCGGGCGGTCGCATCGCCGCGCCCATGGCCCGCAAGATCATGGAATACTACTTCCAGGAGATCGAGCCCCTGCCCACGGGCAACCTGGCCCAGGGCACGACGGAGCAAAGCCGGACGGAGCAGGGGACGGCCTTCCGCCGGCGGTTGGTCACCGCCTTTGGGCCGGATGGCGCCACTCCCGGCAGCCGATGACGCGCATGGGCCTGCTTTCCACGCCGCCGCGCCGGCGGTGCGCACGCCGGGTGTGCGCTTGACCCCCGCCCCCCGCGGTCGTCTGCGGCCGACACGGCCCTTGTGCCTGGCCTCGGCCTCGCCCCGCCGGCAGGAACTGCTGGCGGTGTACGGGCTGCACTGCCGCGTGGTTCCGGCGCACGTGGACGAGTCGCCGCGGCCCGGCGAGGCGCCCGCGGAGCACGTGCTGCGCCTGGCCCGGGCCAAGGCCCGCGACGTGGCGGCGCGCGTGGAGGGGCTCGGGATTCTCTCCGGGGACACCATCGTGGAGGTGGACGGGGTCCTGCTGGGCAAGCCGGCCGACGCCGCCGATGTGGCCCGCATGCTGCGGCGGCTTGCGGGACGCACGCACCGGGTCATCACGGCCTATGCGCTGCTCGATCCCCGCACGGGCGCCTGCGGCGGGCGCAGCGTGGTAACGAACGTCACGTTCCGCGCGCTGCCGGCGGAGTGGATCGCCTGGTATGCGGCGCTCTCCGAGCCGCTGGACAAGGCGGGCGCCTACGCGGTGCAAGGCGTGGGGGGCGCCATGATCGAGCGCATCGACGGCTCCTACACCAACGTGGTGGGCTTTCCGATCGAACACATCGTGTGGGACATGCTGGCGAGCGGGTGGGTCGAACTGTGTTGATGCCAAGCGAAGCCATCCCCGCCACGGCCTCCGCGCAGGCGTGCGCCCCCGCCGCGTATTGCGCCGCCGCCCGCGCCGAGGCCAGGCCGGCGCTCCCGCCGCGTGTCGCGCCGCCGCGGCCGGTGCGGGCTCTGCAGGTGCTGCTGCTGGGCGTGGTGCTGACGTTCTGTCCGGCGAGCCTGCGCGCGGAGGGGGAGGACATCGTGCCCGAGGGGGTGTGGCGCCTGGACGCGCGCCTAGTGCACGACGCCTACAGCGAGGCCATCGATCGCCACGGCGACGCAGCCGCGGCGCAGTCCTTCGTGGCCCTGCCGCCGCCCGGGGCGGGCACCGTCTCCGGCGCCATCAGCCGTCAGGCCACTCTGCTGGCCCTGCGCGCCCAATGGGGGCTGAGCGACACGTGGAACCTGGCCCTGGAGCTGTCCGGCGGCCAACTCACCCAGACCTCCTCGCTGCGGGCACAGGATGCCGGTGCGGCGTTGAGCGCGCAGGTGGACAGCCTGCAAAGCGATGCGTTCAGCGAAACGGGCGACCTGGTGTTGCGTTCGCTGCACCGGTTGACCTACACCGACCGGGGCAGCCTGGTCATGTGGTACGGGCTGTCGTTGCCCCCCGGCCCCCAGCACAGCAAGTATATCGGCGTGCCCACTTTTGCGCTGCGCGAGCCGGGGCCGGTGGTGCACGGAGGGTTCCACTACACGCGGTTCACGGACGTGGAGCGCAGCCGTCTGGAGCTGGACCTGGCCGTCGCAGTGCCCCGGGAAACCGTGGTCGATACACCGTTGCAGCGGCACCGCACGCTGGTGCAGGGCAACCGGGCCTCGGCCGGCGCGGGCTGGCAGCAGGAACTGGGCCCCTGGCTGCTCGCCGCGGCACTCAATTTCGCCCTGGCCGCGGCCAACACGGTGGACGGCGCCCTGCTCAACGACAACACCCACGCCTGGAGCACCACGGTTTCGCTGGGCCATGGCAATCTGGCCGGCCTGGAAAGCGGGCCCGTGGCGCGTCCCTATCAGGTGCGCCTGGAGCTGGAGCATACGCTGGCCGGCTTCAACACGCCGCTGCGCGACCGCCTGTCCCTGGCGCTGGCGGCGTATTTCTAGCGTCCCCGCCAACGGTTCCCTATGTTCCGCATGGCTGCACCGCGCAATTCCTTGCACCGCCCACCACCGGCCCCGGCGGCTGGCCCGTGGCCGGCCGTTCGCCCGCCATGGGTGCGCCGCGGCCCATGGGCTGCGGCCGCCCCGCGCGGGTGGGCGCTGTCCCTGACGCTGTCCCTGGGGCTGCTGCTGGGCTGGGCGGCGCCGGGCCGGGCCGCGCCCCTGCGCGTGGCCACCAGTGCGCTGCAACTGGCCGGGGTGCCGGAGCAGGTCATCGCCACCCCCTGGGACGGGCGCCCGGCGGCGCTGGTGGTCACGCGGCCCCGCGTGCTGCTGGAGGGCGAAACGCCCCTGCCGCATCTGTACCTGCTGCGCCTGGAGCACGAGGCGCTGGGGGCCGTGGCCGACTGGACCCTGCCACAGACCCTGCGCTGGGCCGAGCCCATCGTGCGTCCGGATGGCCGGCGCGTGCTGCTGGGCCTGGTGGGCCACCAGTGGTTCCTGGGCGAGCCCGAGGCCGGCGAGCTGAAGTGGTACCCGCTCTGCGACTGTCCCAGCGTGTTTTCCGGAGGGCGCGACCGGCCGCCCTCGGAGACGCACTTCGTGCAGGACCTCAACGGCGACGGCATCGACGAGGTGCTGCTGCCCGACCGGCGCGGCCTGACCGTCTACCGCCAGGCGCCCGGCGAACGGCGGCTGGTGGCCCTGTGGCAGGACCGCTGGCGCACCCAGGAGAAATACGAGCGCGCCGGGGAACACACCAAGGTCACCATCCTCCTGCCCTGGCACCTGCTGACCGACACCAACGGCGACGGCATCGTGGATCTGGTGCAGATCGAGGACAATGGGCTGCGCATCACCAACCACGCCTGGCCGGCCGTGGACCCCGTGGACCCCTACTTCTTCGTGGACGAGGAAACCAAGTCCGATTACGCGGACCTGAAAATTCCGCCCGCCCTGAAGAAGGTGCTGCAAAGCCTGCCCCCGCTCAACTTCGAGACGCCCGAGGCCTTTGGCGAGGCCCTGCTGCGCAACCAGCCGCCGGAGGCGCGGGAGGAGTGGGCTCCGCACCTGCCCGCGGTGACGCGCCTGGCGCAGGTGCCCGTGCCCGTGCAGATCAGCTATTTCTCGGCGCTGCCGGCCCTGGGCGAGAAGCGCAAGGGCGAGGATTGGCAGGTGCTGGACGCGCGGGAGATGAACGGCGACGGCGTGCTGGACGTGGTGCACCACAAGGGCATCGACACGACGGACATCTTCGCCCAGAAGAACCAGTTGCGCTGGTTCGCCGGCAAGCGCCAGGGCGCAAGCCTGGGCTTCGAGGAATCGCCGCGGCTGTTCTTCACCGAAGGCCCGGCCTTTGCGCGCGTGGTGGACACGCGCCATGGCGACGCAGGCACGCCGGCCCTGTTCGTGGCCACCATGGAAGTGGACCTGCTGGCCATCATCCGCGCGCTGACGATCAAGAAAGTGTCGCTGGAGGTCTACATCTATCCCTGGATCGAGGGCAAGGTGGCCAACCCGGCGTCCACACAGGCCGCGCTGACGTTTTCGGTGGATTTCTCCAACAACCGCTCGCGGCCCATGCTGTTCGTGGCGGACATGGATGGCGACGGCTGGCGCGACTTCATCTTCAACCTCAAGCCGCAGCACCTCTACGTCTATCGCGGCAATGCCCAGGGCGCCGCGCTGGATGACGGGCCCATCGTCTCCGGGCCAGTGCCGCTGCCGCGCAGGCGTGAGGAGGGGCTGGTGGTGGATCTGGACGGCCGGCCGGGCGAGGAACTGCTGTTCTGGTACCGCGACAAGCAGCTTTCCACCGAGGAGCAGCGCACCGTGCGCATGGCCTGGGTCACCGACACGCCGGCGCCCCCCGCGGCGAAATAGCCGGGGCCCGGTTGGGCGCCTGCTGGGCCTCAGTCCTGCACGTCGACGTCGAACTGCTCCCCGTCGTCGGCGTACTCGTTGAGCTTGTTGCGCAGGGTGCGGATGCTGATGGAGAGCAGCTTGGCGGCCTTGGTGCGGTTGCCTTCCACTTTGCGCAGGGTCTCGAAGATCAGCTTCTTTTCCACTTCGCGCATGGACATGCCCACCGAGATGCCCAGGGCGCCATTGCCGGATGCGGCGGCGGGCGGTTCGGCCGGAGCGGCCTGCTCTTTGCCTTTCCCCTTGGCCTTCCCCTTGCCTGTGACGGCGGCCAGCGTCGGCATGGAGACCTGTCCCATCATCAGGTGGTGCGGCAGGATCTCCTTGCCGTCGCAGAGCAGCAGCGCGCGCTCCATCACGTTCTCCAGCTCCCGCACGTTGCCGCGCCAGTTGTAG
>JACQHH010000034.1 GCA_016199125.1 Candidatus Lambdaproteobacteria bacterium
CCGTGGAGCTGGGCGCGGGCGGCATCGGGCTGTGCCGCACCGAGCACATGTTCTTCGACATCAACCGCATCCCCATCTTCCGGCGCATGATCCTGGCCGTGGACGAGATCGGGCGCTCGGCGGCGCTGGCCGATCTGCTGCCCATGCAGCGCCGCGACTTCATGGACATGTTCCGCGTGATGAACGGCAAGCCGGTGACCATCCGCCTGCTGGACCCGCCGCTCAACGAGTTCCTGCCGCGGGGCATCCGCTCCCAGACGCGCATGGCCAAGGCCATGGGCATCCCGGTGGAGGTGATCCAGCAGCGCACGGAGGATCTCACCGAAAACAACCCCATGCTGGGCCACCGGGGCTGCCGGCTGGCCATCACCTATCCGGAAATCTACAACATGCAGGTGCGCGCCATCGTGGAGGCGAGCTGCATCGTGACCAAGGAGGGTGTGCCGGTGCATCCGGAGATCATGGTGCCCCTGGTGAGCACGGCCAATGAGCTGGCCGTGATCCGCGCCCAGATCGAGGACCTTGTCGTGCGGGTGATGGAGGAGATGGGCGAAAACGTGCCCATCCGCATCGGCACCATGGTGGAAACGCCGCGCGCGGCCGTGTGCGCCGATTCCATCGCGGAATTCGCCGACTTCTTCTCCTTCGGCACCAACGACCTGACGCAGATGGGCTTCGGGTTTTCCCGCGACGATTCGGGCATGTTCCTGCCGCTCTACGTGGAGCGCGGCGTGCTGAACAACGATCCGTTCATGTCGCTGGACCGCGAGGGCATCGGGGCGCTGGTGCGCATCGCGGTGGAAAAGGGCCGCGCCACCAATGGCACGCTGAAGCTGGGCGTGTGCGGCGAGCACGGCGGCGACCCGGCCTCCATCGAATTTTTCCGCCGCGTGGGGCTGGACTACGTGAGCTGCTCCCCGTTCCGCATCCCGGTGGCGCGGCTGGCCGCGGCCCAGGCGGACATCGCCGCCGAAGAGGATTGAAACATGGGTTCCCTGTCGCTGCTGTGGCGGTTCCTGGGCGAACAGCCGGCGGAGATGCCGTTCGCGCTGGTGCCGTGGCACCTGGCCGCGGTGATGCTCGTGTTGGGTCTCTTCGCCGCGCTGGGGGTGCACTATCTGCTGGATGTGCGCCTGCGCTGGTACACGGCCGGGGGTCGCTCGCGGGGATGGCTGGCCGTGCCCAGCCTGCTGGTGCTGCTGCTGGCCGTGCTGGCGCTGCTGCTGGCCTACGGCCTGGCGGCGCGGGCACCGGAGCTGGTGGGCCTCACCGCCGGCGACACGGAGGATCCCACCCTGCGCGACGAGATTGGCCGGGCGCTGCTGGCGCCGGTGTTTGCCGAGGAAGAGCTGGCGGCCGATCAGGGTGCGGTGTCCAAGGAAATCCTGGTCAACGCCATCCTCGCCAACACGAACGACAGCCTGCGCAATGCCTATGCGGCCGGCCTGAGCGCCGCCGAGGCCGCGCTGCGGGCCCTGGCGCGGAGGGAGTCGAACGAGCCGCCGGAAGCGGAAACGCCGGCCCCCGCCACCGCTCCCGCCGAGCCGGCCGGCGAGCAGGGCGACGCGGCCCCGGCATCCCCCGCCGCCCAGGCCCCCGCCGCGGGGTCGGCGCCGGCGGCCGGGGTCCCCACCGGCGCTGAACAGCAGCGCGCGGCGGAGGTGGCTGCGGCCGGCGGCCAGGGGCCCGCTCCTTCCCCCGGTCGCCCCAAAGCCGCGGGACAATCCGCGGACGCCAAGGTTGATGCCGGCGCCGTCGGCGCCAAGCCCGCGGTAAAGTCCCCTCAAGCCAACACGCAGGCGACGGCCCAAGTGCCCGCCACGCAGCAGCCGGCGACCGGCGAACCCGCGCCGCAGCAGCCGGGGACCGTGCCTGGTCCCGGCGCGACGGCCGAGGGCGGCCCGACACCCGGTTCTCCGGCGGATGCCGTGGACGACTCGGACGCGGGCGAGGCCACGGCCGGCAGCGTCAGCCCCGAAGACGTGCCCATGACGGCCACGCTGGAACGCCTGGCGCTGCTCTGGCTGACCTCCGCCGAAGCGCCGGGCAGCGCGGTGCCCGTCATCTCAGGCGACCAGAGCGAGGCTCCCCCCGCGGAGGCCGGCCTGCCGGAATTCCTGGTGGCGCTGGTGGACGATATCCAGGGCGGCGTGACCCTGGAACGCGCGGGCTGGGAGCACGTTGCCGGGAGCCGCTTCGTGGCCGGCGTGCTCTCGCCCTGGCTGGCCGGACAATTGCGCTACCTGGCCGGGCTGGTGACGCTGGTCGTGGCGCTGTTTCTGGCTGGTTATTTCTTCCTGCTGCAACGCCTGCTGCGCTGGCTCAACGCCGCGCCCGACGCCCCCACGGAGCAGCCGCAATCCCCTCCGCAAACGGACCAGCACGCGGCCTGAGCCGCCCCTAGGCGAGCACCGCCCCCATGTAGCCCACCACGTTCACGGTGGAATGGGGCGGCGCCTCGGCGCTGGAGGTGTGCTCCAGCAGCTCGAAGCGGCGCGGCGTTGCGGCCTCGCCGGCGCTCCGCTCCGCGTCGGCGCACGAGTTCGCGCAGGCGCACAAGGCCGCCACCGCGCCCGCGGAGCAGGCGTTGCGGCAGGCATTGGCCGTGGACAGCACCTGCTCGGCCGAGCCGCTGCGCACCGCGTCGATGAAGGCCTGGTCGTTGCGCGTCATCCATTGGCTCGCCGCGGGGCCGCGCCCCTGGGGCTCGAAGTCGTAGTTGGGCCCGTAGTGGGTGAGATCGGTGGAGGCCACCAGCACCCAGCGCAACCCGCTGCGCCGCAGATGCCCGCCCAGGGCACGCCCCAGGCCGATGGCCAGCTCGCTGGGCGGAACGCGCAGGGGCAGCAGGGACGCCCGCGGATAGCGTCGCCGGGCCAGGGGCAGTTGCAGCTCCACGGAATTGTCCGGCGCGTGCCGCGCCTCGTCCTCGATCACCACGCGCGGCTGGGCGGCCAGCTCCCCGGTGAAGCCCTCGTAGATGGCGAAGTCGCCGAAGGGCGTCTGCCAGGTGCCCTGCACCATGGCCACCACCGCGTCGCGGCGCCCCAGATGTCCGCCCAGCACCACCACCAGCTCCAGCGCCGGATCGGGAACGAGGCACTCGAACACCTGCGCGGCCAGGCGGCCCGAATACACCCAGCCCGCATGGGGCGCAATGCCGAAGCGCGCGGGCGCGGCGGCCCCCGGCGCGGCCGGCGACGCGTACCCGACCCCGCCCAGCTCGCGCAACAGGGCGTCGCATTCCGCGGCGCTGCGCGGATACCAGCTCCCCGCAAAGGCCATGCGGCGATGGAAGGTCATTGCGCCTCCCGCTGGGCCTGCACGTAGGCGTCTGCGCATTCCTTGCTGCAAAAGTAGACGTCCTGCCCGCCCACCTTGCGGCGCACGGCCTCGTTGCGGTCCACGTAGAGTTCGCATTGGGGGTCCTGCACCAGCCGCCCGATGCGCGAATCCTCGCCGAAGTCGACGGGGCGTTTGCTGGGCGCGGCCATGACGCGCTTGTAGAACAGGTAGGCCAGGTAACCCACCAGTGCGTAGATCAGGAAGCGGAAAATGCCCATGCGTCACGCCAATGTGGAGCGAACTTCCTCGACCGGGGAGCATGTGGCCGGCACGGACTGCGCCGCGGCGTCGGCCGGCCCAGCGGTCCGGTGAGGGATGGGCGCGGCCAACTGCGCGCGGGTGCCCCCTGCCGCGCGGCCCTGCCACGTGTCGCGCTCGGCCATGCGCCCCAGAATGAACATCGCGGGCGCCAGCTTGTGCCGCACCCAGTCGGGCGCCAGCACCTCGTCCCAGCGGGAGGCCACGGCGCTCAGCCGGTGCACCGCCACGCGGGGCGAGAGGTGTTCCAAAAAGCCGATGACCCGCTCCGTGTAGATCGCCAGGTCCACTGGGGTGAACAGGCGCTGTTCATACATGCCCGCCAGCGGTGTGTTGCGCAAGACGTGCAGGTTGTGCAGCTTTACCCCGTGCACCCCCAGCGCCGACAGGCGGGCCGCCGTCCGGGCGAGCTGTGCAGGGGTCTCGCCCGGCAGGCCGAACATGAGATGCGCGCACACGTCGAGCCGCGCGTGGCGCAGCAGGGTCTCCATGGCCCGCAGGGAGCAGGCCGCATCGTGCATGCGCGAGAGCCAGCGCAACTGGACATCGTCCAGGGTCTGCACGCCCAGCTCCACGCCGACGTAGGTGTGCCGGGCCATCTGCTCCAGCAACGCCACGGTGCGCGGCGGCAGGCAGTCGGGGCGCGTGCCGATCACCAGGCCCACCACGTCCGGCACCTGCAACGCCTCGTCGAACAGCCGCTCCAGCGTGGCCAGGCGCGCGAACGTATTCGTGTAAGCCTGGAAATAGACCAGGAATTTCTGCGCGCCGTAGCGGGTGCGCAGGGGGGCCATGTTGGCTTCGATCTGCGCGCGCAACGGCGCCGCGGCGTGCCGCGGATGGGCCGCCGCGCCCCATGCGTCGCAGAAGATGCACACCCGGCTGCCGCCCTGCCCCTGGCGGTTGGGACACGTCTCGGCCACGGAGACCGTGACCTTGTACACCTTGCAGCCGAAGCGCTGCGCGTAGTGGGCGCTCAAGGGGCGGTAACGCGGGGCGGCGGCAGCGGCGCTGGGGAAGTCCATGGCAATTGTGGCGGCCTGGCAATCGTTGCAGGTGGCGCAGCAGACGACGCACGGGGAACGGCTCACGGCTGCGACGCCTGCGTCGCACGCCATGCCAAAGCCGCGCACGCGCCGGGCGGCAGCGCCACGCATCGCGCACGCGCCGTGATGGCGGGCAGTGCGTGCCGCAGACGAATCCGGCGCGCGCCTGAGGGCCTGGGCCGCCGCTCCGCGGGGGGCGCCTAGTTGAGGAATTCCCGCTTCTTCAGCTCGCGCACGTAGGCGGCCACATTGGGATTCTTGGCCACCACGTCGTTGATCTCGTTGTCAAAGCTGTCGGCGAGCCGCTCGATCTCGGAGAGGTCGATCTCGAAGGCGAAAATCTCCTGCAGCTTCTTGAGCTGGGCAAGGCTGGCCTTGGGATTGGGAATGGAGATGTAGTACGGCACGCCGGCCCACAGGCTCAGCGTGGGCAACTGGTGCTCGTCGCAATACTTGGTGAGCACGCCCACGATGCCCGTGGGGCCCTCGTAGCTGGTCGTCTGCAGCTTGTGCTTCTCCGACAGGCCCTCCTGGTTGGACAGCCCGCTGAGCTGCACCGGCAGCGTGTACAGCACGTCGGCCAGAAAGGCCCCCAGCGTGACGATGCACTGCACGTCGAGCTGCTTGGCCACGGCCACGAAATTGGCGCAGAACGTGCGCCAGCGCAGGTTGGGCTCGCTGCCCAGGAACAGCACCACATCGCGCCCGGTGCCGGGCAGCGACGCATGAAAGAACTCGTTCTTCTGCCAGACGATCTCGCGGCGGTTGCCCGCGTCGAACTTCACGTGGGGCCGATTTTCCGAGAACACGTAGAATTCCTCGGGATCGATCCGCGCAAAGCGTTCGGCGGAAAACGCCTTGATCATGTGGCGCACGGACGAGGTGGCCGCGGTGCCGCCATCGTTCCAGCCTTCAAATGCCGCAATCAGAATGGGGTCTTGAAGCCGAGGACTGTGATCGAAGTGCACGAAATCGCTATCCTTGCCCATCGCCGCTCCGCTGCTGGTTGCGCGTACGTAGAGGCCCTGAGACACCTCCCCTGGTCCAGCCTATGCCCTACGGCGGGGGATGGCAAATGCGCAACGGCTCACGAGGCCGCCAGTGGCTCGTTGGCGGCCCGCCGACTGCGGCGCGTCGCACCCCGGGCGCGGGGCAGGGCACGCGCCCGGGCGGATGCGGCCGACGGGTGACTGCTAGCCGCCGATCAACGTGGAGATGGATTCGAAATTCTGATAGCGCTCCGAGCCCACCACCTTGTTGGAGCGGAATTCCTGGTCCGGCAGCTTGACGATGATGCCGCCGTTCGCCTTGAATTTCTTGATGGCCTGCGCCACGTCTTCCTGCGTGATGGTTTTTTTGCTTTTCGGATTGTTTTTCATGGCGTCTCCTCCTGCGCTCTCCTGAAATCCCGCGGTGGTTTCCGTGCGCCGGAGCGTCCCTCTCCGCGCGCCGAGTGTTGAACGGTTGCGGGCGACCGATGTCGCCAATTTTTCTCATCTGGCATCACTGCTACATATTTCGTGCCTTTGCGCGCGGACAAGCGCCCCGCAATCCACACGCATGAAAATCGCATGCAATTTCAAATTTATAGAACGGGCGAACACCGCGCGCGAACCCGCTCTCGCCGCGGTGGACATCGGGATCGGAGAGGGTTGCGGCGAACATATGCCAACAAATTGGGCAGGATTGCCAAAGAAATACACAGGCGGCACACACTTGTGTCAGCGGCGCCACAGGGGCGGCGGCACGAACAGGGGCAAGGGTTGCCCGGGCGCGACGGCGGGAGTCGCGCCAGCGCAGCGGGTGGGCTCAGGGCGCCAACGCGCGCATCAGCGCCCGCAGCTCGTCGTGACTGGCGATGCCGTCCAGGGCCGAGATCATGGCCACCATGGCCACGCCCGTGGCCACCACGGCGCCCAGATTGGCCGGCGTGATGCCGCCGATGGCCACCACGGGCAGCGCCACCTGACGCAGCATGCGGGCCAGCCGCGGCACGCCCTGCGGGGCATGGCCCACATCCTTGGTCGTGGTGGGGAACACCGGGCCGAAGCCCAGCATGGCCGGCTTGAACGTCAGCGCGTGGGCGATCTCCTCGTCGGTGTGCGTGGAGATGCCCAGCCGCACGCGTGCCCCGCGCAGGGCCCGCGGGTCGTGCTTGCGCAGATCCTCCTGGCCCAGGTGCACGCCCCAGGCGCTCACGGCCTCCGCAAACGCCACGTCGTCGTTGACGATCAGCCGCGTGCGCGGAAAGAGCGCGGGCCAGGCGGCGATCTCCCGCAGGTGGGGCGTGAGCGGCGCGGCCTTGAAGCGCAACTGCAGATAGGGCACGCGCCCCGCAAGCATGAAGCGCGCGCGCGGCATGTCTCCCACGATGGCGTACAGCTCGGCCATGGGCTGCGGCGTGCGGTCAGAGCCGCATCAAGGGATTGGGCGAAGGCTCGATGGGCGGCAGGTAGTCTTCGAACAGGCGGCAGACGCAGAGCCGCACCGCCCAGCGCGTGGGCGGCAGCAGCAACACGATGCCCACGGCGTCGCCGATGAACCCGGGCAGGATGATCAGCACCGAGCCCGCGAGGATCAGCGCCAGGTCGATCAGCGGCTTGATGGGCAGAATTTCCGCCACCAGGTTCTTGTGGATGCGCAGCAGGGTGTGCAGGCCCTGAATGCGCAGCGTGGCCACCCCCACGGCCATGCCCGCGAACATCAGCCCCCCGGTCCACCACACGCCGATGAGCTGGTTCACGAGCAGAATCACCCACACTTCGAGTTGGGCGTAGCCCACGATCGCCGCCAGGATCACCCACTTGAGCATGCGCCCTCCGCTGCGTGCCAGCCGCCCCCTACTGCGCGCGTCCCGCCCTGCCATCCGCCGGAGGGACGCGCGCCACCGACCTGTGTCCGTGGGCGGGTGCGCCGCCGGCTCATCATAGCGCGCCGCGCGGGCCTTGCGCATCCGTTTCCCGCCTGCCGGGCGCCGGCGGCGCGGTTGTGGCCTTCCGCCGTGGATGCTATGCTGAAAGATTACCGCTGCGACGCTCCGCCGTTTCCGCGGAAGGCCGCATTCGACGCGGCGCTGCCTGTTCTTCTCACGCACGATCCATTCAACGTCAACATCAACGCAGCGGGTTTATGCGCACCATCAATATCGGCATGTTCGGCTTGGGCGTCGTGGGCTGCGGCGTCGTGAACATCCTGCGGAACAACGGCGACCTGATCCGCTCGCGGCTGGGCGCCGACGTGGTGCTGGCCAAGGCCGTGACCGCCCACCCCAGGAAGGCGCGCAGCGTGTCGCTGGACGGCATTGCCGTCTCGGACAATCCGGACACCATCCTGGACGATCCCCGCATCGACATCGTGGTGGAGCTGGTCGGGGGCACCAAGGCCGCCAAGGACATCGTGCTGCGGGCCATGGACGCGGGCAAGCCGGTGGTGACGGCCAACAAGGCGCTGCTGGCGGAAGAAGCGCGCGCCGTCTTCGGCAAGGCCTACGAGAAGAACCTGCCCCTGGGGCTGGAAGCGTCCGTGGCGGGCGGCATCCCCATCCTGCGTTCCCTCAAGGAAGGCTTGGCCAGCGAGCATATCCTGGAGATCAGCGGCATCGTCAACGGCACCTGCAACTACATCCTCTCCAAGATGACCTCCGAAGGCGCCGCCTTCGACGACGTGCTGGCCGAGGCCCAGCGCCTGGGCTACGCGGAGACCGACCCCACCTTCGACGTGCAGGGCTTTGACTCGGCCCACAAGTTGGCCATCCTGGTGAACCTGGCCTACGGCACCATGGTGCCCTACAAGGACATCTACTGCGAGGGCATCAGCCACATCACGCCCATGGACATCGCCTACGCCGACCAGATGGGCTACGTGATCAAGCTGCTGGCCATCGGCAAGCTGGTGGACGGCCGCGTGGAAGCGCGCGTACACCCCACCCTGGTGGCCGCCGACCATCTGCTGTCCCAGGTGCACGGCGTGTTCAACGCCGTCTACATCACCGGGGACAACGTGGACGCCACCATGTCCTACGGCCGCGGAGCGGGCGCCGCCCCCACGGGCAGCGCGGTGGTGGGCGACATCATGGACATTTCACGGCGTCTGCTCAGCGGGCAGAAGGGTGGCCTGCCGCCGCTCTCGGTGATGGCGGACCGGCTGCGCGACCTGCCCGTGGTGCCGATTCACGACATCGACTCGGAATACTACCTGCGCTTCCAGGTGCTCGACCGCGTGGGCGTGCTGGCGCGCATGACCACCGTGCTGGGCAACAACAACATCAGCATCCAGTCCATGTTCCAGCCGTCCACGGCCGACCATCCCAGCGACCCCGTGCAGGTGGTGCTGATCACCCACAACGCCCGCGAGCGCAACGTGCTCAAGAGCCTGGAAGAGATCAAGACCATGGATTTCGTGGCCGGATCGCCCCAGCTCATCCGCATCGAAAAGCTCATCGACTGAGCGCGTCCATCCGGCGCGGAACCGGGTGCGCGGGACGGCGCCGAACCGGCGCTCCCTCCGTGGCGCTTCCGCGGACGTGCGCACCGCTTGCAGGCGCCGCGACGTCCATGCCCAACCGTCCACGGCCGTTTGAACGCGCGGTCCGTGGGCATGCTCGAACATTGAAATATTGATTGATTCGTGCACAACGCCCTGCTATGCTGTTAAATGGTGCACAATATCAGGCTGTCGATCTGTCCCGTCACATTCACCCTCATCCCGACCGCATCTGCGAATCCGCCATGTGGCTGTTTTCCAACGGCGCGCGGCGCGCGCTGAACCGCCGCCCATGGTAGACTGTTCAAGGGGCGCGGCGGTGCCTTGAACCCGCGCCACGTGCCCGATCCGACCCGGATCGAGCCCCTGCGGACTCCCGCATGGCACCGGCGCCGAGCAGCCCAGGAGGGCCTCCATTCCTTGCATCCACCGACCTGATTTTTCGCAGCACGCAGACCGCCGAGCAGGCATCCCCGCCAATCGCCTCATTCCTGAGAGTCTATGAAAGCCATTCCGACGACGTCGCGCAAAACCCAGCAAGCCAAAACCCCGCGCAAGCCCAAGGAAGAGAAGCAGGCGGCCGTTTCCGTGGAAGCCTCCCCGGAGGAAGGATCGACGCAGAGCAAGCTGGTCAAGCAGCTCATCGCCACCGGCAAGGAGAAGGGCTTCCTCACCCTCGACGAGATCAACGACCTCATTCCCGCCGGCGCCAACAATCCCGACCAGCTTGACGAGGTGTTCACCGTGCTGGGCGAGATGAACATCGAGGTGATCGACAGCAATGGCAGCATGAGCCTGCACAAGTCCGCCGCCCCCGCGGACGAGGAGGAAACGGAAGAGCTGGATCTGGACCCCTCGGTGGACACGCGCACCGACGACCCGGTGCGCATGTATCTGCGCGAGATGGGCTACATCAAGCTGCTCACGCGCGAGGAGGAGGTGGAGATCTCCAAGCGCATCGAGGAGGGGCAGCGCGAGATGATCGAGGTGCTCTCGCGCTCGCCGCTGGTGGCGCGCTACCTGCTGAACATGGGCAACCGCCTGCGCGCCCGCAAGATCAAGGTGCAGGAAATCATCTCCGGCATGGACGAGGACGACAACGTCATCGAGGAAGAGAGCCTGGCCGTCGACAAGGTGCTGGAGTCCCTCAACAAGGCCCAGAAGTCCTGGGACAAGCTGGAGTCGCTGAAGCTCAAGAAGCGCAAGTCCAAGGCCGAACTGGCCCAGATGCAGAAGCTGCGCGACGTGATCGCCGATTGCATCAAGGGCATCAACTTCAACTCGCGGCAGATCGACGCCATGTGCAACGTGATGTTGCAGCATCGCGACAAGCTCAACATCACCAGCCGCCAGCTCACCCGGCACCTGAAGGAGCTGGGCAGCGAGCCCAACAAGACCGAGGAGCTGATCCTGCGCTGGCTCAAGGCCAAGGATTCGGAGCGCAAGGAGCAGTTCGCGGCCAAGATCCGCACCACCTGCGGCCACGAGCCGCGCATTGCCCGGCGCTTCCTGGAAAAGGTGCGTATCGGCGAGCGGCGCATTGCCAAGCTCATCGAGCAGACGGAGCTGGACCAGGAAGAGTTCGGCAAGGAGATCAAGATTCTCACCAGCGCCGAGCGCAAGGTTAAGCGGGCCAAGAGCCAGCTTACCGAGGCCAACCTGCGCCTGGTGATCAGCATCGCCAAGAAATACACCAACCGCGGCCTGCAGTTCCTGGACCTCATCCAGGAGGGCAACATCGGGCTGATGAAGGCGGTGGACAAGTTCGAATACCGCCGCGGCTACAAGTTCTCCACCTACGCCACGTGGTGGATCCGCCAGGCCATTACGCGTTCCATTGCTGATCAGGCCCGCACGATCCGCATTCCCGTGCACATGATCGAGACGATCAATAAATTTTTCCGCGCACAGCGGCATTTGGTCCAGGAG
>JACQHH010000035.1 GCA_016199125.1 Candidatus Lambdaproteobacteria bacterium
GCTGGGCGAGGCCGGGCTGCTGGGCTGGGCGCTGCGCCGCCGGCGGCAGGCGGGCACGCTGTTCGCCGCCGCCGATCCGGCGCCCGTGCGCGCGGAGGGTGTGATCCCGGGCTAGTTGCGGGGGTCGTCCAACACCGGTCGCAGCACGGTGCGCGGATCCTGCTCCAGGCGTGGCCCCATGTGCTGGATCACCTGCGCGGCGAAATAGCTGCCCAGCCGGCCGCGCTGCAGCAGGGACGCGTCGCGCAGCTTGCCGTAAAGATATCCCGCGGCAAAGGCATCGCCCGCTCCGGTGGTGTCCACGGCCTTGACGGGAAAGGGATCGAGGTAGGCCAGTTCGTCGCCCTCGGCCACCAGCGCCCCGTTGCCGCCCAGGGTGATCACGGCGCCCGGGCACCATTCGCGCAGCACGCGCAGGGCCTGCTGGGCATTGTCGGTCTGGGTCAGCGCCAGGGCCTCCTCGCGGTTGGCGAACACCAGGTGCACGTGCTCCCGCAGGATGCGCCGGAAGTCCTCGGCGTGCCGCGCCACGCAGAAGGGGTCCGCCAGGCTCATGGCCACGGTCAGGCCCGCCTTGCCCGCCGTGGAGAGGGCCAGTTGCGCGGCCTCCTGCTGGCCGGGCGTGTCCCACAGATAGCCCGTGATGTAGAGCATGCGCGCGCGGCGCAGCGCCTCCAGCGGAATGCTGGAGGCGTCCAGATCCTGGCACGCCCCCAGGTAGGTGTTCATGGTGCGCGCCGCGTCGGGCGTGACCAGGATGACGGTGCTGCCCGTGAGATTGCCGTTGGAGGCAATGTACGACTTGACGCCCGCCGCCTCCAGCTTTTCCACGTACACGCGGCCGTAATCGTCGCCGCCCACCATGCCGCAGTATGCCGTGCTGCCGCCGAGCCGCGCGATGCCGATGAGCGTATTGGCGCAGGAGCCGCCCGGCTCCGGATGAATGCGCCGGCCGTCCAGGGCCTGCAGCACATTGCGCAGGCGCTCCTGGTCGATGAGGTACATCTTGTTCTTCTCGACCTGGATCTGCTCCAGGAACTCGTCTTCCACCTGCACCAGCAGGTCGATCAGCGGGTTTTCGATGCCAATCACGTCGATGGTCATGCGCGGTCCATGTCATGCTGCGGAGCGCCGCGGGGCGGCTTGACCGTCGGCGCGGGCGAGTGCGTGCCGGCCCTGGCGCCGCGGCGGGCTACGGCCGGTGTCTTCGACCCACCGTAAACCAAATTGGCCGCTTTGCCTACGCCGCCGCGTGATGTCGCGCAACCCGGCACGCCGCGCAACCCGGCGCGGGTGCACGCCGCCGGAGTCCACGGGCGGGCGCGCACACGGCCGGACGCGGCACGGCGCCCGCAGCGAGCACATGCTGCGCCGTGCGCGCGGCACACCTGGGCAGCGCTGGAGCCTGGAGGAAAAAAGAGGGCCGTGCGGCACAGGGAATCCCCTCCGTGCGCCGCCGGCCCGTGTGATGCACTATCGTTCAGGCGGGTTTTACATTGGTTGCGTACAGGCCCTTGGGACCCTCCTCCACGGTGAAGACCACGTCCTGGCCGGCCATCAACGAACGGTACCCCTCCATTTCGATCTGGCTGTGGTGGCAGAACACATCCTGTCCACCGTCGGACGGGATAATGAAACCGAATCCTTTTGCGTTATTGAACCACTTCACTTTACCATCCACGACGAACCTCTACGCGCAATAATGACCACTACGTTGCATTCGGGCGATCCCTCCAAGACCGCACGGCGGGCGACGCCGCCGGCAGTGCCGCAGGCCGCCCCTGTTACCGCTTTCACGCCCGAATGTAGGATGCTAAATATGTACAATATTGACGTATTTCACGCAAGCGAAAAACGTGCTCTCCCCGCCAAGACCGCCGCGGATGGCGGCTGCGGGAGAGCCGCTCGCGGGCACGTTGCCCCCTTCTCCCTGCATCCGCTACAATCGTTGCACCGAGGTGAGTGTACGCAGCGCCTTTCCGCCAGGTGCGACCCGCAACGCAGCCCATGAACACACGATTGAACACGGCCTCCCTGGACATCCCGTACACCTTGCGGCGGAGCCGGCGGCGGCGCACGATCTCGGTCACGATCGATCCGGACCGCGGCATGCTGGTGCACTGTCCCCAGCGCCTGCCGCAGGCCGAGATCGACGCGTTCCTGCGGCGCAAGGCCAAGTGGATCCGCAGCAAGATGGCGCTGATCGATTCCATCCGCGCCAGCCAGAAACCCATCTCGTGGCAGGACGGCGCGGCGCTGCCCTACCAGGGGGCGTCGTACACGCTGCGCATCCGCGCGGACGCCTCGGGCGGATCGGTGTCGCTGCACGGTGGCATCATCGAGGTGGCCTGCGGGCTGGCGGGGCAGCAGCCCGCCGACGAGACATCGGAATCGCTGGTGATGGCCTGGTACCGCCGCGAGGCCGAACGCGTGATCCAGCAGCGCGTGGCACACTTTCAGGAACACGTGGGCGTGACGCCCAGCCGGGTCTGCGTGAAGGACCAGAAGCGACGCTGGGGAACCTGCACGAGCCGCGGGGCGCTGTACTTCAACTGGCGCCTGATCCTGGCGCCGCTGCACGTCCTGGACTACGTGGTGGTGCACGAGCTGTGTCACCTGCTGGAGCTGAACCACTCGCCGCGCTTCTGGTCCCTGGTGAGCTCGGTGCTGCCGGACTATCGGCAGCGCCGCAGTTGGCTGCGCCAGCAGGGCGCGTCGCTGGAAATCCAGCAGCGTCCGGCCATGGTGCACTGACCCCGATTCTCTCTGAAATCACGTTGGTGCACGGGACGTTGACCCCTGCGACTCCGCTGTGGCCGATGGCCCACTGATCCCGGTTCTGTCTGAAATCACGTTGTCGCGAGGGGCGCTGCCCCGTGCAACGCTGGCGGGTCGCGCATTTCTCCCCGTTGTGACCAAAGGCGCCGCACCCCGGCACGCTCAGACGCTGGGACGGTAACCGGCCACCTTGAGCGGCAGGAACTGCTCGACACGCGGATCGAA
The DNA here is from genome assembly GCA_016199125.1 of Candidatus Lambdaproteobacteria bacterium. Taxonomy (GTDB): domain Bacteria; phylum SAR324; class SAR324; order SAR324; family JACQKK01; genus JACQHH01. Next base: position 3,004 of record JACQHH010000035.1, read on the forward strand.
GGAAAACACTTCGCCCGTCTCGAACTTGTACACCCAGGCATGCAGGTTCAGCCGCCCCTCGGCCAGGCGGCGCGCAGCGGAGGGGTGGGTGCGGATGGTATCGAGTTGCAGCAATACGTTCTCCTGGATGGCCACATTGAGCTGCTCATCGTCCGGCAGGTGCCCGTAGCGCTCGTGCACCAGGCGACGCGTGGGGTCGGCCAGCCGCAGCCAGCGGGTCGTGGCGGGCAGGGCAGCCTGGTGCTCGTGGCGCAGCAGGGCCTGCATGGCGCCGCAATGGGAATGCCCGCACACGACGATGTGCTGCACCATGAGCAGCTCCAGGGCGAACTCGATGGTGGCCGCCTCGCCTCCCGGCCCTTCGCCGTAGGGCGGGACGATGTTGCCCGCATTGCGCAGCACGAACAGGTCGCCCGGCCGTGCCTGCATGAGCAGATCCGGATTGAGGCGCGAATCGGAGCAGGTGATGAAGAGCACTTCCGGATGCTGACCCTGCACCAGCCGCACGAATTCCTCCTCGTGCTCGCCGAACACGTCGCGCTGGAACAGGTGGATGCCCTGCAAGAGCTTGTGCATGCCTCAAATCGCCAGTAGATTGGTGCGCCGCCGACCGTGCGGCCGTACGGCCCATGCCGGACTACGCCGCCACCCGTGCCAATATGCCGTGTAGCACCGCGGTCGGCGCGAGGCTCGTCCGGCCCCGGACCGTGGAGATGCGGTCTGGCCTTTCCGGGAGCAGGGAGAGACTCGGCACCAGATGCAGCCGGCGTCAACGCGTCGTCACGAATAGGGCGGGCAGTTTCATGGTGCATACCGTATCGGGTTGGGCCCGTCCAATGCGTGCTGAGCGAGTCGTGGCAGCGCCACGCCACTATCGGGGAGGAGCATGAAGATTCTGCGCATTTACACCGGCGACGACGGGGAGTCGCATTTCGGCGAACTGGACGTGGAGCTGAAGGCCGCCGGGGATGTGGGCACCTTGTCCAAGCTGTATCCGGTCAAGGGCATCATCTTTCGCGAGACGCCCGGCACGTACGATCTGGATTTCCACAACGCCCCGCGGCGGCAACTCGTGATCAACCTGCGCGGCGGCGTTGAGATCGTGGTGGGCGACGGCTCGCGCCGGCGCATCGGTCCCGGGGAGATGTTCCTGGCCGAGGACACCAGCGGCCGGGGGCACATCAGCCGGGCAATCGACCAGCAGCCGCGCACCTCCGTATTCGTGACCCTGGACGACTGAGGGCGGGGCGGTCCTGCCGTGCCGTGACCGGGCGATCGCCGCCCTGCCGTTGCGGGGCACGGTCAGCGCCGCGCCCGGACGGTCCTCCGCGACCCTTGTCGATTGACAAGCCGCGGCCGCGTGCTTAGGATAAAAATTCGGTATTGGAGCGCACTGCCCCGTGCAGTTCTGGTGCGCAACCAGTCCTCGGGGTCGTAGTTAAGCTGGTTATAACGCCGGCCTGTCACGCCGGA
>JACQHH010000012.1 GCA_016199125.1 Candidatus Lambdaproteobacteria bacterium
GCCAGGAGCTGTTCCGCCGCACCCATCGCGAGGTGCCCTATAGCTGTGCCGTCAGGGTGGAGCACCTGGAGGAGCAGCCCGGCCGGCTCACCATCTTTGCCCGCATCGTCGTGGAGTGGGATTCCCAGAAGGGCATCGTGATCGGCAAGGGCGGGCGCAACCTCAAGGCCATCGGCAGCGCCGCCCGCCAGAAACTGGCCAAGATCCTCGGAGTACGCGTGCACCTGGACCTGCAGGTCTCCGTGCTCAAGGACTGGAGCACCAATCCCCGCCGCCTGGATGAGCTGGGCTATCCCGAGGCTTGAGCGCGGGCGCAGCCTGCCCTATGAGGCCGTTTCGTCCAGCCAGCGCAGCAGCTCGCCCAGCCGCCGCGACGGCGTGGCCCGCAGCATGTAGCGCCCGGCCGTGACGCCTGCGCTGCAGCGGCGATACAGCGCCAGTTGCGCCTCCTGCACCTCGAAGGCGTTGGTGCGCGGCCGCAGTTCCTGCACGTCCTCCAGCAGGCGCATGGCAAAGCCCGGCGAGATGGCGCGCCGCATCTGGTCGATCACGGGAAAGGACGCCCCGCACATGAGGGGCACCAGCACCTTGTCCGAGGTATCGAACAGCAGCCGGCTCAGCGAGGCGCGATCCATGCCGTAGACCAGGTGCCGCACGGGCAGCAACTGCTCGATCAGGTTGCGGCGGTGCGCCCAGTGGATTTCGCTGTACACACTGACCCAGGCCGCGGTCTTGCCGTCGGGCATGCGTCCGCTCTGGGCCAGGCCCACCATGGCATTGCTCAAGGCGGCGTGCAGTGCCGGGGCATCGCGCGTGTCCAGCTTGCACGCATGGGTGCGCTCGCGCAGCCCCACCGGCATGGCCGCAAACCAAGCCTCGCGAGCGGCGCGCTCCAGCGTCATGGCCACGGTGGCGAAGTGCTGCTCGCTCATCTCCGCGCGGCCCAGCAGGCGCACCAGCTCCTGCAGCTCGCGCTCCCCGGTGAGCTGGATCAGCCGGCCCCAGGCCATGCCGCCGTCGCCCCAGCCCGTGGCGCGGAAGATGGCTTTGCGCTCCGGCATGCCTTCCAGCGGCAGGTCCAACGCACGGGCCGTAAGGCGCATCAGCCACTGCCAGGTGTGGCCGCCCAGGGCCAGCAGCCAGCTCAACCTGCCTTCGTCCAGAGCCACCGTCTGCCGGGCCACCACTCCGCCTTGCACCCGCTCCTCGATCATGCTCATGGCGTCGGGGGGAAACTTGCGCGTCGCCAGCAGCTTCCAGCGCAGCGGGGTGCCGCCGAAACCCTCCCACAGCCCTCCGGCATCGCCGAAGAGCGTGCGCAGCAGGTCGCCCACGAAGCGCTCCTGGCCCGACTTGCTGAGCTGCAGGAGCGTCTGGGCGCTGTCCGGCGCCACCACCAGGAACGCTTCCATGGCCTTCTGTTCGTTGAGCTGCAGGCGCACCACCGTGGGCGGCCGGGGCTGCTGGGCGGCCTCCTTGAGCAGCGCCACGTCGCCGATCTCCGTGGTCATGGCCGCCGGCTGGCGGAAGAGCTTGGGCGCCAGGCTGCCGCAATTGCGCAGAAAGAAGCTGTTCAGCCAGCCGTTCATGTGCACGGCGGCCAGGCCCTCGCCGCGCTCGGCGCCGGGCGGCGGCGGAGGGGGCTCCCACTGCGGGCGGCAGACGTAGGCCCCCTCGTTGATGGAGAACAGCGCGCGCTGGGGGCCCTTTTCCGTGGTGCGCGCTTCGATCACGTCCCGGCCGCGGGACGTCACCAGCAGGCGCAGGGTGAACTGGGTGCTGGGCAGGGCGCGAAACTCGCCCACGGCCATGGTGTAGGCCACCTGCCCTTGCAGGTGCGCGGCGGTGAGCCCCGTCACGTTCTTGGAGAATTGCAGCGCGGTCAGCTTGGCGCGCTTCTTGGTGATGAAATTGAACGGCTCCACGGCCGTGCCCACCGCCGCTTCCATCAGGCGCTGCATGCTGACGCGGCCCTCGGCCAGCGCGGCCAGGCTCTTCAGGTCGCGCTCGCTGAGCGCGAACACGTACGACACATCGCCCGGGTGGCTCACGGTCGGCAGCAGCACGGTGTCGATGTCGCTCCAGCGCAGCTTGAGCGTATTGGTCACGGCCAGGGCCATGTGCTCCAGCGACACCTGGCGGCGCAGCACCTCGCCCAGGGTGCCGGCCATGGCCGTGAACACCGAGGTGGCGAAAAAGCCGAAATAGGTGTCGATCTTCATGGCCATGGGCGACCCGGTGTGCGCCGGAGCGGCGCTGCCCCCGCGGAGGCTTCCGCGGCCCATCCGCCGCCGTGGGAGGCCGGGCGCCCGTTCAGCGGAGCTGCGCCTCGGGGTTGGCGCAATGCAACATGGGCCGTCCCTCGATTCCGTTGAGGAGATTGCGGACGGACATGTCGGTCATGACTTCGCGGGTTTCCTCGGTTGTCGTGCCGGTGTGCGGCACGATGAGGCAATTTTCCAGGGTCAACAGCGGATTGTCCATGTTGATGGGCTCCGGCTCGGTTACGTCCAGCGCCGCGCCGCGCAGGCGTCCGTCCGCCAGCGCCTCATAGAGCGCGTGCGAATCCACCACGGGCCCGCGGGCCATGTTGACCAGGATCGCGCCGGGCTTCATCCTGGCCAGGGCCGCCGCGTCGATGAGGTGCGTGGTCTCCGGCGTGAGCGGCAGGATCAGCACCACGATGTCCGCTTCGGCCAGCAGGGCGTCCAGGGAGCGGTACTGGGCGCCGAATTCCCGCTCGGCGTCGGGCTTGCGGCTGCGGCCCGTGTACAGCAGGGGCATGCTGAAGCCCCGCGCGCGGCGGGCGATGCAGCGCCCGATGCGGCCCATCCCCACGATGCCCATGGTCTTGCCGAACACGTCGTTGCCCATCAGCACGATGGGCGACCAGTCCTTCCACCGGCCGGCCTTGACATACAGCGCGCCGTCCACAATGCGCCGGCTGAGGGCCAGCAGGATGGCCATGGTCTGGTCGGCCGTGGCCTCGGCCCCGGCGCCCGGCGTGAAGCCCACGGGCACGCCGCGGGCCGTGCAGGCCGCCAGGTCGATGTTCTCCACGCCCGCGGCCATCTGGCTCACGGCCCGCAGCCTGGGCGCGTGATCCAGCAACTCCTGGTTCACCTGGTCCGTCCACATCGTGTACAGGCCGATCGCGTCACGCACCTTGTCCAGCAGCAGGTCGCGCGGCATGGTGCGATCCTCCTCCCAGACCCAGGTGTCATAGGCATCGAGCAATAGGCGCAGGGTCTTGCCTGGCGGTTTGCGGGCGACGACGACTTGGGGAGCGCTCATGAAATTCCGCTGCTGGATGGTGAATGCGGGGTGCGGCCGCGCGGCGCCACCAAGCGGTCACGGTGACGCCGCCGGCGACGGCCGGTGGCCGCGGCCGCCGACCCAGGTTAGCAAATGTTCCCGCGGCCGTGTAGCCGCACATGCATCCGCGGAGCGGAGTTCCTGGGGGCATGGCGCGCCGGGGCCCCGCGGGACGGAGCCGGCCGGCCGCGGGCCAGCACCGGCTCCATCTGGCGCGCGGCGCGGCGATGGCGTACAAGGGAAATGCGCGCCCGCGGCGGCTCTGCCGTGGGGCCTGCCCTGCAACGATGCGCCGACGCCAGCCCCTCCATCTCCAGGCCCATGATTGCGACTTTGTTTCCGCGGCTGCGCCCCCAGACCGCCGGCATGCTGCTGGTGCTTGGCGCCGCCGTGCTGTGGAGCTCCAACGGCATGTTCATCAAGCTGCTCACCGTGGGGCCGCTCACGGTGACCGGCTTGCGGGCGCTGGTGGCCGGGCTGGTGCTGGCCCCGACCATCCGGGCGCGGCACTTTCGCAACGGCTGGCCCCTGGCGGTCGTGCTCGTGTCCTACGCCGTGCTGGTGCTGTGCTTCGTCACGGCCACCAAGTGGACCACGGCGGCCAATGCCATCGCCATCCAGTCCACCAGCCCGGGCTGGGTGTTCCTCTTCACGGCCCTGGCCGAGCGGAAGCTGGCGGCGCGGCTGGTGCCGCCCCAGTTGGCGATCCTGGCGGGCATTGGCATCTTCCTGCTGGAGCCGGCACACGGGACGTCGTTCCACGGGAACCTGGTGGCGCTGGTGGCGGGCGTGACCTTTGCGGTGTTCACCATGGCCTATGCGCGCCTGCGCCATCCGGGCATCGGCATCATCAGCCTGTGCAACCTGCTCACTTTCGGGGCGCTGTGGGCCATCCGGCCGCAGGCCTTTCCCTTTGCCCAGATCGTGCCCACCGACTGGCTGATGTTGCTCTACCTGGGGAGTGTCCAGGTGGGGTTGGCATTCTGCCTGTTCACCCAGGCCATGCTGCGCATTCCGCCGACCCAGGTGGCCGTGCTGTGCCTGCTGGAGCCGCTGCTCAACCCGGTGTGGGTCTACCTGGCGGTGGGCGAGGCGCCCTCGACTTATGGCTATACCGGCGCCGTGGCCGTACTCTGCGGGATCGTGTGGGACAGCCTGCTCCGTCACCGGGCGCCCCCGCCTCTGCGGGCCGAGGCCGCCACCGTCATGGGGCGCGATTAGCCTTTGTCTGCAAAGTCGCCTGACAAATCGCGTCCGCCGCCGGCAGCCGACGTCGCTCCGGCATCCCCTTGCGCCGGTCTGTACCTGAGCCCACTGAAATAGGCTATGGTAAGCGGTGATTTGCAAGCACGGGCGGCGCGCCGCCGGCCCGTTATTCCTTCAAACCGCACGCGCATTCGCTGGGGACGCCATGATGAAAGCCATAGTGATCGAGAAGAACGGGGGCTCGGAGGTCATGCAATACAAGGACGTGCCGACGCCCAAGCCGGGGCCGGGACAAATGCTGGTCAAGCTGGATGCCTGCGGCGTGAACTACATCGACGTGTACCAGCGCACGGGGTACTACCCCATGAAAGTGCCCTTCACGCCGGGGAATGAAGGCGCGGGCACCGTGGAAGCGCTGGGCCCGGGCGTCACGGGTTTCCGCAAGGGCGCCACAGTGGCCTGGACCGGCGTGCTGGGCTCCTACACGCAGTATCATCTCGTGCCGGCCGATCGGGCCGTGGCCGTCCCCAAGGGCGTCGACGCCAGGACCGCCGCGGCCACGATGTTGCAGGGCCTCACCGCGCACTACCTGACGCGCGATACCCACCCGGTGAAAAAGGGGGAATGGGTGCTGATCCATGCCGGGGCCGGTGGGGTGGGGTTGCTGTTGATCCAGATGTGCCACCAGCTCGGCGCCAAGGTGATCACCACCGTCTCCACCGACGACAAGGCCAAACTGGCCAAGGACGCCGGAGCGGACCATGTGATTCTCTACACCAGGCAGGACTTCGAGCAGGAAGTGAACCGCATCGCCGGGAAGAATGCCCTGGCCGTGGTCTATGACGCGGTGGGCATCACGACCTTCGAGAAGGGGTTGAACCTGCTGCGCCCCCGCGGGCTGATGGTGCTCTACGGCCAGTCCGCGGGCCCGGTGCCGGCCTTCGACCTGGGCGTGCTGAATGCCAAGGGCTCGTTGTACATCACGCGCCCGGGCCTGTTCCACCACATCGCCACGCGCGACGTGCTGCTCAAGCGCGCCCGCGCGGTGCTGGGCATGGTGCGCGACGGCAAGCTGAAAATCCGCATCGGCGCGACCTACCCCCTGTCCCAGGCCAAGGCCGCCCACGACGACCTGGAGGGCCGCCGCACCACCGGCAAGGTGCTGCTGATTCCGTAGCCCGCGTGCGTCCGCCCGGGCGCGGCGTGCGTCCGCCCGGGCGCGTCGGCGCGGGAACGCGCCGCCGGCGCAGCCGTGCCCGGGGCGCGGCGGGCCGGGTGGACCTTTCCACCGCCACCCCGATCGCCAGCCTGCGTTCTGCGGCGCGGTGCCCCGCCGCTGCGCGAGCCTGTGTCTGCCCCCTGCGTCCCGCCTATGATCTATCTGCTGTTGTCGATCCTGGCCAGCGTGTGCAACGCCATGATCCTCAAGCGTGGGGAGATGGCGGGTCACGACCGGCTGGTGGTGATGGGGATCAACTATCTCGTGGCAGCGTCCCTGGCCACGGCCGTCTGGGTGGGCACGGGACATCTGTGGCCGGATGCGGTCACGCTGGTGCTGGGCGTGGTGGGCGGCTTCTTTTTCGCCATCGCGCTGTTTCTTTGGATGGGGGCCATCCAGGCGGTGGGGCTGGCCACCTCCACGGCGGCCTTGCGCCTGTCGGTGGTGCTGCCCATCGCCGTGTCCATCGCCTTCTTCGGGGAGCGGCCCAGCCTGCTGCAAGCCCTGGGCATCCTGCTGGCGCTGACGGCGGTGCTGCTGATCACGCTGGCCGGGCGAGCGCGGCAGATCGGCTCCGCCGGCGGCGCGGCGGTGTGGCTGGTCGCGGTGTTCATCGGCGGGGGCGGCTCGCACGTCACGCTCAAGCTGTTCACCGAGTGGGGCCCCCCGGAGCAACGGGAGGCGCTGCTGGCGCTGATCTTCATCTCGGCGGGTCTCATGACCTGGGCCGTGCTGCTGGCCGGCCGGCGCCGCCTGGCGCGCCGCGACGTGATGAACGGCAGCCTGTTCGGCGTGCTTAACGTGACGGGCAACAGCTTTCTGCTGCTGGGGCTGCACGTCGTGCCCGGCGTGCTGGCCTTTCCGCTGAACAACACGGGCATGCTGTTCCTCTCGGGCTTGCTGGGGGTGGTGGTGTGGCGCGAGCGCCCGGGCAGGCCGGGCTACCTCGCGATTGCCACCGCGGGCGCGGCGATCGTGCTGCTTGCCCTGTAGCCGGCCGGCCAGGCGTTGTTGCGCGGGTCGGCCGGGACAGCGCGCGACGGAAGGTGCCTGCGGGCCGGGCGCTCCGGCGCCGCCTTTTCAAATCCGCCCATTGCTGGCAGAGTATGGCGCGGCAGGCCCGTGCGCCGCGGCGTAGGGCCCGCAACCCGGCCGCGCCGGCGTTTCCCGCCCGGCGGGCGCCCCCCGATTTCAAGGATTCCCATGACCACGATCACCGGCCGCGACGCCTTTCTCTCCATCCTGCAGGATGAGGGCGTCTCCATCCTCTTCGGAAATCCGGGCACCACCGAGCTGCCGATCATGGACGCCCTGGCCGACAAGCC
>JACQHH010000039.1 GCA_016199125.1 Candidatus Lambdaproteobacteria bacterium
GATGGAGAGAGCCGCGGAGCGGCCGTTGAAGGTCATGCGCACCATGCCGCCGCCCACGGACACCTCCACGGTGCGCTCCGCCAGCTTGGCCTGCGTCTGCTTGACGGATTCGCCGAGCTGCTGCGCCTGGCGGATCAGGTCTCCCAGGTTGCCCTTAAACATCCTCGTGCTCTCCGCCGGCGGATTCGCGCAACTGGATGGTCTTGACGGTGGCGCGCGGAAAGAACTGGGCCATGCGCCGCACCTGGGCGTCTTCCCGCGCCTGCTGGCGTTCGCGGGCCAGATGGTGTGCCCTGGCCAGGCGTTCGCGGCCGGACAAGGTGTATTCGCTGCGCGCTTGTCTATTTGTACCATCAATCACGCGCAGATCGAAAGCCTGCCCGAAGGCCTGGTGCAGGGCCGGGCGCAGCCGCTCCAGCTCCCCGGAGGAGAAAGTTTCGGCCCGCGAGGGGGGCACCAGGTGCACCTGCCCGTCGCCGATGTGGGCCACCTCCATGCGCCGCAGCAGCGCGGGAAAGCGCGGATTGATGTCGCGGGCCAGCGCCACGAACGCGCCGAAGCGCGCATCGTCGCAGGGCGCGTGCTCGGGCAGGGGCGGCAGGGTCTGGGGATCGTCCGTGTCCGCCGCTTCGTCGGGCTGGTCGGTTCCTGTGGGGGGCGGCGCGGCGGTGAAGCGCCCCGGCGGCACCCCGCCATTGCGTGCAGGCGCTCCCGCGCGCGGCGCGTCGGGGGCCCCGGGGGGCGGCATCGGCGTCCACGGCGTCTCCCGTGCCGGCGACGCATCGGCCGGAGGTACGTCATCGTCAATTTCTCCCGGCGGCCCGAAACTCCCAGGGTCGGAAAATTCCCGCGGCTCGGGGAGCGGCTCGTCGTCGGGCATTGGCGTTGGGTCGCCAAGCGGCTCGTCGTCGAAAGGTTCCCCGTGCGCGCCGGGCGGCTCCTCGTCGAAAAATTCCCGCGACCCGGCGGGAGGCTCGCCGGGAGCTGGAGCGGCGGATGCGGTCCCGGAGGCGAAGGGACCGGCAGGGTCCGGGTCGGCGGCCTCGCCCGCTTCGCCGCTGGCGGTGGCGTGGGCCGGCGCACTCGCGGCCGAGGGCTGGGGCTCCCTTGCGCGGGGCTGCGCGCCCTGGATTGCGGCGGGCGCCGCCGGGGGCACAGGCGGGGGTTGCACCGGGGGCGCGCTCCGCATGGACACAGGCGCCGCGGCGGGCGCGCTCTGCCGGGCCGGATGCGATGGTCCGCCGCCGGGGGGGACGTTGCCCGGCGACGCAGCGCCGGCGCCCTGGGCCAGCAGCGCGCGCACGCGGCCCAGCAGCTCGGGGACGCCCACCAGCGTTTCCACCCGGCAGGCCTTGGCCAGCGCCATCTCGAAGCAGGCGCGGGTCTGGGTGGTGCGCTTGAGCTGGGCTTCCAGGTCCAGGAACAGGAAGAAGAGCTGTTGCAGTGCATCGGCGGGCACCGTGCCCGCGTGCCGGCCGTAGAACTCCAGTTCCTCCGGCAGGTGGTCCTGGAAATAGGTGGCATCGCGCTTGAGCGCGGCGAACAGGCTGAGGTCCTTGAGCTCCTTGAGCAGCGCGGCCAGCAGGGCATCGGGATCGTGCCCGCGGTCGAGCACGGCGCCGAAGACGGCCAGGGCCTCGTCCAGCCGCCCGCCCAGCAGCGCGCCGAGCAGGCGGAACACCTCGCGGCTGTCCATCATGCCCAGAATGCCCAGCACGTCCTCGTCGCTGGGCGAGGATCCCGAAAACGACACCACCTGGTCGATGGCCGTCAGCGCATCGCGCATGCCCCCCGCCGCGTTGCGCGCGATGGCCTCCAGCGCCGGGCGCGAAAAGGTCAGCCCCTCGCCGGCCACCACGCGCTGCAGGTAGTCGCTCATCAGCCGCACGGGAATGCGCGGGAAATCGAAGCGCTGGCAGCGCGACTGGATGGTGTCCGGAATCTTGTGCGGGTTGGTGGTGGCCAGGATGAACTTCACCTGCTCCGGCGGCTCCTCCAGGGTCTTCAACAGGGCGTTGAAGGACTCCGTGGTGAGCATGTGCGCTTCGTCGATGATGTAGGTCTTGTAGCGGTTCTTGGCCGGGCGGTAGTTGGTGTTCTCGCGCAGCTCGCGGATGTTGTCGATGCCGCGGTTGGAGGCCGCATCGATCTCGTAGATGTCCGGCGAGGCGTTGGCCGTGATCTCCAGGCAGTTCGCGCAGGCGTTGCAGGGCTCGCCGTCGGCCGGTTGCAGGCAGTTGAGCGCCTTGGTGAGAATGCGCGCCGCGCTGGTCTTGCCCACCCCCCGCGACCCAGCAAAGAGGAAGGCATGGGCCACGCGCCCGCTGAGCACCGCGTTGCGCAGGATGCGCGCCACCGTCTCCTGGCCGATGAGGTCCTGGAAGCGCATGGGGCGCAGCTTGCGGGCGAGCACGACGTAATCCATGGCCGTGACCTTCGGGTTCTGCGGGCGGGAAAAAGGGCCGGCGGCGAGGTCCCGCGGCGCTTCGATCCTGCGACAAGCTCGGGACTCAGGGCCGCGGGCAAGGCACGGCGCCACCTACGGGCGGGGGCGGGGGAAGGCCGGATTTTCGCGGCACATCCGCGGAATCGGAGTGCTGCTTCCTTTCGGACCTGACACGGTTGGAAACCTTGGATTGCGCGA
>JACQHH010000038.1 GCA_016199125.1 Candidatus Lambdaproteobacteria bacterium
CCCCCGCGCATGGCCGGATGGACGGTCGGGCATTCCCGATCAACTACGGTTTGGAATTGTCGTCGACCTGCAGACGCAGGTCCTTGCCGGCGCGGAAGAAGGGCAGTTCCTTCTTGGGAACGAACACGCGCTCGCCGGTCTTGGGGTTGCGGCCGGTGTAGGCGTTGTAGCTCTTGAGCATGAAGCTGCCGAAACCGCGGATCTCCACCTTGTCGCCGGCCGACAGGGCCTGCTTGATGTGATCGAAGAAGATGTTGACGGCGCCTTCGGCGATCTTGTTGGTCTGTTGCGTGGAGACGGCCAGTTTGTCGATGAGCTGGGATTTATTCACGATAGAAACTCCTCACACAGGAGCGTCGCCGGCCGTCCCCAATGACCGTCAGCAGGCCAGGTTCGTGCGGTAATGGGTCGGGAGCGCCACGGCGAACGGACGATGCATGCATGCAGGGTCCCGTAATTTTGATCGCATGTCGCGAAGGCGTACAAGCTAGCAACATCGTCGAGAAAAATCAAACTAATCAAGCGGATATCCTGCAGCGGGCGCGCGGCGCGATGCGCCATTGGCTTTGCCGCGGGCCGCGGGTGCGGTGCGTCGCCACGCGGCCAGCGGCCTCGGCCGCGCCTTGCAAAGCCGCGAATGCTCGCGCTAGAATCCTCCGCATGCGCGCCACGCATGCCGCCGGCGCGCTTCCCGAGGGATGCTCACCATGGACGCTGAACTGCAACCCGGAAAGATCGGTACGCTGTACTACTTCGGCGATCCCATGTGCTCGTGGTGCTGGGGCTTTCGCCCCGTGCTGGAGCAGGTCGACGCGGAATACCCGGAGCTGCAGCGCGTCACGGTGATGGGCGGGCTGCGGGGCGGGGACGCCGAGCCCATGAACGACGTGCTCGCCGAGCTGATCCAGGGCGCGTGGGTGCGCATCCACGAGACGACCGGGCAGCCCTTCAACTGGGACTTGTGGAAGCGGCACCGCCCGCTGGCCACCACCTGGCCGGCCTGCCGCGCCGTGCTGGCGGCGCGCCGGATGGATCCCAGCCGTGAATGGCCCACCATGGTCGGCATGTTCAAGGCCTACTTCACCCAGGCCCTGGATCCCTCCCTGCGCGAAACCCAGCTCCGCGTGGCGGAGTCCGTGGGCTTCGACCGCGACGAGTTCGAGCGCATGCTGGAATCGCCGGAGGTGGACGAGGCGCTGCAGGCCGATCTGCTGCTCACCAAGCGCTACGGGATCACGGGCTTTCCCTCGGTCGTGCTCGACCTCAACGGCGGGCACTATCTCATTTCGCCCGGCTACCAGCCCATCGAAGGCGTGCGCAAGGCCATCAACCGCGTGTACACCACCGCCGGCGTGGAGTTTACCCGGCCGGAAAGCGGCATCTATTCCTGACGCCCCAGCCGGGGCGCGGCACCCGCCACGGCAGCGATGTGACAACCCCTGCGCGCCCGGGCGCGTGGGGCGGCCCGCCGTTCTGCGGCCGATGAGCAGCGCGTGGCCGCTGGTGGGCGACGCTCAGGCGCGGCGCAGTTCGGCGTAGACGGCCTGCCAGAACAGGGGAATCAGCAGCTCGTGGTGGCCGATGACGGTAAAGCCCTGGCCGCCCGAGCTGGTGGGCCGGCCCACCACGTTCTCCTGGGGCCGGTAGTGGCGGATCATGTCGAAGTTGACGGCGGTGAAGCGCCGCACGTCGTGGCCCAGGTTGCGCACCACCGTCAGCGCCTTGAGGAACACCTCGGGCAGGATCACGGCGGAGCCGTAGAGGAACACGATGCCGCCTTCCAGCCCGGTGAGCTGCTGGCAGAGGATTCTGAAGTCGCGCAGGCTGGTCTCGCCGATGGCCGCCCCGTCCGCTTCGGGGTGCTGGTGGATGGTCTCGGTGCCCAGCGCCACGTGCACGGTCACCGGAATATCGTGCTCCAGCGCCGTGAGCAGCAGGCTGTGCCGGGGGTGGCGCAGCTCCAGCGTGGCCAGCTTGCGCGCCACGGCTTCGCCGTAGCCCCAGCCCTGGGCCGCGCCCTCGGTCACCGCCCGGTTGATCCACACCCCGGTCTCGGTGACGTAGCCGAACTTGCCCGTGTTCAGCGTGCTGGCCACGTCCTCGGACGTGCGTCCGAACAGGGCGACCTCGAAATCGTGAATGGCCCCCGCGCCGTTCATCACCAGGCACGAGAGCGCGCCGCGCCGCATCAGCTCCACCAGCACGGGCGAGACCCCGGTCTTGATCAGGTGCGCGCCCATCATCACGATCACCTTGCGCCCGGCGCGGATGATCCCGGCCGTGGTGCGCGCGATGTGCTTCAGGTCGCGCGTGGCCAGGATGTCCGGCAGGCCGTCGAAGAAGTGCGCAAAGGAGTCGTCGTCCAGCGCCGGGCGGCCGAACATCTCCACGTCCACCTTCGTCTCGCGCTCGGCGAAGGAGATGCGCTGCACCTTGCTCAGGTCGATCTCGCGGTACTTGCTCATGCGAACCCCACGCGGTGCCGGGCGCGCCGCAGCACCTCCCGCGCGACCACGCGGGCCTTGGACGCGCCCTTGGCCAGGATGGCGTCCAGCGCCGCGGTGTCGTCGCGAATGGCGAAGTACCTGGCGCGGTAGCCCTGGATCTCGGCGTTGATCGCCTCGAAGGTGGCCTGCTTGATCTCGCCGTAGCCCATGCCCCCGGCGCGATAGCGCGCGGCCCATTCCGCCTGCCGCGCCGGCGGGGCGAAGTGCCGGAAAATCTGGAACACGTTGCAGGTGTCCGGGTCCTTGGGCTCCTCCACGCCGCGGGAGTCGGTGACCACGCGCATCACGGCCTTGCGCAACTGCTGCTCGGTGCAGAAGAGGGGAATCTGGTTGCCGTAGGACTTGCTCATCTTGCGGCCGTCCAGCCCGGGCACCGTCGCCACCGCCTCCTCGATGCGCGCCTCGGGGATGACGAACGTCTCGCCGAAAATATGGTTGAAGCGCTGCGCGATGTCGCGGGTCATCTCCAGGTGCTGCTTCTGGTCCTGGCCCACGGGCACCTCGTCCGCATCGTAGATCAGGATGTCCGCGGCCATGAGCACCGGGTAGGAGAACAGCCCGTGGGTGATCTCCTCGTTGCGCGCCCGCTTGTCCTTGAAGGCGTGGGCGCGCTCCAGCAGGCCCATGGAGGTGACGCAGCTCAGGATCCAGGCCAGCTCGGTCACCTCGGCCACGTCCGACTGGCGGAAGAACGTGTGCGCGTCGAAGTCCATGCCCAGCGCGGCAAAGGTGGCCACCAGCTCGTAGCTGCTCTCGCGCAGCACGCGGGGGTCGTGCTCGGTGGTCAGCGCATGGTAGTCGGCGATGAAGTAGTGCGTGTCGTGGGTGGCTTGCAGCGCCAGGGCCGGCTTGAGCATGCCCAGGTAATTCCCCAGGTGCGGCTGGCCCGTGGGCTTGATGCCGGAGAGCGTGCGCTTGCGTCGTGTCATGCGTCTTCGCAGAGGGTCGGGATGGGGCGTGGCGGCGCCGGGGAGCGCGCGGCGTGGGCCGCTGGGCGGCCGCGCAGGACCGCCGGTGCCAAGCGGTAAACCTATTACCTATAGCAACCGCCCGCCGAAAAATGAAGCCGGCCAAGGCAGTTCGCGTTGACACGGCCGGAGGGGGGCGGGTAGACTTTGGACCGAAGCAGGCGGGGCGTAGCGCAGCCTGGTAGCGCACACCCTTGGGGTGGGTGTGGTCGGAGGTTCAAATCCTCTCGCCCCGACTGGATTTTCTCCCCATTCCGCGCCGGCGCCCGCCGGACGCGGCCCGCGGC
>JACQHH010000013.1 GCA_016199125.1 Candidatus Lambdaproteobacteria bacterium
CTGCTGTGGGACGGCGTGGTGCAAGGCGTGCTGCTGCTGGCGGCGGAAACCCGCCTCACGCCTACAGAGGCACAGCCCTGGGCCCCACTGGAAGCGCTGGCGCGTCTGCTCATGCCCTCGCTCGTGCGCCAGCGCGAGCGCCAGATGCTGGACCAGTCATTGGCCGCCACCCGCAGCGATCTGGAGCAGGCCCGCGCGGCGAGTCAGGCGCTGCAGCGCTACCTGCCGGCCTACCTGCGGGCCCACGGTGCGCAGCTCGCCGGCGACCCCGGACGCGCGGCCGCCTGCCCCGTGCTCTTTGGCCAGCTCTTCGGCCTGAGCCTGGAGCGCCTGAGCCGCGTGGAGACGCTGGCGGCGTTGCAGGCCTACTATGCGCGGGTGCGCAATGCGCTGGCCCTGCACCATGGGGAGCTGGCCCGCATCCTGGGCACCCAATGGGTGGGGCAGTTTCCCGGCGCCCCGGACAGCGCCCTGTTCGGCGTGCTGACCTTGAACCAGATGCTGCTCGCCTTCCGCGACGACCAGGCCGCCGGCTTGGCCGCGGGGCTGGGCACGGGCCTGGGCCTGCACCAGGGCGCCCTGCTGGGCGGCACGCTGGACGCAGGCGACCATGTGGAACCGGTGCTGCTGGGCGAGGGCATGCAGGTGGCGCAGCGCTTGGCGGCCATGAGCATCACATTCCGCACCGGCGCCCTGGTGAGCGAAGAACTGGTGCAGACCCTGGCCACGCCCGAGGAATTCGACCTGCGGGCCCTGGGCACCTACCGCGTGGGGGCGGGAGAGAAACGCATCGGCGTGTTCGAGCTGTTCAGCCTGCGCGCCGGCGCGACGCTGGAGGCCATGCGCTCCTTGCAGGACCACTGGCGCGAGGCGATCCAGCGCTTCCGCGCGGGGCATTGGCGCGAGGCCGCGGAAGGCTTTGAAAGCTACCTGGCCCACCTGCCGCACGACCGCCCGGCGCGGCATTTCCTGCGCCAATGCCGCCAGCGGGCCGGGCGTTAAGCCTGCGACGGCGCCCGTGCTGCCCACGCCGGCGCTCATGGCTGGTCGTGGGCAGCGCAACCGTGTGCTGCCGCTCGTCGCGCCAAACGTTACTTCTTGGGAATGAGAAAACGCTGACCCGGGTAGATCAGGTCGGGGTCGTCGATTTCCGCGCGGTTGGCGTCAAAAATATCCGGCCACAGCAGCGGATTGTTGTATTGAATGCGGCTGATGCGCCACAGGGAATTGCCGCGTTGCACGGTATAGCGCGCCTCGCGCATGGGCGGACCGGTGACGGTGGACGCTGTGCTGGAGCCTGCCGCCCCGGCCATCTGGCCCGGCGCCTCACCCGCGGCGGCGGGGGTGGCCTGCTGGCCGCCGGTGGTCGCCGAGGAAGCCTGTCCGTCGGTCCTGGCGGGGGTCTCCGTCGCGACCTGCGCCGGTTGCGCCGGGGGCTGCCGGCCCGAGCGCATGAACCACACCACGGCCCCGATCACCACCACCAGCACGACCGCTGCGGCAATCATCCAGGGCTGGATGACCGGCGGAGGCGGCGCACGGCGCTCGGCCTTGCGTTCCGCCTGCGCCGCCGCCTTGGTGGCCGCGGTGGCCTCCTCCTCGCGCTTGGCCTGCTCCTTCAGCTCACGCAGGCTGGGCCGGGCTCCGGCCCCCGTGGAGGGGGTACGCGTGGCGCCACCGGTCGCGGCGCTGCGCGTGGTGCTGGTCACGCTGCGGCGCACCGTTTCGCGGCTGGCCGCGGTGGCGGAAATCTCCCCGGCCCGTGACGATCCGCGCGTTTCGCGCGCAGCCAGCACCGCCGCCGCCGCCCCTGACCGAGCAGCGGCCACGGCATCGCCACGCCCAGGGGGGCGAAAGCCGATGGAACCGCCGCGTGTGGCCCGTTCCGCCGCGGCGCGTTCCCGTGTGGCGCGGATGGCCGAAAGCCGGTCGTCCTCGGTTTCGGCCCCGTCGCCGGAGGACATGTCCTTGGCGCGCCGTTTGGCGCGGTCGCGCAGGGCGTCCAGGCGCCCACGCACGTGTTCGGCCAATTCGCCTTCGGATTCGTCCGGCGTAGCCGGCTGATCGGCGCCCACGCGGGACTTGCCGTTGCCCGGCGGCAGGTCGCCCGCCAGCATGGCCACCACTTCATCGGCGGACGCAGACACATTGGCCGCTTCCGCGCCATGACGCGCCAGGTATTGAATGATGCGCGCCTCGATCATGATGCGGTTGTGGGCCAATTGGCGCAGACTGGTCACGCGAAACGCATCGTAGAGCGCCAAGTCTTCCGCCGGCGCCAAGCCCTCCAGGGAATGCATGGGCGCGTTGAGCAACTGCTTGACCGTCAGATGGCGGTCGTCTTCGCGCACGTTGAATTCCAGCGCCCGGGTTGCCATCAGGCTCGAGACGGGGGTATTCGCGACCTTTTCACTCTCCAGGGCCATCTTCTGCACGGCCAGCGCCTGCACGAAGTGGGGCATGTTGGCCAGTTGCCCGATCGTGACGATGCCGAAATAGGTGTTCAGCAGGCTTTGAGCGGTATCCCCCACCCCTTGAAAGCTGGCCACGGAATGCTCCAGCAGAGTCTCCAGGGGAATGTCCTTGAATTCGGAACGTAACTCGTAGTCCAGTGCCATGATGGTCTCCCTGGTTCACCGCGGCATCGCGGCCCGCCCTATCCGGCGAACGATCCTGACCGAGCAGACTGGTTTTGTCCGCTGTGCGCGTCGTCCGCGATCAAGTGGGCCACGCGGAGCCAACCCTGGGCATCACGCCAGCGTCGCGGAAGGGTCCGATGCTGCGCCACATGTATCGGCCTGCGCATTCTACCAAGAAAAAACAAGTCTTATCAATGCCTACCACGAAATTTTTGATGGGTCACACCCTGGTTGCCGCCTCCGGGCAGGAGTGCGTGAGCGTATCCTGCGGCGGCAGGCCGGTGCGAAAAGGATAGTTTTACGCGCTGATCGTGCGGTGCACGGATGGACACTTGCGCACCTTGCGTCGAGCGGGAATGCGTGATCCGCCCTCGCGCTCAGCTCGACGTGTCCACCGCCAGCAGGCTGTCCAGGTGGCCGAAGCCGGCAGAGACCCCGCTTTCCAGACTGCTTTCGGCCTTGGTGCGCACCAGATACCCGACGTCGCGGTTGAGCAGCTCCCGCCTGCCCTCGGCCAGCAATACGCCGAAACGTCCGATTTCGCTCACGTGCGGCCCACCGCGCGGCACGCCCTCCACGACGGTCAGCGCGTCGTGGGGGCGACTGACAATGCGCTCCATGAGAATGTAGGCATCGCGCTGCTCGGCGGACATCCCCCGCAATGCCTCCGCCATGGCCTGGTCGTAGAGATTATTGCCGCCGCCTTCGCGCTGGGGCTTGAGCACATAGCGGACGGGTTCGGCGCAGGCGGCTTCCCAGGCGGGCAGCTTGCGCGAGCCCAGCGTCAAAGACGCCTGGGGCTCGTACTGCCCCACGAACACCGCGGCCATGGCCTTGCCCTGCTCCGGGGGACAAAAGCGGGCCAGGGTTGCCGGATCGGTGAGCAGTTGTTGCACCTTCTTGGCTCCGGCCAACTGGGTGGCCACGTCCGGCACAGCGATGGTGGACGAGGCTTCGATCAGCGCCCGCGCCCGGAGCGCGTCCGGCGTCGCATAGTCTTCCGGCCCGTAGCCGGCGCGGAAATAGGTCAGCGCCGCCACCTCGCCCCGCACCACCAGATGCCCCTCCCGCAGGGCGCCCTCGCCGGCAAGCTGCGGCAGGGAGAGACGCCGGGTGGCGATGCCCCGCCGCAGCAGCGCGAATTCGAACAGACGCTGGTCGAAGATGTTGCGCTCCTCCGGCTGAATCACCATCAGGCACACTGCCCCGGGCTGCCCGTAGCGGCCATGGGCCTGGCTCACGGCCTCCACGATGCCCACCAGCGGATCGTTGGGCAGCAGGCGCGCCGCCTCGGGCTGGCCGGCCAGCAGATGCGCGTGCAGCGCGTGTACGCGGCCCGCCAACCCGGCATAGGCCGCAGAAATGGTGTTCAGCTCCACCTGCCGCGGCACGTCGTCCGCCGGCGTGTCGCCGATCTGCATCAGGTAATCGTTGCGTGTGACCAGCAGACGCAGGGGCTGGTCACGATCGGCCGTGCCGGTCAGGGACAGCAGGTTGCGCAGGAACGTATCGTGCCGGGCGGCCGGCTCCAGCGCCGCCCGCAGGAAGGGCACGTCACCCGCCACGCGCCAGGCAAGGGCGTTGAAGGGGACCGTGAGCGCCTCCAGCCGCGCCATCGCGCGCGCGGGCTGGGGCGAAGGGGTCAGGGCAAAGGGGGCGTGGGCCAGCCGGCCCTGGGGGGTGTACTTGAGCAGACCGTTGAGCAGGGCGAAATCGATCGCTTCGGCCAGGCGCCGTTCCGGGTCCTTCATCGTCGTGGGCCGATCAGTTCAGCCGGATCGACATGAACATCTTGTAGGCTTGATCCTCGCTCCGATTATAGTGCTCGTAGTGGTCCACCACCTCCTTCACGGTGACGTCCTGCACCAGCATCAGGTCCATCAGGGTGTGGTGCGTGAGGATTTCGCCCGCGCCGCTCTCCACCACGGCCACGATGGGGCGATCGGGATGCTCGGGCGGGGCGATCATGAGCACGAAGCCCAGATCGCCGGTGGAGAGGCGCACCAGGGAACCCACCGGGTATTTGCCCATGCTCTCCAGGAAATGCGCGACCATGCGCTCGTCGAACTCCGAGCCGCTGAGCCCCAGGATATAGTCCACGGCCGCGCCGGGCACCCAGTTCTTCTTGTATTTCCGCTTGCCGATCAGGGCCTGGTACACGTCCACGATGGAAGCCAGCCGCGTCACCGAGTTGACCTGATCATAGGGCACGTCGGGGTAGCTGGTGAACATGGTGGCGTCCTTCTTGACGTGGTGGTAGTGCGCCACGTTCACCGTCGCCTTGGGCATGCCCATGTCCGTGAGGATTTTTGCGCCGTACACCGTGTGGTTGCGCATCATCGTCATTTCCTTGCTGTCCGGGGCAAAGCGCACGGTGGATTCGAGCACGTCCTTGGGGATTTCACTCTTGCCGATGTCGTGCATGAACCCGGAGAGCAGGGTCAGGCGGCGCGTCTTTTCGTCTATGGTGCGCTCGTTGCGCTCCATGATGTCGCCGTAGCATTCCTGCAGAATGACCGACATGTCCACGCAATGGGCGTAGGTCTGGTCGCTGCCCTTGAGCCCGGCGATGGCGCGCATGCCGGCCGAGGTGCCCTGGGAGACGATTTCCTCCACCATGGCCTCGGCGCCCTTTGCCGTCACCTTGCCGGCGCGGCCCATGTCCATCATTTCCTCGATCACCCGCGTGGATTCGCTCCGCCCCTCTTCGGCGGGAGTGAGCAGATCGACGAACTTGAGCACCTTGGCCTTCTTGATCTCGTGCATCTTCCTGGCCTCGGCCGAGCCCACCGCCAGACCCTGGCCTTTGGCGTCGACATGCACGGCCGGACCGCCATCCTTGATGTCGGGGGGGATCTCCACCTTGAATTGCAGAAAGCCGCGCTTTTCCAGGGATTGGGGCAGACCGCTCACCACCTTGGCCAGCTTGAGGGAGTTGGGCAAGTCCACCAGCGCTTCGAGCTGATCGAACTCCTTCAACTCGTCCACGGAAACTTTTTTGCTTTCGGTGCCGTCGGCTACCAGCGCCATGGCGCCCTTGAAGTTGGACTTGAGGAAGGTGACGGTCTTGGCGTCGAGGTTGGCGTAGTCGAACGAGAGTTCGGTGATTTCGCGGATGATCATGCCCGGCTGCAGTTCTGCCGCCGTTACGGTGCGGGTCGGTGCGTCCATGATTCTACTTAGGGAGATTCAGTCGCAGTCTTGGTCGAAGGAAACAGAAACAATGTAATGCATGCCGCCCGCGAAATCCACGCCGGAATGCAGGCGCGGATTCGCAAAAAAGCGACATCATTTCGCGTCCCGCCGGCCCGCGCAGGCCGTTGCCGCTTCGTTCCCGTTGGGCATGCCGGCCCGGGCGTTGCGCGGACCGCTTCCGCGGCGCAGCGCTTGTGGGTTGGCGCGCGGTGCCCCGGCCAGATTGGTGGGCCATGGAGCTTGCCCGGACGGTCGATCAAAACGCAATGTGTGGAACCGGGCCTTCCGCCCTGGCTGGCGCAAGGCTACTTCATCAGCCCGACGATCTCGTCGAGGGTCTGGATGGTGTGATCCGGCGGAAACCCCAGCTCTTCCTCAGGTCGTTGAAAGCGGTTGATCCAGAAGACGTGCAAACCGAAAGACTTGGCCCCCGCGGCGTCCCAGGCATTGGAGGACACGAAGCCGATCTCCTTGGCCGGCAGGTCCAGCGCATCCACCGCCATATGGTACACGCGCGGCGCCGGTTTGAAGATCGCCAGATCTTCGACGCTGTAGATATCCTTGAAATATTTGTCGATGTGACTGTTGCGGGTGGCCTGCTGGAGCATGTCCAGGGTGCCGTTGGACAGAATGGCCAAGGGAAAACGCTCGGACAAGGCGGCCAGGGCCTTGGTCACTTCGGGGTACAGATTCAGGTGGTGATAGTTCTGCATCAGATCGCTGCGGATCTCGTCGGTCAGTGCCAGCTTGAGCGCCCGGCAGGCGAAGCGCAGCGCCGCCTCGGTAATTTCCCAGAAGTTGCGGTAGCGCGCCATCAGCGAGCCCAGCCAGGAATATTCCAGTTGCTTGACGCGCCACATTTCCGCGATCTGGGCACCCATGCCGGGGAAGAAGTGGTCACAACGTTCCCGGATCGAGGACACGTCGAACAGCGTGCCGTAGGCGTCGAACACGAACGCTTTGAGGTTTCTTGTCGTCGGACTCATTCAGCGATTCTCTGCTTGATTGACACGCCGATTTCGGTCGCCGGTTGCGGATTCAGAGCGGAACGTGCAGCGCCGACGCGCCGGTCCTGACCCGACGCAGGCGCGGGACAAACTGGTGGAACTCCAGCGGAATCTCCCGCGCCAGTTCGCGCGCCCGCGTCATCAGCTCTAGAGGCATGGGCAGCGCCGTGTCCACTTTTCCGAAAAAGATCACGTTGCTGTTGACCCGCACGGAAATACTGAACAACGTCGGCACCACCTGCATCAAGTCCTGCGTCAGCCGGGAGAGTCCCTGGGGGTCCGAGCCCCACGCATTGCAGACGAGCCAGCCGCCCGGGGCCAGCCGGGCGCGGAACAAGCGCAGGGTCTCCGGCTGCTGAATCTCGCTGGCCGCGCCTTCGGCCGTGAAGGCATCCACGAAGATCACGTCGTAGCTGCTGCGGTCCTTGCGCACATGCTCCGCGCCGTTGCCGGCCCACACAATCAGGCGCGGCGAGCGCGGCAGGTCAAAACAGGCATAGGCCGCCTCCACCACCTCCGGACTGAGCTCGACGATCCGTTGCTGCACATCGGGAAAGTGCCGATGAATGAAACGCGGCAGCGTCCCGCCGCCCAGGCCGATGTGCAGCACACGCAGCACCCCCGGGCTGAGCACGAAGGCCATCAGCATCGCCCGCGTGTAGTCCAGTTGCAGAACATCCGGCGCGTCCGGAATGTACGAACTCTGCACGATGTGATTCCCGAAGCGCAGCTCCCGCCGGGCACCCCGCTCGAACACCTGCACCAGATGGTGCTGCCCCTGCTTCTCGAACAATTTGCGTTCGAAGGGGATGAATCTCATAGGCGCCGCGGTCATCGTGCGGGTACAAGCCTTCGCGCGCGGACGCCCCTCGCGGGGATCTGCCGGAGCAACGTCGCAATCCTACAACACATCGGGAGAACAAACCATTCCGCCTCCCCGGGCCGCGGCGCCCACGTCGGGCCTGCGCGTGGCTGCCCGGAGCCGTCGGCGCGCTCCGGGCGCGACCCCTGTGCGGATGGAGGTGCTTGTGGGCGGGTCGTGCAACGGCGTGGTCCGCGGGCCTCTGCAGAGATCAACCATTGGCCCCGTGCACTGTCAAGACGCGGCGCGCCGGGTGCGGCGGAAACGGCGACATTTGCCGCGCGATTCGTCATCATGGTCGAACGCTGCGGCACGAGCGCGCGGGCCGGCGTCCGGGGCACCGCCCTGCACGTGCCGTTCCTGTCACCTTTGCGCCGCGCCGCCCCATGACGACCAAGTTTCAGGTGCTGCTGTCCCTGCGCGACGTGGTGTTGCAGGATGCCGGCGGCGCGCGTACCGAGCCCTTCTCGCTGGACATCCACGAGGCCGAGCGGCTGCACATGCAGTGCGCCCGCGACGGCTGGCGCGACCGCCTGGTGCAGGTCGTGAGCGGACAGACCAAGCCCGCCCAGGGCTCGCTGCTGGAGGTGGTGCCGGTGCTGGTGCAGTCCGACGCCAACCTGCGCGCGACGCTGGATCTGAACCGTTCGCTGGCCGACTATCTCCACAGCGAGGATGCGCCGGAGTTCGTCTGGCTGGAGCAGCGGCGGCGCTCGTTGCAGGTGCTGGTGGATCTGTTGGGCATCGCCCCCGCCGACACGCGGCGACCGCTGAAGCTGCAATCCGCCCAGACCGTCACGCGCTATTGGGTGCTGCGCTTTCTGCTCTCGCGCGCGCAGTTGCTGATCGGCTCGGAGATATTCCGGCTGGACGATGCCCAGATCCGCGCGGCCATGGCGCGGCGCTGGCCCGACCTGCCGGGGGCGGTGCTGGTCTGTGCCCCGCGCGAGGCGCTGCCTGGGCCGGTGGACACCACGCTGCACCTCGACGCGGACGGCACGGCGCGCATCGAGCGCCAGGATGCCGCGCCAAGCACGGCAGAGGCGTGACGGCGACCCCCGCAGCCTGGCCCCACGCCCGCGCAGGGGGCGCGCCCGCCCCGGCAATGCCCTTGCGCACGGCGGCGGCGGGCCGTACTTGGCTTGACCAAGAGCAACGAATTCAGTATCTTTCGGCCCTGAAGCTCGCCTCTTTTTGGCCGCCACGGAAGGGAACGGCCCCCCGGGTACACGGACGACCGCAGCACGCTCTTGCCCCGCCCCTTCGCGCACTCACACCGTCACCCGCCTTGGTGTATGGCCCAGCCCGGATTCATCCACATCGCCGACTTGCACAAGCAATACTTGAGTGGCCAGGGCCAGGTGCTGCACATTCTGCGGGGACTCGACCTGGACATTGCCCAGGCGGACACCGTGTCCATCATGGGAGCCTCGGGCGTGGGCAAGAGCACGCTGCTGCACCTCATCGGTGGCCTGGACACCCCCGATCAGGGACGCATCCTCATCGATGGACGACCCCTCGAGGAACTGAGCGAGGATGAGCGTGCCCATTTTCGCAATGAGACCGTCGGGTTCGTGTTCCAGTTTCATCATCTGTTGATGGACTTCACGGCCCTGGAAAACGTGATGATGCCCATGTGGATCAAGGCCGGGCGCACGCGCGACGTGCGGGCGCAGGGGCTGGGGCTGCTGGAGGAGGTGGGGCTGGGCCATCGCGCGCAGCATCGCCCGGCCAACCTGTCCGGCGGGGAGCAGCAGCGCCTGGCCATCGCGCGGGCCATCGCCAATCAGCCCGCGATCCTGCTGGCCGACGAGCCCACCGGGAACCTGGACGAGGACACGGGGGCGCACGTGACCGAGCTGCTTCTGCGGCTCAACGGGGAACGCCGCATGACCATGGTGCTGGTGACGCACAATCCTCACATCGCAGCCAGGATGCGGCACCAATACGTGCTGGAACACGGGCGCCTGCACGCGGCATCACGGGCGCAGCGCGATGCCTAGCAGCGGCCCGGCGCCGGCGTGCTCACCCCGGGCGATCGCCCATCCCCCGCGGCGCCTTGGCTACCCTGCCGCGCGGCCCATCGCATGGGCGCTGCTCAGCCTGCTGGCGCTGGGCCTGACGGGCTGGGCCTCTCGCGCCCTGGCCCAGACGCCGGCAGTCATCGCCGATATTCGCATCGAGGGCACCACGGCGGTGGAGCACAGCCAGCTCGTCTCCCGCCTGGCCAGCACCATCGGCGCACCGCTGGACTCCGCAAAGATCACCCAGGATGTTTCGACCATTTTCGAGCTGGGCCTGTTCCAGGACGTGCGCGCCCAGGTGGAGGAGTTGCCGGGCAAGGGCTACGTGCTCATTTTCAGCGTGGAGGAAAAGCCGCGCATCACGTCCTTGCAGGTGCTCGGCGCCACGCTGCTCCCGGCCAAGAAGGTTTCGGAGACGGTGACGCTGCGCGCGGGGGCCACCTTTTCGCGCAAGGCCCTGCGCGCCGCCATCGAGGCGCTGCGCAGGGAATACCGGTCTCGCGGCTACCTGAAAGTCAAGATCACTTCGAAAGCAGAGCGTCTCGGTGCCCAGGCGTATGCCGTCACGATCCTCGTCGAGGAGACGCCGCGGGTCTATATCACCGACATCCGGGCACACCACAACACCGTGCGCACCGAGCTGTATCTCCAGCGCCTGATGAGCAGCGGCGAGGTGGACTGCTTCAACTGGATGAACGACTCAGGGGTGTTCGATGAGGACAAGATCAACCAGGACCTGGGCGCCATCACGTCAGACTATCTGTCCAACGGCTACATCCGCCTCTACATCCACAAGCCCGAGGTGCGTATCGTGCACAACGCCGAATTTTCGCGCGTGCGCGTGGACCTCACGCTGGACGAAGGCGCTCAATACTTCACCGGAAAGGTAGACATCGACGGGGATATTCTGGGCAACAAGGACGAGCTGCTGGAGGTGCTGAACCTGAAAAGCGGCGAGGTCTACAACCCCTATCGACAGAACCGCGACGTCTTTGCGCTGAGCGAGATCTACCAGGAGCAGGGCTACGCGTTCGCCCAGGTGCAGCCCGTGTCCCAGATCAACGACAACACCCACATCGTGGATGTGACCTACCACATCTCGCGCGGGGACAAGGCCTACATCGGGCGTATCGAGTTCCAGGGCAACCGGGAAACCCGCGATTTCGTCGTGCGCCGCGAATTCGAGGTGCGCGAGAACGAGCTTTACAACGGACGCAAGCTGCGCGAGTCGCAGGAAAATCTCAGCGCGCTGGGCTATTTTCAGCCGGGCATTGCGCTGGAACGCGTGCCGGGGGTCGTGGACAACGTGCTGGACATCAACACGGTGTTGGAGGAGTCGCAGACCGGCACGCTGCAGGCACAACTGGGCTATAGCGAGCAGTCGGGGATCACCGTCGCCGCCTCGGTCTCCAAGGGCAACCTGGGCGGACGCGGCCAGACGCTGCGCTTCTCGGCGCAGGCCAGCCAGACCGGCACCACCCGCAACTTCACGCTGGACTTCATCGAGCCGCACCTGCTGGATACGAACGTCAGCAGCGACTCCACACTGAACTTCAACCTCACCGACGATCTTTCCGAGCTGAACCGCGGCGTGATCGAGGAAACCTATGTGTCGCAGGGCTTCGGGTTTCCCGTCTACCGGCGTTGGACGGCCGCGCTGTCCTACGCCATCACGGACCGCAACTTCTCCGACGCGATCAATTCGCCCGTGCGCCTGCGGGCCGTGACCCCTTCGCTGCGCTACAATTCGGTGAACCATCCCATCTTCCCCACCGACGGCACCAGCCTCACGTTTTCCGTCGCGCAGGTGGGAGGCAGCCTGCTGGGCGGCACCTCCGAATACCGCAGCTATCGCCTGCTCTACCGGAACTTCGTGAGCCTCAACGAGGACAGCACGCTGATCCTCAGCGGGCGGGTGCGCCTGGGCTGGCTGGAAACCGTGGGCGACAGCAGGGTACCGCCGGAAGACCGCTTTCGCCTGGGCGGCCTGGCCACGGTGCACGGCTACGACTTTCAGGAGATTGGCGGCGTGTTCGGGCGGCGCCAGCAGAACCTGAACGCGCAAACGCGCGTGCTGCTCGATGCCATGGGCAATCCTGTGCTGGACAGCGATGGGAACCCCTCCGTGATCACCGTGGACAAGCGTACCCTGGGACTCAGCCAGGCCCAGTTGGACCAGCTCGCCGGCGGCGGCGTCATGGAGCGCCTGTTCAACCTGGAGCTGCTCTTCCCCCTCACCGGGCCCAGTCTGCGCGGCGTGGTGTTTTACGACGCCGGCAACGTCAACTCCGAAAAGATCCAATACAAGCTGCTGGGCGAAAAGGAGCCCGATTTCTTCGATCTGCTGCAAAGCGTGGGCTTCGGCGTGCGCTTCATCACGCCGGTCGGTGTGCTGCGTTTCGAATACGGCGCCAAGCTGGCCAAGGAGAAGGGCGAGTCGCCGGACAAGTTTGATTTTACCATCAGCACCCTGTTTTAATGGGGTGCCCTGTCAACCACCCGATCGGCTACACGAGGTGCATTATGGCGTTGAACACCAGCCAGGCTGCCGCCATGGCGGGGCGCATGCTCATGGTCGCGGCGCTGGCGGTCCTGCTTTGTGCCGGAGCGGCCCAGGCTCAGCCCGTGCCCCCGCCACTGAAGATCGGCACGGTGGAACTCAACCGGGCCCTCAACGAATCCAAGGCCGGCCAACGCTCCAAGAACATCCTGCTCGCCGCCAAGTCCCAGAAGGAAGCCGAGCTCAAGGTCCAGGAGCAGGAACTGAGCAAGCTCCAGGACGACCTGAACACGAACATCATGCTCTCCAAGGAAGCCAAGGAGCAGCGTGAGGCCCAGTTGCGCGAGCGGCAGCGCGACCTGCGTCAGTCCGTGCAGGAGGCGCAGCGCCAGTTGCAGGATCAGGAACGCAAGTTGACCGAATCGGTCATCAGCGAGCTGAACACCGTTGTGGACATCGTTTCGCGGGAGGACAAGTTCGATATCGTGCTGGAGCGCACCGCAGCGCAGGCCATTCTCTATTCGCGGTTCAAGTTCATCGACATCACCGACAAGGTGATCGAGCGCTACGACAATCTGCAAGGCGGCAAGTGACCGCACAGGCCCGACGCACGCTGCGTCCAGCGCCCTCTCGTCCAGGAGATGCCCCGACGTGCTAATGCTCGAAGACATCAAGAAGATGCTGCCGCATCGGTATCCGTTTCTGCTGATCGACCGGGTGCTCGAGCTGGAGCAGGGCAAGCGCTGCAAGGCCTTGAAAAACATCACCGGCAACGAGGACTTCTTCCAGGGCCACTTTCCCGGCAATCCCATCATGCCCGGAGTGCTGATCGTGGAGGCCATGGCCCAGGTCTGCGGAATCACGGCCTTCTCCCTGGAAACCAATCCGGAGGGCAAGTGGCTGCTCTTCGCCGGCATCGACAAGGCGCGCTTCAAGCGCCCGGTGGTGCCCGGCGACCAGCTCATCATCGAAACGGAATACGTCGCCAACAAGCTCAGCATCTGGCTTTTCACCGGCAAGGCCTTTGTCGACGGCAAGCTGGCGGCCAGCGCGGATATCCGCGTGGCCACCATTGACAAGAACCGCTCCGCGCCGCTCTCCGAGTAGCGCCCCATGGCCGATCCGGTAAAAGCGGCGGTGGTGGGAGTGGGCTATCTGGGGCGCTTCCACGCCCAGAAATACGCCTCCCTGCAGAACTGCAAGCTGGTGGCGGTCGTGGACATCGATCCCGCCCGCGCCGAGGCGGTGGGCCGCGAGCTGGGCGTTCCGGGCACGACCGACCTGGAGGCCGTGCTGCCGCAGGTTGAGGCCGTGAGCATCGCCGCGGCCACGGCCGCACACTTCGAGCTGGGACGGCGCTGCCTGGCGGCGGGCAAGCACGCGCTCATCGAGAAGCCCCTCACCGCCACCACCGAGCAGGCCGAGGCGCTGGTGGACTTGGCCGAGGCCCGCGGCGTGCTGCTGCAGGTGGGCCACCTGGAGCGCTACAATCCGGCCCTGCTGGGCGTGCGCGGGCAGATCGCGCGGCCCCAGTTCATCGAGGCCATCCGCATCTCCTCGTTCCTGGGCCGCGGTGCCGATGTGGACGTGGTGCTGGATCTGATGAGTCACGACCTGGACCTGGTGCTGCACCTGGTGGGGTCGCCGCTGGTCCACTTGCATGCGGTGGGGATTTCGCTGGTCACGTCCAGCACCGACCTGGCCAATGCGCGCCTGGTGTTCCAGAACGGCGCCGTGGCCAATCTCACCGCCAGCCGCATTTCCACCAAGGCCGAGCGCACCATGCGCATCTTCCAGGCCGATGCCTACTTCAGCCTCGACTTCGCCGCCCCGGCGGCCCGGGTGTATCGCCGCACGCTTCAGGCCGAGGCCGCCGGAGGGTTTGCCGAGACGGTGCTCACGCCGCCCAAGGGCGATGCGCTGCTCTCGGAGATCGATGCCTTTGCCGCGTGCATCCGGGGCGCGGCGCCCAGCGGCGCCGGCGGTCGCGATGGGCTGCGAACCGTGGCCGTGGCCCAGCAGGTGATCCAGGACATCTCGCGCAACCGGCTGCCATGATCCTGCATCGGGCCACCCTGCTGGAACTGCTTCCGGTCTTCTTCATCACCACCGCCGTGCTCACGGCCGTGCTGATGATGGAAAAGGTCTACCGCCTGATCTCGCTGATGGTGGACAAGGGCTTCGCCATGAGCGAGACGGGGCGCATGCTGGTGTTTCTGCTGCCCCAGGTGATCACGGTCACCCTGCCGCTGGGCGTGGTGGGGGCGATTTTCATCACCGTGATCCGGCAGTCGTTGGACTCGGAGATCATCTGCATCCGCTCTTCCGGACGCAGCCTGTGGAACTATGCGCTGCCTTTCGTAGCCTTCGGCGTGCTGGCCACGGGCGTCCAGTTGCTGTTCTCGTTGCTGCTGCAACCGGCTGGCATCCGTGCCTTCAACGACCTGCAGGTGCGCCTGGTGAAGACGCGGGCCGAGCAAAACCTCGTGCCCGGCGCGCTGAACTACGAGTTTGGCGACAAGGTGATCCGCGTGGGCGCCCGCGAGGGCAACCGCGAGTTCTCGTCCATCTTCATCGCCGACCGGGAAATGACGGAATCGTCGGGCATGATCCTGGCCAGCCACGGGCGCATCGAGGTGGATGAGGAGGCCAAGCAGGTGGTGTTCCGCCTGCGCGACGGCACCATCTACAGCATGGGCGAGACGCGCGACGTGATGCGCACCACGCGCTTTGGCACGCTGAACTACATCCTGGACTTCGAGCCCACCGAATCCCTGCAACAGAACCAGTACTGGGGCCTCTCCAGCGGGGAGCTGCTGCGCCGCCTGCGCACCCTGGACGAGGCCACCATCCGCCACCAGCGCTTGTGGCTGGAGCTGTACATCCGCATCAGCACGCCCTGGTCCTGCCTGGCCTTCGCCCTGGCCAGCCTGCCCATGGCCATGGTGGAGCCGCGCTCCGGGCGCAAGAGCAGCATGGCCCGCGCGATTCTGCTCGTGGTGGCGTACTACGTGATCTGGATCAGCTTCAAGGATCTGGCGGCCGGGCACAAGGTGTCGCCGGCGGCGCTGTGGCTGCCGCCGATGCTGATGGCGTTGTACGGACTGCTGCGTCTGTGGCAGACCAACCGCGACCTGGACCTGCGCTTTGCCTTCTGGCGCACACTGCGTTTGGGGTAAGTCGCCGCCCGGCGCCCTGTTGGCGCCCATGATCCCTCGGTCTGACGGTCACATGGCCTCGCGGAGCTCCGGCCGCTCCGCCGCGCACATCTCCCCTTACGCCTCGCCCAGCCGTTGCAGCCAGTTGAGCATGGCCCCGAAGAGGTATGCCTTGTAGTCGGTCAGGCGATGATCGCCCTCCTTGAGCAGCAGCAGATCCAACGTGCGACAGGCGCTGGCCTCGACGAAGGCCAGCGGATGCTGCCAATTGACCGCCTCGTCGCGCATGCCCTGGATGATCAAGGCCCGATGGTCGAAGGCCCGCTCCAGCCGGGAGGGTGGATAGGCCCGCCCGTCCTCCACCAGCGCATAGCCCAGGTGAATCTCGGCCCAGTCGCTCTGCAGGCGTCGCGTGCCCCGCTGCTGCCAGGCCGCCAGCTCCTCGGCCGGCAGCGAGGTGACGAAATGTCCCGGAAAGCGCACCGAGGGGGCCAGCAGCACCAGCGGCCCCACGGGCCGCAGGTGCGTGACCGTGTACCACGCCGCGATGGCCCCGCCCATAGATGAGCCGATGAGCACCGGCGGCCTCCCGCCCGCTGGCATCCAGGCCAGCGCGGCGTCCAGGTCCTCCAGGCAGCGCGTGAGCGTCAACTCGGCCAGCGTGCCGCCCGCTGCGCCATGGCCGCGCAGATCGAAGCTGAGATAGCCCCACCCCCGCGCGGTGAACTGCTCGGCGAAATAAAGCGCCTTCTCCCCCCGACGCTCCGAAGCCAGCCCGTGTACGAACACGGCACAGCGCGCCGGGGCCGCGCGAGGCTCGCTCCAGTCCAGGACGATGTCCTGTCCGTCGGGCATGGTCAGCCGATGAGTCTGCGGATTCAACGACGCGCCTCCTGTGTGGAATGGTTGCTCCGGTTCCGCGCCACGCCCAGCGCGCCGGCCTCGGCGAGGCTCATGGCGCCCCAGCGCCGTGGAGTGCTCCCGCTGCGCCAGCCAGGGCCTGGGCCCGGCCCGCGGGCACGTTGACGAGAAACAGCAGCAGCCCTCCGGCTACAAAGAACAGCGTCAGGCTCAGCAGCGACAGGCGCGTGCTGCCCGTCAGCAGCAGCAGCCCCCCATAGACCAGCGGGCCGAACATGGCCGAGAACTTGGAGCTCAGGGCAAAGAAGGCGAAGAACTCTGCATTCTTGCCCGGCGGTACGAACGTGGCGAACAGCGCGCGGCTGATGGCCTGGGAGCCCCCCAGCACCAGCCCGATCAGCGCGGCCATCGCGTAAAAATCCGACACCACCAGCGCCAGTTGGCCGTAGCTCACCGTGAAGGTGAATACTGCCAGAGCCAGATAGAGCGCCGTCTTCTCCCCCCAGCGAGTGGCCAGCCAGCCGAACAGCAGCGACCCCGGCACCGCGATGAGCTGGATCATGATGATGGCCGGGATGAGGTCGTTGAGCCCGATGCGCGTGGTCAGGCTGCGGTCCAGGTAGATGTTCTGCAGCGCATAGGGCGTGGCGTTGGAGATCAGCGTGGCGATGCCGTCGTTGTAAAGCAGGAAGGCGCCCAGAAACAACAGCGCCTGAGGATAGCGCCGCAACGCCCGCACAGTGGTCGCCAGCTCCCGCCAGGCCCCACGCGCCACGGCCGCGAGTCCGGGCGAAGGCGTGGAGCGGGGAGATTCGGGCACCCAGCGGAACGTGAACTGCGCAAAGCCGGCCCACCACAGGCCCACCAGTACGAAGGCATTCTGCACCGACCCGCGGGGCGGGGTGAACAAGATCAGCGACGCGATCAGCACCAGCACGCCCCCCAGATAGCCCAGGGCATAGCCCACGCTGGAGAGCAGATCCTGCTCCTCGTCACGGGCGATCTCCGGCAGGAACGCGTTGTAGAACACGTTGCCGCCCTCGAAGCCGATGGTGCCCAGCAGGATCAGCAGGCCCACCAGGGGCCAGGGCAGATCGAACCACAGGCCCATGGTGGCCAGCGCCCCCAGCGCACAGTAGACCTGCAGGAAGCGCTGCTTGGCCCGCAGGGCGTCGGCGATCGCCCCCAGCAACGGCGAGCTGAGCGCCACGAACAAGGCCGCCAGCGCGACGACGAACGACCAGGCCGCCTCGGCGGTGACGGCCACGCCTGCCAGCGACAGCGCGGGCGCGTCGCCTACGTGCAGCGTGCCGTGCTCGGCCGCGGCGTTGAACCGGTACACAAAATACGCCGAGCCCAGCACCGTGACCACGCACAGCACGTAGGCGCTGTTGGCCCAGTCGTAGAGTGCCCAGCCCAGCATGACGCGGTTGCGCAGCACGGCACGCACGGACGGTTTCTGGCTCATTCCGCCTCTGGATGGATGGCACGTACACTCCCCGCAGCCGCCGTGTCGCGGCGCCCACGCACCCTCGGCACCGGCGCCCACCCTGGGGCCACTGCTGCGCGGCGGGTGCGCTCCGTCTATACCATGGACGCGGGGCGCCCTGGGGCTCACTCGAAAAACGGATTCAGCGTCCCCGCATACCCGGTGAGCTCCATGTAGCCCGTGCCCTTGACCGCAGCGCCGCGCAGCGTGCCCTCCACGGTCACCGCGCCTTCCCAGTAGGGAAAGGGCACGCCCGGCCCCGCGGTCAGCTCCTGGGTCTCGAAAGCCGGGCGCACGCTCAGGCGAATCGCCCAGCGCGGCAGATCGATCTGCCAGGTCAGCGGATAGCGTCCGCCGCTGGCGGGACTGCGCCACCAGTCGCCGGGCAGCAGCGACTGCCCGGCGTCGCCTAACGCAAACCGCGTCGCCGTGCCGTCCGGCGCCAGCAGCGTGCCGCCGGAAAACGGCCCGGCGCTGCCGTCCCGCCGGCGCAGACGATAGAGCATCAGGTCGCTGCCGTCAGAGAGTTGGAGGGCGAACCAATCCCAGCCGGCCAGCTCGGCGCCGAGCTGCCCGCTGCCGAACTCGTGGTCCATCCAAGCCAGTCCCTCCACCGCGCTCCCGGCGCCTTCCAGGGACAGACGGCCGGTGACCTCCAGGCGCGGCAGGGAATAGTACCAGGAGGCCTGGCCCGGCGCGGGTCCTTTCTGGTCAAGGCCGCCCTGCCCGTGCAGCAAGGGCGGACGCAGGGCGCGCAGGCGCAGGTGCAGCCCGAACGCCTCACCGTCCACGTCCAGGGCCACGCCGTGAGGATCGTCCGCCAGTGGCGTGGCGCGCCACGGCTCCAGCCAGACCCGGTGCGCGTCCCGCGCGGCACCGGCCAGCTCCAGGCTGTCCCGCGCCATCCGGCTCTCATGGAAAAAGCGCCGTCGCCCGATGTCGCTCAGGGCGATGTGGGCCAGGTACAGCGATTCCACAGCCCAGGCTGAGCTGCGCGGCGCCGCTCCGCGATGCAGGCTCCGGCGGAAGAAGGTGACCTGGAACCCGAAGCGCCGTCCATCCGCCCCGCGCAGATTGCCCGTGTAATACCACCATTCCAGGCGGTAGGCCGGGTGTTGGCCGTGGTCGCGGGGAAAGGCCCATTCGCGGGTGCCCACGGCCTGCTGGACGCCGCCCGCGGCGGCCCCGGACTTTGCCGCGCCGCCCTCGGCCGCCAAGGACGCGGTCCTGTTGCCGGCGCCCGTCAAGAGCAGGCCGGCCAGCAGCGCGCCCGGCAGCGCCAGATGGATCAGCGTCCGCCATGCGTGCGCGGCGGTGCGGCACGCGCATGGCCCCGGCACCCCACCCCCGCAGTCCTTGGACCGATCGCGCGCCCGCACGTCATTCCTCCCGGATGGTGGCCGTGACCGACAGGCGCGTGGCGCGGCGGATGGGATACCAGCTCCCCAGCAACGCGGCCCCCAGGGCCAGCAGCAGCAGGCGGCCATACGAGCCTTCGGCGGGATGGAATTGCAGGCTCCAGCCAAAGGCGCGCGGGTTGACGACGTACACCAGCAGCGCCGACATGACCAGCCCGGTGATCCAGCCCATCAGCGCCGCGCCGAAGGCCATCAGCACCCCCTCCAGGGCCATGGAGCAGCCCACGCGCCGCGCCGACATGCCGATGGCGCGCAGGTAGCCCAGCAGCCGCATGCGCTCCTCCAGCAGGGAGGTGAGCGCGCTGACCACGGCGATGAAGGCCACCGCCGCCGCCAGGGCCGCCAGCATGTCGGTGATGGCGAAGGTGCGGTCGAATACACTGAGAGCCTCTTCGCGCAGCAGGGCGTTGGGTTGCACCACGACAGCCGCGCCGTCGGGTCCGCTTTCGATGGCCGCCTGGGCCGTGGCCAGATCGATGCCCGGCTGAACCCAGAGGCCGATGCGCCAGGGCGGGTCATTGCCGTAGAGCGCCAGGTAGCGCTCCCGCGGCAGATACACGATGCCCGACGGCTCGGAATAGTTCCGCACCACCGCGGCGATGGGCATCCGCTGCATGCCGCCGGGCGTGGGCAGCGCCAGGATGTCGCCCGGGCGCAGGTACAGCGCCCGCGCCAGCACTTCGGAGACCATCACGGCCCCGGCCTCCACCTGGCGCCGGGCCACGGCCGGATCGGTGCCGGTGAGGGGCAGATCCTGGATTTCGAAGAAAATCTCGGTGTGCAGCGCAATCACCAGCACCTCGCGCTCGCCCAACAGCACGCGCCGCGAGCTGAGCTCTGCCAGCGACTTTACAAAGGGCAGCGCCCGCAGGCGCGCCACCTGCTGCGGGGTGAAATGCGCCTGGGGATCGTCCGCCGCGTCGGCCGGCGACAGGTAGAGCTGTGCCTGCACGACCTGCCCCAGCCAGAGCACGAACGTGCTGCGGAAGGAACGCACGGTCACCTCGATGGCCAGCGCCAGCGCCAGGGCCACCATCAGCGCGGCCGTGGACATCCCTGCCCGGGGCAGATTGCGCGCGGCCATGCGCCCCGCGGGACCCAGCGCCCAACCT
This sequence comes from Candidatus Lambdaproteobacteria bacterium, assembly GCA_016199125.1. Taxonomy (GTDB): domain Bacteria; phylum SAR324; class SAR324; order SAR324; family JACQKK01; genus JACQHH01. The sequence continues at coordinate 20,266 of JACQHH010000013.1, forward strand.
AGCGGCAGGGCCATCGTGCGACCCAGGAGCAGCAGCATGAGCGGACAGAACAGCGCCCCGCTCAGCGCCACCAGGGACGTGCCGGCCAGCGCCGCCACCACCGAATCGCCCGGCCAGCCCACCAGGGCCAGCGCCACGCCGAGGCTGGCCAACCCCGCGGCCAGCGCCCAGCGCCAGCGCCGCGCCCCGCCATTGCGCCCGATGGCCACGCGCAGGGCGGCCACCGGCGGAATGCGCGCCCCCGCAATGGCCGGCCACAGGGCGCCGGCCAGCGCCGTGCCGAAGCTCAGCGTCAACCCGGCGGCCCAGGTGCCCGCGTCCAGCGCGACATCGGCCTGCACCGGGTCGGTGTTGAGGATCACCTCGAACAGCGTGGCGCCCGTGTTGCGCACCATCATGCCGCCCAGCCAGCGCCCCAGCAGCACCCCCAGCACGCCGCCCACCAGTCCCAGCAACAGCGCCTCGCCCAGCAGCGCCCGCAGGATGCGCCCCCGCGTGGCCCCGATGCAGCGCAGCACCGCGGTCTGATTCGCGCGCTGCACGGTGGAAAACATGGCCGCGTTGAAGATGAGAAACACCGCCACCAGCAGCGCGAAAAGCCCCAGGGCCTGCAGGTTCAGGCGGAAGGCGCGGGACATGGTGGCCACGCGCTCCGTGTTGCGACCCGCCGCCTCCAACCGCAGCGGCGGCGGCAGGACCGCCTGCACGCTCCGCTCCGCGGCGCCGTCGTCCGGGGCCAGGATCAGATCGATGGCCTCGATGCGGCCCAGCGTGTCGAAGGTTTCCTGAAACGTGCTCACGTCCGTGAGCAACGTCGCGGCAAAGGCCACGGCGCGCTGGGGAGGCAGCTCGAAGAAGGCCACGGCGTGCAGCAGGGCCGGGCCGTCCGCGCTGTGCGCGGTGAAGGACTGCCCCAATGCCACGCCCAGCTCGGCGGCCAGCGCCGCGGGCATGGCCACGGCGCCCGGCTCGCCCACGAAGCGCTCCAGCAGGGCCCCGACGCGCGTACCATCGGCGGGCGAGCCCGCCTGGGCCGCCAGGTAGCGCACGTCGCGAAAGGCCAGATCGCTGAACGGGTCGATGCCCAGCACCGTCAGGTTGCGCCCCTGCAGGCGCACGCGGCGCCGCATGAAGGGGGCCGTCGCGCACACGCCCGGCAGGCCGCGCAACGTCGCGAACAGCGTCTCCGGCACGCCCTGGCGAGCAGGATCCACCACGCGGTGCGTCGCGCGCCCGGCCAGGGCCTCGGCGCCCTCGGCAAAGGCCTCCACGGCCCCCTCGGTGGCGAGCTGGATGGCCACGTACACGGCCACGCCCAGCGCGATGCCCAGCAGACACAGCAGAGCCTGCAGGCGATGGCGCCGCCAATAGCGGATCTGCGTGCGCAGCACGGCCAGCCCGCCCCTCATGCCCGGCCCTCCGCGTGCGCGGAACCCGCCGCGGCCCCGTCCGAGTCGGCCACGATGCGCCCGTCGCGCAGCTCCACGCGGCGTTGCAGGCGCGCGGCCAAGTCGCCGCTGTGCGTGGCGATGATGAGCGTGGTGCCCTTTACCCGCGTGAGCTCCAGCAGCAGCTCCAGCACCTGCCGCCCCGTGTCCGAATCCAGGTTGCCCGTGGGCTCGTCGGCCAGCACCAGCTCGGGCTCCAGCATCAGCCCGCGGGCAATGGCCACGCGCTGCTGCTCGCCTCCGGAGAGCCTGTCGGGCATGGCGTGGCCGCGCTGCGCCAGCCCCACGCCCGCCAGCAGGGCGGACGCACGCGCCTGGCCCTCCCGGTGGGGCAGCCCCGCCAGCTCCGCCGGCAGCAGCAGGTTCTCGTAGACCGAGAGGGTGGGCAGCAGGTGGAAGAACTGGAACACGAAGCCCACGTGGCGCAGGCGGAAGGTGGTGAGCTGCGCATCGTTCATCTCGTGCAGGGCCTGGCCGCGCACGCGGATGCGCCCGCCACTGGGATGCTCCAGCCCCCCGATGAGGTGCAGCAGCGTGCTCTTGCCCGAGCCGCTCTTGCCCAGCAGGGCCACCGTCTGTCCGGCGGGCACGCGCAGATCGATCCCGGCCAGGGCCAGGATTTCGCGCTGACCGTCCGCGTAGCCCCGCGACACCCGTTCCAGTTCCACGATCATCGGCGGGGCGCCTCCATGGGCAGCTTGACGCGCCCCGGATCGGGGGCGGTGCCCCGGCGTATGGAGGAGGGACCGCGGGGTCCGTGCGGGCGGTGGACTGGGGCGATATTTGGCCACATCGACATGCAATCTGTGCTAAACAGAAGGAGACCCATGGAGCGGCTGGCCGCAGCCGCACCCACCCCCTCATCGGGTTGGCCGTGGCGCGCCATGCGGTGCCTGGGGGGCCCAGCGCCCCGCTCACGGCCCTCGCGTGATCCACCCGGCAGCACCCGCGAACCGCCGGCGCAACGTGCGGGAGCCTGGAATTGAGCCATTACGTCCTGATCCTGGCTGTCGTTGCGGTGTTTCTGCTGATCCTGCGCCTCAAGGCCCGCAGCAAGCTGTCGCGCCGGCGCGAGCCGGCGGTTTATTCCCGCCGCATCGACGGCGCCCAGGTTAACGCATTCCTGCACCCGCAGATATCCGAAAACTGCCTGCTGGATCACGGGCTGCAATTCGGCAAGGGGTTCCGGCGCAAGGAGGGACCCCCGCTGCCGCACGACGGGTCGTGCCGCTGCCGCATTCAACCCTTCTCCTTCACCAGCACCGAGGTTTTCAACGGAGCCCTGCGCAGCCATGCACCCCTGGAGTCTTCCATCGGGGGGCTGGATCAGCGCGATGGCCAGCGGCTGCTGGATGCGCTAAAACAGATCATTGGACAGCCGCCGCCCGCTCAGGCCGATGACTACGTGGCCCGGGTCATGGCATTCCTGAACAATCTGGATGCGCCCGTGAAGGCCGCCGTGGAGGCGTTCCTGCGCGAGCGTCATGCTTACCTGCGCGGTGCAGGCGGGGCACAGGCTTCCCGGATCGCCGGGAGTGCCGCAAAGCCCCCCGCCGGGCCCGCGAGCGACGAGTCGGAGGTCGTGAAATCGTGATGTCTCGCGAGTCCCTGAAACTGGTGGGCCTGGCCCTGGTGGGCGGAGCCGGCGCGCTGGTGGTGCTGCTGGTGGCCGTCCTGGTTTACCTCAACGCCACCCTGCCGCCGGTGGAGCGCCTGGAGAATCCCGAATACTCCCTGCCCACGGCCATCTACGACCGCAATGGCATCAAGCTGCAGGAAGTGTTCATCAAGCGCCGCAAGCTGGTGAGCTACGAGCAGTTGCCGGCCACCCTGATCAATGGACTGATCGCCAAGGAGGATTCGCGTTTCTTCGAGCACCACGGCATCGACCCCTTGCGCATGCTCAAGGCCGCGTGGGTGAACCTGCTGCAGCTCAAGACGGCCCAGGGCGCCAGCACACTCACCCAGCAGACCGCGCGCCAGTTCTTCCTGACCTTGGAGAAGACCTGGAGCCGCAAGGTGCGCGAGATTCTGCTGGCCCTGAAGATCGAGCGCGAGTTCACCAAGCGCGAAATCCTGACCCTGTACCTGAACAAGGTCAACTTCGGCGATGCCTGGGGCGTGGCCGCCGCGGCGGAGTTCTATTTCGACAAGCCGGTGGAGAACCTGAGCCTGGCCGAGGCCGCCACGCTGGTGGGCCTGCTGCCGGCGCCCAACCGCTACAAGCCCACGCGCAATCCGCATCTGGCGCGCCAGCAGCGGACCATCGTGCTGCAGCGCATGGCCGAGGAGGGCTTCATCACCCGCGACGAGCAGGCCGCGGCGGCCTCGGAGCCCATCCTGCTGGCCCGCCACGCCAACGACAGCATGGAGGCGGTCGCCTACTACATCGAGCTGGTGCGACGCGAATTGCTGGAGAAATACGGCAGCAAGAACGTCTACGAGGGCGGGCTGCACGTGTACACCGCCATGGACCTCACCTACCAGATCGCAGCCTACAAGGCCCTGATCGCGGGCGTGGAGGAGCTGGACCGGCGCCGCGGCTACCGGGGGCCCCTCGACCACATCGATCCGGATGAGACCGGACGCATTCCCGACGACGTGCTGGTGGACCTCAATCCGCCCAATGCCATCGAGGAGGCCAGCGAGCTGAAAGCGGTGGTCACCGGGATCGAGGACGACCAGGTGCACGTGGCCCTGGGGCAGACCCTCTCGGGCGTCGTGGTGTGGGAGAGCTTCAAGGACACCTGGCAGAATCTGAACGAACAGAACGACCTGGAGCAGGCCCGCCCCATCGGCTCGTCGCAGTCCGTGTTCAAGGTGGGCGATGTGGTGCAGGCCAGGGTGAGAACCCAGGATCCGCTGACCGGCCAGTACGTGCTGGATATCTACCAGGAGCCCATGGCCAATGGCGCGGTCTACGCCATGGACCCGCGCAGCGGCGAGGTGCTGGCGCTGGTGGGCGGCACGCGCTTCGGCAAGGCCCTGGGCGCCAGCGAGTTCATCCGCGCCACCCAGGCCGAGCGGCAGCCGGGCTCCAGCTTCAAGCCCATCATCTATGCCGCCGCCATCGACGAGGGCTTCACCCCGGCCACCGTGCTGGAAGACAGCCCCGTGGCCTTCACGCTCACTTCGGGCAAGAAGCACATTCCGCAGAACTACGACAACAACAACCTGGGGGCCATCAGCCTGCGCGAATCGCTGGTGCGCAGCCGCAACGTCTCCACGGTGCAACTGGTGAACGAGATGGGCCCGCGACGCGTGATCGAATTCGCGCGGCGCTTCGGCTTCACCACGGGAATTCCCGAGGAGACGCTGATCGCGCTGGGCACGCACTCGGTCAAGCTCTCGGAGCTGACGCGGGCCTATGCGGTGTTCGCGGCGCAGGGCAAGCTGGTCACGCCCATCTACATCACGCGCATCGAGGACAGCAGCGGCAACGTGCTGCTGCGCAACGAGCCGTCGGCGGAGCCGGTGATTTCGGAAGCCACGGCCTATCTGGTCACGGACATGCTGCAGGACGTGGTGCGCAGCCCCCTGGGCACCGGCTACCGCGCCATGGAGGGCTTCAAGCGCCCGGCGGCGGGCAAGACGGGCACCACGCAGAATTACTCCGACGCCTGGTACATCGGCATGATCCCGCAACTGGTGAGCGGCGTGTACGTGGGCTTCGACGACCCCAAGATTTCCCTGGGCCCCTCGGAGACCGGCTCGCGCACCGCGGCGCCGATCTGGAAGAACTTCATGGTGGCCATCGAAAGCTCGCTGCCGGTGGAATCGTTCCGCCAGCCGCCCACGGTAGTGGCCCACCGCGTAGGCCCGGGCGGAAACCTGCTGGGCCCCTGCGATGACCAGACGGGCTCGCGCTTCGAGCTGTTCAAGGCCAATTCCATTCCCGAGCGGCTGCTCTCGCGGCAGAACTGCGTCACCGCGGTCAATTCACACGCCGCGGAGCCGGTGGTGAAGACCAAGAAGGGCCCCAGCGAGGACGTCGACCTGTAGGCGGGTCTCCATAGGAATCGATGGCCCGGCGGCCGCCCAACGCGCGCGGCCGCCGCATTACCACTGCCAGGAATCGTCGTAGGCGAGGCCGGGCTGCCAGAGCGTTTCCTCCTCGCCCAGGGTGGCCGCCACCCAGCGTCCAAACACAAACAGCGCGTCGGAGAGCCGGTTGACGTAGGGCAGCACCTGGTCGCCCATGGCTTCTTCGCGGGCCAGGGCCACGATCACGCGCTCGGCGCGTCGGCACACGGTGCGGGCCACGTGCAGGTGTGCGTGCACCTGCCCGCCGCCGGGCAGGATGAAGCTGTCCAGGGCGGGAAGCTCCGCGTTCATGCGGTCGATCACAGTCTCCAGCCAGGACACGTCGGCCGCCTGTACCTTGATCTGCCCCGCGTAGCTGTCGTCCGGATGAGTCGCCAGTTCGGCCCCGAGGTCGAACAGGCGTTGCTGGATCATGCCCAGGATGCGATCGAAGGCATCGCGCCGGCCATCGCGCGCTTTGAGCGCATTGGCCCAGCGCACCAGACCCAGTTGCGCATTCAGCTCGTCCAGGGTGCCGTAGGCCTCGACCCGCAAATGATCCTTGGGCACCTTGCGCCCGCCCACCAGCGCCGTATTGCCGCGGTCGCCGCTGCGCGTATACACTTTATTGATTTTGACCATCCTGATCCGGGAGCGAGAAGCGCCGGCCGGAGCGGCAAGACCGCCGGGCCCGCCACGCCTGATGCGCGGGGGAGGTCCCTGGGCCGCGGCCTGCGCGATCCGTTCAGGGTAGGATGCTTGCCCGGGATTGGCAATGGCAGACGCCCCCATTCGTTCCTCCCCACCGCTGCTCGTCGAGCCCAGCGCCATCGTCGTGCGCACGCCCAACTGGCTGGGCGACCTGATGATGTGCACCGGCTTCCTGCGGGCGCTGCTGGCGCGCTTTCCCGACGTGCCGGTGGACCTCATCGTGCGCCAGGGTTTCGAGGTGCTGCCCCTGCCGCAGCGGGGCCGCGTGCTGCCCTACGACCGGCGCGAAGGCCCCGGCGCCTTTGGAGGTCGCCTGCGCGCGCGCGGCTACAGCCACTTCTTCGTGCTGCCGCCCAGCTTCTCCGCCGCGTGGATGGCCTGGCGCAGCGCGGTGCCGTGGCGTGTGGGCTTCCGGGGACAGGGCCGCGGCAAGCTGTTGCGGCCGGCGCTGCGCGACGACGCCGCGCCGCGTTCGCGGCACCTGGCGCTGGAGTACCTGCATCTGCTGTCGCTGTGGGGGGTGCCGGCCGAGACTCCGCCGGCGCCGCACCTGCCCGTGGACGAGGCTTGGTGCGCGGCCCATCGTCCAGGCGAGCTGGCAGGCCCGGCGCCCTATGCCGTGCTGGCACCCGGGGCTGAATACGGGCCGGCCAAGCAATGGCCCCTGGCGGGCTACGGCGCGCTGGCGCGAGGATTGAGCGCGGCGGGTGTGCGGGTGGTGGTCGTGGGACTGGACAAGGACGCCGCGGCGGCCGCCGAGATCCTGGCGGGCGTGCCGGGCGGGATGAACCTCTGTGGGCGCACGAACCTGGCGGCGCTGGTGGCCACGCTGGCCGGCACCGCCCTGCTCGTGAGCAACGATTCGGGCGCCATGCACGTGGCCGCGGCACTGGGCCGGCCGCAGGTCGCCCTGTTTGGCTCCACCAGCCCGGCCTGGACCGGGCCGCTCAATGCCCGCGCGCGCGTGTTTTACCGCGGCCTGAGCTGCTCCCCTTGCTATGCGCGCACCTGCCCCCTGGGCCACACCAACTGCCTGCACCAGATTGACGCCGGGGAGGTGCAGGAGGCGGCGCTGGAGCTGCTGCAACCCTCATCCGCGGCAAAAACCGGCGACTGACCGGGAGCGATCCGCAACGCCGGCGATGGCCCGCCTCAACTGCGTGCGGGCTGAGGCGGCCTGCTGAATTTCAGCCAGGCCAGCCAGGCCAGTCCGGCCAGCACCAGGGGCAGCGAGAGCAACTGCCCCATGGTGAGGAAGCTGTACAGGTAGCCGATGTCGGCATCGGGCAGGCGGATGAATTCCACCACGATGCGCGCGATTCCATAGAGCAGCATGAACATCGCCGGCTGGTAGCCGGGCCGCGCCGTGCGGTTGCGGATGGCCAGCAGCACCAGGAACGGCAGCAGGCCCTCCAGGGCGGCCTCGTAGAGCTGCGAGGGATGGCGCGGCACGCGCAGGGGATCGCCCGGAAAGATCACGCCCCAGGTGCCGTCGGTGGGCTTGCCGAACAGCTCGCCGTTGATGAAGTTGCCGATGCGCCCGAAGAACAGACCCAGCGGAATCCAGGTGATGCAGAAGTCGCCCACGGCGATCCAGTCGACCTTGTGCCGGCGGCCATAGAGCCAACAGGCGAAGGTCACCCCCAACAGCCCGCCGTGAAAGGACATGCCGCCCTTCCAGGTCTCCAGGATGCGCCAGGGGCTGATCAGGTAGGGCCAGCCCCCGTAGAACAGCACCCAGCCCAACCGCCCGCCCAGAATCACGCCCAGGATCAGGTAGGTGAGCAGGTTGGATATTTCGATCTCGGGAATGGGCGCATGGCCGCGCCGCGCCGAGAGCACCATCATAAAGTAGCCAATCACGAAGCTCAGCGCGTACATGGTGCCATACCAGCCCACGTGCAACGGCCCGACGCTGAAAATGATCGGATCCAAATCGTGTACGAAGATATATCCGCTCATGGGGCTCCGCGGGGTTAAGCGGCGCTGAGGCGGCCGCGGGGACGGCATCGGGCGGCGGGACGGGCGGCGCGCCGCGGGGGGAGGGCGGACCGTGCCGCAGCCGGGTCGAGTCCGCAGGCCGCGCCCGAGCCGCGAAACCCGCCGCCCGGCATGGCGCACGGCCGCTAGTTCAGCGCCCGCCCGATGGTGTGCAGTTGACGCCAGACCTTGATCATCCGGGCCAGGTCCTCTTCCACGTCGATGGCCTGGAATCCGTCCACCAGCGCATGCGCCGGGGAGATGTGCACGTCCAGCAGCACGCCGTCGGCCCCGCCTGCGGCGGCCATGGCGCCGGCCCGGGCCACCCCTGACTTGCGCCCGGTGGAGTGGGACACGTCATAGACGATGGGCCGGTCGATGGTCTGGCTCAGGGAGATGATCTCGTCCAGGTCGCCCTGGTTGCGGAAACTGTGGCCAATGCCCTTCACGCCGCGCAGGCAGAAGATCAGCTTGTCGTTGCCCTGCTCCATGATGTAGTTGGCCGCCTTGAGCGACTCGTCGATGCTGTTGGAAAAGCCGCGCTTGTACAGCACCGGCTTGCCCGTGCGCCCCACCTCGATCAGCAGCTCGAAGTTCTGCGCGTTGCGCGTGCCGGTTTGCAGCACGTCGATGTCGTATTTCATGAACAGGTCGATGTCGCGCACATCCAGAATTTCGCTGACCACGGGCAGGCCCACCTCCGCCCGCGCATCGGTGAGCACTTTCAGCCCGTCCTCCTTGAGGCCCTGGAAGTCGTAAGGGCTGGTGCGCGGCTTGAAGGCGCCGCCGCGATTGATGTTGGCGCCGGCGCGCTTGGCCATCTGGTGCGAGGGCAGAGTGTATGCGGCATCCACGGCGCACACGCCGGCCATGACGACCAAGGGCTTGCCCCCGCCGATAGTCACTTCGCCCTTGCCGCCGGGCAGGGGAATGGACACCGAATGATGCATCCCGCGGCGGATGAGGGAGAGATTTTGCGGCACCCCCTCGATGGGAATCACCGACTTGACGCAGTCGAACGCGGCCACCTCGCGGCGGTGCGCGTCGTTCACGTTGCCGAACACGTTGTCCACCTGGATGCTGGCCTCGGGCGAACCGCCGGCCTCGCCAGGGTTGGGCTGCACGCGGAAGCCCCAGCCGCGAATCAGCGCGCGCACCGCTTGCAGTTGGTCTTCGCCGGTACCGAGATGGTATTGGATGATCATGCCTTGCCACGTCGTGATCCGCGCCGCCGCGTGCCCGGGAAATCGCGGGCTGGCGCGAAACGGAATTGATCTTGAGCCAAACGCTAAATGGTATGCGCTCGCGCAGGGGATGACAACCGCCCCTGGCGGATCGGCGCCACGCTGCCGAGCGGGGCGTGCGCCGGCAAGCGGTCATTGGCTGCCCTCCCGGCGCCGCAGGCCGGCACGCCGTGCGGAGCCGCCGTCGGATCGTTCGCGCTGTCGCGATTGCGGCGCGCCCCGCATCACGTCCGTGGCGACTGCAGGGAGGGATCCGGCGCACCGCGCACGCCCCGCCGCACGTGGCAGCGGTCAGCGTCCCGGCCGCTTGCAATGCCGATGTTCCGTTGCATTTCAAAGGGGTAGGTGTTAAGCTCGGCGCAATTCGGACCCGGATTGTTAACCCTGAAAGCGGAGGGGACAAGGTGACCGACGGCATGGAGCCAACCGAATCCAACTGGTATGACATCACCATCGCAGGGAAGCAGTTCACCATCTCCACCCACCATGGCGAAGCGCACGTGCGGCGCGTGGAAAAGCTGCTCGGCGAGACCATGGACGAGATCAGCAGCCGCATCGACGCGAAGAACCCGCTCAACGTGGCTCTGCTCACGGCGCTGAACCTGGCCGATCAGCTCATCCTGCGCGATGCCGAGACCCACGATTCCACGCGCGAATGGTCCGGGCGGCTGAATCTGCTGGTGGATCGCCTGGGGGAAACCCTGCGCCGCAGCCGTGCGCTGGGCGCGGAGTGATCTCCTGCCCGCAAATGGAGTAAGATGGAAGTGGGACATTGTCCTGCGGTGTTCGAGAAGCTGAATTTTCTTTGACCTATTTTCTTGACGGGATTCAATCCCTGGGAACCGCAAGCCAGCCCGGCCTGTCCGGGACGCGACGCGCTCCCATACCGGATCCCACCTGCACCAGCAGGTTCGAGAAAACCGGCGGACCGGCACTCGCGGGCATGTCCCTTCCTTCCTCCGCCTGACCCGTCCCGTGGCCATCGGCTCGCGGAAGCGGTTTTCCCCCCTTGATGCAGATAGGCTTGGCGTTGCGCGGATCCTGTGCGGCGGCTTTGGCGTTGTGCAGAGCCCGCGGCGGGGCGGTCTGCACCGCGGCGATGTGCATGATCGCGCTGGCACGCGCCGACGGGGCAGCAGGCGACGGCACCGGCGCCGCATGGAGCAGCCTTACTGGAATGCTGATGGAGCTACGGTGGGTTGGCCCGCCAAGCGAAAGCCGGGCCCCAGGCGGACTCAGCCCGCCATCTTCTTCAGGGCTTCCTGCTCGGAAGGATAGATATCGAGAATCTTGTTCAGCCGCGTGATGCTGAAGATTTCCTCGTTCTTCTTGCTCAGGTTGGACAGACCGAACTTTCCGTCGCGTTGCTGCATGGCTTTGAAAACGGAGACGATCAGGCCGATGCCGGAGGAGTCAATGAAATTGACCTTGTCGAAATTGATCAGGATGCCCTTCACGTCTTTGTTTTCCATGTGCGGCTTGAGGTAGGTCTTGGCCTCGTTGACCCCGTCCAGGGCGATGTTTCCCTCAACCGAGATCACACAGATATTGTTTTCCACACGGTTCGAAAAAATCATTGTGAGCCCATTCTTCGGTTGAACGTTGCTAGGATAGTCGACTCTGCCGCTGTCCCGTGGCCTTCATTTCAAATGAAATCGCCAACTTTTGCAAATTTTTCAAACAGTTTTTGAATAAAATATACAGGTACCGCCGACGGACCTGCCATGGTGTGGCGGCGAAAGTCCAATTTTGTCGGTTTGCCGCAACCTTGTCGAAAGGTCCATGTCGGCATTGCCTGAATAGTGATACGTGCCGCGGGCGGTTTTGACCCCTGACCTTGCAGTGCCGCGCTTGTGCAGCGCCGAGTGCCAGAGGGATTCCGACGCGGCTGACTGGTCCTTTTCCCGCCGGGGTGCGGGTGCGCTCCTGCGCTCGCACCCTCCCCGCCGGTCAATTGATGCATGCGGCCCCGCTGAAGGCCCCGCTTCACGTGCCTCGCTGCTCATTAGCGACTTTGCGCAAGAAGGGCAACACTCCCGCGTGGTAGAGAATGCGACACCCCCCGGGGCGTCAGGCCCACCGCCGCGGAGAACAGGCGCCCCAGAGCGACAGTGGCTCAGCGCGCGCGCCGCGCGGCGGGCGGAATTTATCCGGCGGCGCCAGGTACAGGGTCAGGCGCGGGCTCCTGCGGGGTCTCGTGGGCATGCCCCGAGCGATCCGGGTGGAACTCCAGTCGCTCCAGGGCATCGATCTCCTCCAGCGCCCGCTGGGCTTGGAACGCCTTGCGCTCGGCCTTGCCCACGTGGGTGGGCGCCGGTTCCAGCAGGCCGAAATTGGCGTTCATGGGCTGGAAGATGTCTGCCGGCGTGGAGGTGAGGTAGCGCACCAGGGCCCCGGTCATGGTGGCCGGCGAAAGCGCCGGCAACACACGCCCCGATTCGTGGCCCGCGATGCGCTTGGCCGCGTACAGACCCATGGCTCCCGATTCCATGTAGCCCTCCACTCCCGCCAGTTGCCCGGCGAAGCTCAGCCGCGGCTCGGCGCGGCAGGCCAGGTCGGTATTCAGCACGCGGGGCGACTGGATGAAGGTGTTGCGGTGCATGGAGCCCAACCGGGCGAACTCGGCCTGGGCCAATCCCGGAATCATGCGCAGCACCCGGCGTTGCTCGGGCCAAGTCATCTTGGTCTGGAAGCCCACCAGGCCGTAGAGCGTGCCCTGGGCGTTCTCCTGGCGCAACTGCACCACAGCGTAGGGCCACCGGCCGGTGCGGGGATCGTCCAGCCCCACCGGCTTCATGGGGCCAAAGGCCAGCGTGCGGGGCCCGCGCGCGGCCATGACCTCGATGGGCAGGCAGCCCTCGAAGGGCCGCAGCTCCTCGAACGCGTGCAGGGGAACGGTCTGCGCCGTGCGCACCGCCTCCACAAAGGCCCGGTACTGCGCCTTGTCCAGCGGGCAGTTAAGGTAGTCGTCGTCGCCCTTGCCGTAGCGCGAGGCACGGAACACGATGTCCCGGTCCACCGAATCGGCCAGCACCACCGGCGCGATCGCATCGTAGAACGCCAGGTGCGACGTGCCCAGGAAAGCCTCGATGCTGGCTGCCAGCGGCGCGGCGGTGAGCGGGCCGGTGCAGATCAGCACCCGCCGATACGCCGCCAGCAGGGTCTCCACGTCGTGCACGGGCTCGCGCCGCAGCACGATCAGCGGCTCGGCCTCCAGCCGCGCCGTGATCCACCGGGCAAAGCGGTCGCGGTCCACGGCCAGGGCCTGACCAGCCGGAACCGCGCTGGCGTAGGCGCCGGCCGTCAGCAGACTGCCCTGGCGCGCCATCTCTCCCTTCAACAGCCCATGGGCATTGTGCAGGTTGCGCGATTTGAAGGAGTTGGAGCAGACCAGCTCCGCGCAATATGCGCTGCGGTGGGCCTCGGTGCTGGCGCCCGGGCGCATCTCGTAGAGATGCACCGCATGCCCGCGCCGGGCGAGTTGCCAAGCCGCTTCGCTGCCCGCAAAGCCCGCTCCGACAATGGCTATTGCGGCATTCTGCGCCATGCTCTACCGTGAAAATCGGGGCGATGGTTCGTGTAAGACATTTATTTTTCAGGCTTTTTGCCTCATCTGCGTCGTGACATCGATTGTAGCGGCGCGGGCCGGGCAAGTCCAACGCCGCCAGGGCAGAAGGTTGGGCGTCATGTCGCCGATTGCGACCGCATTCCTGGACAGCATGTCCACGCCGCTGATGGCGGTGGATCGTGCCGGCGACATTGTCTTCGCCAACACGGCGTGCGCCCAGTTCTGGAAAGCAACGCCCGAGCGCATGCGCGAGTACAACATCGGCCAGCTGTTCGGCGCGGACAATCTCGTTGCCCAGCGGGCCCAGCGCGCCATTGCCGACGAGGCGGCCTCCACCATCAACGCCTTCCAGTTCAATGCGGGCGAAGGAGCGGCGCCCATCGTGCTGCGCATCCAGATCGATCCGCTGAACGTGCCGGGCGAGCCGCTGGAGCATGCGCTGCTGATGTTCTGGGACCAGACGCACCAGCTCCAGCTCGAAGCGGCCCAGACGGAACAGCAGCTCATGGAGTCCATCGGCTTCATGGTGCGGCGGCTGGCCCACGAGCTGCAAAACCCGCTCAGCGGCATCAAGGGCGCCACCCAGCTCCTGGCCCGGCAGGCCCGCAAGAACGCCGAGCTGCGCGAATTCCCCGATGTGATTCTGCGCGAGCTGGAGCGCCTGGAGCGGCTGGTCAAGGCGCTGCTGCAGCACGGCGGCGATCCGCCGCTGGCCATGAGCCGCTTCAACCTGCACGAGTTGCTCGACACGGTGATCTGGTTTCAAAGCAACTCTAGCGAGCATGTGCGCTTCGAACGCCTGTTCGACCCGTCCCTCCCGGACATCGAGGGCGACCGCGACCGGCTGCACCAGGTGTTCCTGAACCTGATCCGCAACGCCGCCGATGCCAGCCCGCCCAACGGCACGGTGCGTGTATGCACCAGGACGCTCGGGCCTTGGCGCGACACCGACTCGTTCGTCGACGGCCCGCGGATCTATTTTCAGATCGAGATCATCGACGAAGGCGCGGGGATTTCGCCGGAACACATGGCCAATCTGTTCACACCCTTCTTCACCACCAAGAAGCAGGGCCACGGGTTGGGACTCTCGCTGTGCTACCAGATCGTGCGCGCTCACGGAGGACAATTGCGCTACCAAAAAGCGACACCCACTGGCGCCGCCTTTGTGGTCAACTTGCCCCTGGTGTCGCATTCTCGGTAAGTCTTTGGAGAAATTGGCTTTGTGGTCATCCGCGCGCAAATAAAATGATTGACAGCTCCCTGATTTCTATCGCATAATTTTTTTCCATTTTCTCACGTTAAGCACCTTTTTATTAAGATTAGTTCATCAGGAACATGCCGAATTTCATGCGGGAAGGGATGAAGTTTGCGGGGCTCTTGCCGCTGGCCGCGCTCCTGGCGCTGCTGGGGGCGTGCGGTCAGCGCGACGAGGTCGCCGAAGTCGCGCCGTTGAAGTATGCCGGCTTTCTGGAAAATCGCGGTGCCGACACCGGGGATCTGTTCGGCAAGGTGCGTTTCCCCTCGGCCTACACCCAGCGCTCCGCCACGGTGACCATCGACGACAATGGCTTCATCACCAATCCCGATGGGCGCTTCCTCATCCGCGGCATTCCGGCAGGCGAGCACGCGCTGGTGATTCACATCAAGGGCTTCGAGCGCATCGCGCGGGTCATCTGGATCGATCCGCACACGATCAATCAGGTGGGGTCCATTCCACTGCAATTTGCCCGGGGCGCGGTGCTGGGACGCATGGTGGACGAGAACGGCCGCTCCGCCACCACCGTGACGGTGCACCTGACGCCCTACGGCGGATTCGCCGTCACCGACAACGAGGGCATCTTCCAGTTCATCGGGGTGAACTCCGGCAGCCACCTGCTGACCGTGGAGGATTCCAACTTCTCCCTCAGCGCGCGCGAGGTGACACTGAAATCGGGCGAGCAGCGCAACCTGGGCATCATCACTCTGCGCCGCCTGTCCGCGCTGAGCTATTCCAACGTTTCCCCCATCCGGCCGATGGAGTAGGGTAGCCCGTCGGCGCCGCCGGTGCGGAGTGCCCGCGACGCCGCCCGCGTGGCGCGCCTGAGCCGCCTGCGCCCGGCCATGTGCCGCGCGGGGCCGGCGCCGCATTTCCGAGCATGCGATCCGCCCATGGCCGCCCGTTCCACCCCGCCCCTGCCGCTGGCCCTTGCACAGCGCCTTTGCACGTCGGCTGAAATGCAGGCCATGGATGCCTACGCCATCCGCCGGCTGGGCATTCCCAGCCTGGTGCTGATGGAGAACGCGGCGCACCACGTCGCGCGCACGGTGCAGAGCCTCGTGGCGCCACACTCCGCCGCGCAGGGCGCGGCCCCGGCGACATCCAGAGGCCCGGCCGGGCCCATCGTGGTGTGCTGCGGGCGAGGCAACAACGGCGGCGACGGCTACGCCGCCGCGCGGCTGCTGGTCAACATGGGCCTGCCGGCCGTGGTGGTGGCCCTGGGCCCCGCCGCCAGCGACGATGCGCGGCACAACGCCCGGTTGTGGGCGCGGTTCGGCGAGACGGTGGATTTTTCAACCCAGGCGCGCAAGGCCGGAGGGTTGCTGCGCGGGGCCGGCGTGCTGGTGGACGCCCTGTTCGGCACGGGACTGCAACGGCCCCTGGAAGGCGGCGCGGCGCGGCTGGTGCGGGCCTTCAATGCGGCTCCGGCGCTGCACAAGGTGGCCGTGGACGTGCCTTCGGGCGTGGATGGCGACACGGGGCAGGTGCTGGGCATCGCCGCGCGCTGCACGCACACGGTGTGCATCCAGGTGGGCAAGATCGGGCTGTATCAGCACCCGGGCGCAGAGCACGCGGGACAGGTCAACGTGGTGCCCATCTCCATCCCGCCGCGCTGGCCGCCCCGGGCCCCCGGCACCTATCTGCTCACGCCGGAGTTTGCCCGCGCCCTGCGTCCCGCCCGGCCTCGCGCGGGGCACAAGGGCACTTTTGGCCACCTGCTGGCCGTGTGCGGCTCGGCGGGGATGGCCGGCGCCGCCGTGCTGTGCGGATTGGGAGCGCTCAAGGCGGGCACCGGGCTGATCACCATGGGCGTGCCCCGCGCCCTGCGCGACCGCTTCGTGGGCCTGGCTCCGGAGCTGATGACGCTCACCGCGGCGGGAGGTGACGAGGAGGCCCTCGATCCCCCGCAACTGGCGACGCTGCTGGCCGCCGCGCGCGAGCGCAGCGCGGTGGCGCTGGGCTGCGGATTCGGTCGCCGCGCAGGCACGCTGTCGTTTGCGCGGGCATTCGTGCAGCGCTGCGCACTGCCCCTGCTGATCGACGCCGACGGCCTGTACGGCCTGGATGCCGCCCTGCTACGCAAGCGCCGCGGCGTGACCGTGCTCACCCCGCACCCAGGCGAGCTGGCCCGGCTGGCGGGGTGCTCCATCGGCGAGCTGAACGCGGACCGCGTGGGCCACGCGCGGCGCCTGGCGCGGGCGTGGGGCGTGGTGCTGGTGCTGAAGGGAGCCGGCACGGTGATCGCCGCGCCGGATGGCACGGCCTTCATCAATCCCACCGGCGACGAAGGGCTGGCCAGCGGCGGCACGGGCGACGTGCTGAGCGGCATCGTCGGCGGGCTGCTGGCCCAGCGCCTGCCGGCGCTGTACGCGGCATTGCTGGGCGTCTATGTGCACGGCCTGGCGCGCGACCTGGCCCGCCCGCACATCGCCGGGGCGGCCTTCAGCGCGGGGAACCTGGTGGCCGGCATCAACCGCGCCCTGAGCGCCTTGGACGAGCACCCAGCGGCAGGCTGAGCCACGCTGGTCCGTGATGCCGCGGCACGGGCGGCGGGGCGGCAGTCCTGTGCACCGCGCGGGGCGCAATGCGCCCGCGCTGTGCTCCGACGCAGGCGCCGGAAGCGTTCCAGGGCGATGTGATCTGGGTATTGCCGCCAGACAATGGCAGGGCCGCCCGCTGCGGGGCGGCATGAGGCGCGGCCCGCAAGGGGCCGCGCGGAGAGGTCTAGCGCTTGGAGAACTGGTAGCGCTTGCGGGCACCGGGCTGGCCGTACTTCTTGCGTTCCACCTCGCGCGCATCGCGCGTCAGCAGACCGGCCTTCTTGAGCGCGGCCCGATATTCTTCCTGCGGCACCGTGGTCAGTGCGCGCGCCAAGCCGTGGCGAATGGCGCCGGCTTGGCCGCTGATGCCGCCGCCGCGCACATTGACCACCACGTCGTAGCGTCCTGCGGTCTCGGTCAGGTGCAGCGGCTGGCGCACCAGCGCGCACTGGGCATCGTCGCCGAAGTATTCGTCCAGGGGCTTGCGGTTGA
>JACQHH010000047.1 GCA_016199125.1 Candidatus Lambdaproteobacteria bacterium
GCGCTGGGCTGGCCCGGCGACTGGCCGGGGCTGGTGGCCCACCTTGCGGGGCTATCCCGCGACGGCTTCCTGGCAGCGCTGGACGCCTACACGCGGAAGCGTGTCAGCGGCGACATTGAGCACCGGCGGCCCTGCGACCGCCTGGCTGGCGCGGCCAGCCCCATGAAGCGCATCCATCCACCCACGGCGCGCATGTTCTACGAGGGGGCCACGCGCCTGCACCGCAGTGGCGTGAACGTGCGCCCCAACCGGCCCACGGCCGACGCCCGCGTGGCGCTGGAAACTTACCCCGCCCTCATTGCGCGGCGCTTCCTGGGGCGGGTCTCGTACAAGGCCGAAGGCCCGCACGGAGCGGACCCGGCGCGGCGGGACGCGCGCCGCCGCGTGCTGGACGGACTGGCGGGACGGCGGCCCATGCTGGACGGGCGCCGCTGGGCCGAGGTCTACGGCTTTGCGCTGCACTTGGCGCCGGGCATCGCCGACGCGGCGCTGCACGATGGCACGGGCGACACGCTGGACGCGCTGTCTTGCGCGTGCGAGGCCGCCTGGGGCCACACCCACCGCAGGGATCATTACGGCATTCCCGCCTGGTGCGATCCCTTGGAGGGCTGGATCGTCAGCCCCGGCATGCCCCACGAGCCCTGGTAGGCGCGCGGCGCGGCTCAGCACCCTGGGCGGGTCGGCCCGGCGCGGCGCACTCCCATGGGCAGGGCGGAGCGACCGGGCGGGCTAACGGAAGTACGGTTCGTAGCGGCGGGCGCGGCCCGGCGCGGCCTCGCGCAGCGCCTCGTAATGCGGGCGGGCGTCGTTCACGCGGTAGTCCCGCAGATAAGCCCCCACCAAGGAGTCCCGCGCCTCCGCGTCCTGCGGGTGCAGGCGCAGCCAGCGCTCCAACAGCACCACCAAAGGGTCCCAATCACGCTGGGCATTGTAGATGCGCTTCAGCGCCTCGGTGGGTTCCTGCTGGTCGGGGTTGTCGGCCAGCAGGCGCTCGTAATGGGCGGCGGCCTGGGCCAGTTCCCCCTGCTCGGCCCGATGGCGCGCCAGGTAGCCGCGCACCTCTCCGTCGGCGGGGTCGGCGGCCAGCACCTGCTCCAGCAAGGGCGCTGCCTCCGGCAGGCGGTTGCGCCGGGCCAGCAGCACGCCGAGCATGCGGTCGTACCGGGTATTGCCCGGATCCAGCGCGCGCAGGCGCGTGAGCGTGCCCAGCAGCGCATCCACGCGGCCCTGGGCCTCCTGCGCCTGGGCCAGCATGCGCAGGCGTTCCAGGTGCGCCGGGTCGTCGGGCCAGGCGGTCAGCACGGCCTCGGCCTCGCCCGGGCTGCCGATTTGCAGCAGCAGGCGCGCCAGCAGGAGCCGCGCCGCGTCATTCTCCGGCGCCAGCGGCAGCAGCTCTTCCAGCAGATCCACCGCTTGGCGCCGGTTGCCCGTGGTGACGGCCAGCTCGGCAGCTTGCAGGCGCTCGGCCGGGGAGACGGGCACCTGGCGCACCAGCTCCGGGATGGCCTTCAGCGGCGCGGGATGCCGCGGATTGCTGGCGTGGAGCTGCCAGTAGATGCGCAGCGCCTCCTCGCGCCGGCCGGCAGCGGCCAGGGCCTCGGCCAGACCCGCCGAGAGGTCGTCGTCCAGGGGCTTGAGCTGGGCGGCCTGCCACAGCGCTTGCAGGGCCTGGGCATGGCGTCCGTGCGCCAGCATGCCGCGGCCCATCTGGATCAGCACGTCGTAGTTGCCATAGCCGGCGGCCAGCACCGTATCCCACTCGCGGGCGGCTTCGTCGTTGCGCCCGGCCTCCAGCAGCAAGGTCCCCAGGCGCACCCGATTGGCCAGCTCGGCCGGCGCCGCGTCGCGCAGCATCTCGCGCAGCATGAGTTCCTCCGCCGTACGCCCCTGGGTCTGCAGGTAGGGCGCCACCTCGCTCAGCGTGGCGGCCTGGCCCGCCAGGGCGCGCGGGTCGCGCAGCCAGTAGGCGATGGCGGCGTCGCGCGCCCCGCGCACCCAGAACAGGTTGCCGCGGGCGAAGTGCATCCCGAGCGGCTCGGGGAACGAGAGCACGTAGCGCGTGAACTCGTCGATCGCCCGCTCCACGTCGCCCTGGTCCCGGTAAATCATGCCCAGGTGCAGGGCGGCCCGCCGCTCGACGGGATCGCCAGCCGGGATGCGTTGAAACTGGGCGATGGCCTCGTCCGCTTGACCCTGGGCCAGCGCCAGCTCGCCCAGGGCAAAGCGCGCCTCGGAGGCGGCGGCGCGATTGCCGGTGAGCGCGTTCAGCGCGGCCATGCAATCGGTGCGCAGGTCGGCATCGCGCAGGCAAGGCACACGGAACTGCGCGATGGCCGCCAGCGGATCCCCCGACTCGCGCAGCCAATGGCCATAGCCCATGCGCAGGGCCCCGTCGTCCGGTCGGCGCGCCACATCCTGGGCAAAGGCCGCGCGCACGGTCTGCGCTGGGGCACCCTCGCGGGCGGCCTCCAGCAGCAGCGCGGTGGCCTGCTCCTGCTCGCCCAGACCCGAGCGCGCACGGCTGCGCAGCAGGTCGCGCTGCGCCAGGTCGTGCGCGTCCAGGCGCAAGACCGCGCCCCCGGCCGGAGGCAGCAGACGGTGCAGCGTGTCGTCGGCCGAGCGGTAGCGCGACTGGGCGATCTGGCGCTCGGCCAACGTGAGCCGCACGCCCACCGCGTCAGGATGGCGGTTGAGATATTCCGTGTAGGCGCGGATTTCGCCCGCGGGATCGTCCAGCCGCGCGTAGGCGCGGGCGATCCACAGGTACACCTCGGGCAGGTTGGGCAGCCGCTCGCGCAGCGTCTCGAATTCCAGCAGGGCTTGGCGCGGCTCCGCATCGCGCATCACGATACGACCCAGCAGCGTCAACGACGCCAGGCTGGGGTTGGCCCAGAAGTGCTCCATGGCCTGATCCACCAGGGACATGCGGCTGCGCAAGGTGCGCAGGATGCCCCGCAGGCGGTCGTTGGCGGCAGTGTTGCCGGCGTCCAGGGCGATGGTCTTGCGATAGGCTTCGGCGGCGTCCAGCAGCCGCCCCTCGGCCTCCAGGGCCCGGCCCAACAGGAAGCTGGCGCCGGGCGAGGTGGGGCGCAGCGCCCGCGCGGCGTCCAGGTGTTGCACGGCCTCCGCCGGCGCGCTGGCGATGAGCATGCGGCCCAGCGCCAGGCGCGAATTGAAATGCTCGGGGTAGCCCTGCACGACCTCGCGGTAGATCAGCAGGGCATTGGCGGCAAAGCCGTCGCGCTCCAGGCGCTGGCCGTGCTCATACCATTGCTGGGCCTGTTCCCAGGACTGCGGCACGGCATTCACGCCCGGCGGTGCGAACGCGGCAAGGGTCAGCACGCAGCACAGCAGCCACACCCTGACCGCGCGTGGCGCGCGCGCCACGGTGGGCCGGCGCGGGACGAGTTCCCGCACGGGCATGCGCGGGCCGTTGCGCAGCGCCCGATGCGTCATGGCGTACTGTCGGCTGGAGAGAAATCGGGTCGGGGCATGGCGTCAGGCGCGGCCCTGCTGGGCCTGCCACTGCTCGGGCGTGTAGGTCTTGATGGCCAGCGCGTGCACGTCCGCGCGCATGGCGTCGCCCACCGCCCCGTAGATCATCTGGTGCCGCTCGACCAGGGATTTGTCCTGGAAGCGCGGCGAGACGACCACCAACTGGAAGTGGTTGTTGTCGCCCATGGGGCTGCTGAGATGCACCTCGTCGCCCGGAAAGGCTTCGGCGATGAGCGCGCGCAAGTCCTCGATGGGCATCATGGCCGTAGTCCTCGAGCAAGGGCGATGGGGGATGACGGAACGCGCAAGACTGTGCGGCCGCTCATGGGAAGCAGCGTAACATAGCCTCCGGGCCGGCAAAAGTCCGCCCTGGGGTTTGCGCCATCCTGCTCCGCGGGCTTGTCCTCCATCGGCCCGCCCGGCGCCCGACCGGTTCACGGCAGATCGCGCCGGCGGCGCCACGCGCGACGTGTGCGGCGTCGATGGTGCCGGGAGGTCCGCTCAGGGGGCCCCGCGGGGCCGGTAAATCATGGTGTGGAACAGCTCGACGGCCACCGCCGGGTCCGCATGTGCCATAGCGTGAGCGCGGCCCGCGGCGTCCGTGCCCAGCAGCGTCACGTGAAACTTGACGTATTCGTGGCTCTTGCGGCGCCATTTCTCCAGGGGCACCGCCGCCACCTCCACCGTCTCGCCCACCACCGGGGCCCGGTGCCGCACAATGCGGCTGGCCACGTGGATGCCCAGCTCGGCCTGGAAATGGTGCACCAGCACGTCGTTGGCGCGGCGCACGATGAGTCCCGGATGCAGCGGGGCCCGCGGGCGATCGAGAAAGACCGGCAGGGTCTCGTCGGCTTCGGCGCAGAAGGCGCGCTGCAACGCGGCGTCCGGCGTCCAGCGCGCGCGGGCAAACGGCTGCCCGATGACGATGCGCTCCCAGCTCACCGGCGGGCGCTCGGTGGCCGGAGCGGCCGGCGGCTGACCGCGTTGTGGCGTCGGCGCGGGCATGGGGCGCGGCACGCTCACCTGCAAGGTGGCCAGGCAGGTGCCGGCCTCATCCAGGGCCTGCACCGACAGCGCCTGCGGCTGGGCCGGGTCGTCGCCGCGCACCTGCACACGCAGGCGCTGACCCTCGTACACGGGCTTGAGCAGGGCCAGCTCGCACACCTGCGGGACGAACCAGTCGCCCCCGAAGCGGGCCACCAGGGGGCGCAGCATGTAGGCATAGACCACCGTGCCGGGCACCAGGGCTCCGGCGAAGCCCATGCGGCGCGCAACCTCGGGGTCGTGCATCTGCTTGCGCGGATCGTCGATGCGGTTGTGGGCCACGATCTCGTGCAGCGGCCAATCCAGCATGGCGTGGGTCGTGGGCATCGGGGGTCGCTCGCGTTCAGCGGCGCTGCGGCAACAGCCGGGCGCTCAGGCGGGGTCGGCCTTGGGACGGATGGTGAAGATCACCTGGTGCAGCACCTCCTGCGCGCACAGCCCGTCGGCCAGCAGCGCCACGTACAGTTCGGCGAACTCGTGGCCCTTGTGGCGCCAGGTGCGCACGGGCACGGCGCGCACCTCGATGGCATCGCCCGCGCGCAACAGGGCGTGCTGCGTGATGTGGCTGGAGACGTGAATCCAGGCGTTCAGGATGTAGTGTTCCTTGAACACGCGGTTGGCCGCCTGCAGCGTGAGCCCCGGGTGCAGCGGCGGCCGCGCGCCTGCTCGAAAGATCGGCAGGCGATCCTCGCAACGCTCCGCCCACTCGGCGTTGTCGGTGGCGCTGGGGCGCCACTGCAGGGCGCGCAGGGGGCGGCCCGGCACGACATCGTCCCAGGCCACGGGCCGACGTGCCCCACCGGGCGGGGCCGGGGACATGGCCGCGCGGGAATCCACGCTGGGCAGCACCGCCGGCAGGTGCGTGTCGAGGCGTGCCAGCTCGACCCCTTGCGCATTGCGCGCCAGCAGCCGATGCGCCCGCTGGCCGGTGGCGCCCTGGGGCGGCGCCGCCTCGATGCTCAGCCGGTCGCCGTCATAGGCCGGCTTGAAAAACGTCACCTCCGTGACCGCGTGTGCCAGCCATTCTTCCCCATACCGCTCGACCAGCGCGTGCACCATGTATCCGTACACGTACACCCCGCCGATCAACGCGCCGGAAAACCCGTAGCGTTGTGCCACGTCGTTGGAATGGATTTTGTTTTCCGAATCTGAGATGTAGTTGCGCGCGAGCACGCGATGGGGCGGCAACGATTCTTGTTGCGCTGCTTGCATGTTCAGGCCGATTCTTGCGGGTGGGCCTTGACGGTGGATTGCACGCCTGCGCGGCGACTACGGGTCAACGTACTGATTTTTCGCCGGCGGCGCCAGTCCGCGTGTCCGGGCCAGCGGCGCGCCCGGCAAGCCTGCTGCGCTGGAGCATTGGTCCGGGGCCAGGACAGGCGCCCGGGTGCGACAGGCACGGTCAAGCACAGGAGCAGTGGATTGAGCGGGGATGCAGCGGAAAACCGGCGCACGCAACGGCGCAGCACCTTTGTCGAGCGCTACACCAGCGTCGAGATCAACGGCAAGATGGTGCGCGTGCGCGTGGTGGATCTCTCGGAGGGGGGCATGCGGCTGGTGCTGCCACCGGATGTGATGGTCTCGCCGGACGACGAGGTCAACGTGGCCATCGACAAGGTGATCCCCAATGTGCGCGGGCGCGTGCGCTGGGTGAGTCCCGATGCCAGCGCTGCCGGCGCCAAGATGCTGGGCCTGAAGTTCGAATCGTTCATGATCAATCCGGTGGAGGAGCATGAAGTCCAGGATCTCATCGACGCCTGGATGGATGTCTCCCAGGCGTTCAACGACCTGGACCGCTTCGTGCGCATCGTGGAGCTGATCGACAACGAGATCATCGATGGCAAGATCGACGACATCAGCGAGGCGGTGGTCAGCGTGACGGTGTGGCTGGAGCGCAATGTCGCGCCGCTGAACCTGTGGACGGTGATTCACGACGAAGGGCACGAGCCCGTAACCGCGCTCACGGTGGAGCGCAACAAGCTGGCGGGGTACGAGATGGCGGGCCGCGCCGCCATTGCGCAGCAGGCGGCCATGTCGCGCATGACCATCTGGGCCGACGAGCGGGCCTATTTCTACGGCGAGACGGTGGTCATGGAGTGCATCGGGGAGCTCGGCAAGAACGCCGACCTGTTGCAGCACGTGGCCATCATGCTCGGGCGCAAGATTCCCCTGTGGAGCAAGCTGCTGATCAAGAACATCGCCCTGCGCCTGCTGGCGGACGAGCTGGATCGCCTGCGCGAGAGCGTGTGACCGCGGCCGCGCCGCCCATGCCGACGAAGGTCAATTGTCCAGGAAATGACCGGCGAGGAAACGCGCCACGCCGTCGTGCTCGCAGTCCTCGGCCGTCCCGTGCCGGGCGAGGGCACGCACTTCCGGCACGGCGTTGTCCATGGCCACGTTGACGCAGCCGGCCTGAAACAAGGGGATGTCGTTGTACCAGTCCCCGAAGACCATGGTCTCTTCCGCGGCCACGCCAAGCTGCTCCCGCAGCCAACCCAAGCCGGTGGCCTTGGTGACGCCGCCCGGCTGAAAGGTGACGCGGCCCCCGCCGTAGAGCATCGTATCGAAGTAGCTCACCTTCACATCGGGGTAATCGTAGGCGGCCGTGTGGGCGATCTCCCGCATGACCTGCTGCTCGCCGTAGAGCGCCACGATACCCGAGGCCCCCACCACGTGCCCGCGCAGATCGTCCACCCGGCGGCGCTGGGTGGCCCAGTGCCGGATGACGTGGGGAAAATCCTCGTCGCGGTGGCGCAGCACCAGCTCGTCGTTGCCGCTGTCCAGGAACAGATTGTGGGCGGCGTCCTGGTAGCGCTCCAGCACTTCCAGCACGCGATCGGCACGGATGCCGCTCACCCGGTGCCCGTTGCCGCGCACGTGCCCCACGCGGGCACCGTCCAGGGCGATGAGGGCGGTGTGCTCTCCCAGGGCCTCGCCGTAGGGCGCGGTGAGGTGCAGGAACTTGCCCGTGGCCAATCCGACGCGCACGCCACGCGCCTGCAGCTCGGCAAAGACCTGCTGCGTGTACGGCGTGAGTTCCTTGGATTCCGGGAGCAGCGTGCCGTCCAGGTCGGAGACGATCAGCCTGGGCAGGTTCAGGCGCGGTCCATCCGCTGTGCCGGGGCTGGTCCGCGGCGCGGCGCGGGGCGTCGCGCGCGCCAGCCGGGAGGATTGAGGCACGGGCCTAACCTCCATGCAAGGCGCTGCCGCCGTCGATCACGAACGTGCGGCCGGTGATGAATCCGGCGTTCGGCGAGCTGAGGAAGAGGTAGGTGCGCGCGATGTCGATGGGCTGGCCCGCGCGGCCGACGGGGATGGTCTTGCGCACGGCTTCCTTGGCTTCCTCCGGCATGGCGGCGGTCATGGACGTTTCGATGAAGCCCGGCGCTACGGCGTTGACCGTGATGCCGTAGCGGGCCCATTCGATGGCCAGGGTGCGCGTGAGGCCGATCAGCCCCGCCTTCGTGGCCGAATAGTTGGCCTGGCCGAAATTGCCGAAGGCCCCGATGGACGAGGCGCTGGCGATGCGCCCGTACTGGCGCTCGCGCATGTGCGCCGCGGCCGCGCGGGCGCAATAGAACACGCCGCTCAGGTTGACGGCGATCACCTGCTCCCATTGGTGCGCTTCCATCTTCAGGGCCGAGACGTCGCGCGTGATGCCCGCGTTGTTGATCAGGATGTCCAGCTTGCCGAATTCCTTGACGGCGGCGGCCATGGCCGCCTCGGCTTCGGCCTGCTTGGAGACGTCGCATTTCATCGCCTTGGCCTTGCCGCCGGCCTTGACGATCTGCTGGGCGGTTTTCTGCGCGGCGGCCTCGTCCCAGTCCGGGATGAAGACGGCCGCTCCCTCCTGCGCGAAGAGCTTGGCCGTGGCGGCGCCAATGCCCTGTCCCGCGCCGGTGACCACGGCCACCTGGTCTTTCAGAATCATGAAGGCTCCTGTGAGCTGCTCACCCGCGGAGGAGCGGAACGGAAATTCAATGTACGCCTTTCCCGTCCGCTCGGCAGGCCGGAGCATGGCGGCCGCGAGATCCGCGGCGCCAATTCATCCTGCTGTCCAGCGGATTGGGTGATGGCGGTGCCGATATTGCTCGGGTCGAATCGCAACAGCAATTTCATAATATAACAAATTGCGCGGATTCTGGAAAGTTGCACTGCAATTCCCTGATTCGGGCCTGCTTGGCGGGGTGCGCCCCGGTCAGGGCAGGGAGGCGCGCGTCACAGGCGCTGCAGGCGCTCCATGGCCCGGCGAAAGGCCGGCAGCACCGCGGGCAGCTCGTCGAGCGTGTTGAACACCGAGAAGGAGAGGCGGATGGAGGAGAGCGCCCGGCGCTCGCTGAGGCCCGCGGCCAGCAGCACATGCGAGGGCTCGGGCTTGGCCGAGGCACACGCGGAGCCCGTGGACACGTAGAGCCCTTCCTGCTCCAGGTGATGCAGGATCACCTCGCCGGGAATGGGCTCCAGGCTGAAACTGATGATGAAGGGCGTGGCCGCCTCGGAGCGGAACACCTCCACCCGCGGCTGCCCGGCCAGCTCCGTCAGCCAGGCGTCGGCATAGCCGCAGCGCTGCTCACGCTGGGCCGCGTGCAGCGCCGTAGTACGCTGGGCGGCATGGCCCAGGGCCACGATGCCGAAGACGTTTTCCGTGCCGCTGCGCAGGCCGCCCTCCTGGCCCCCGCCGGCGATGAGGGGCTCCAGCGGCACCGGCCGCAGCCGCACCAGGGCCCCGACGCCCTTGGGGCCGTGCACCTTGTGCCCGCTGAGGGAAAGCAGGTGCACGCCCGCGGCACGCCAGTTCACGGGCAGCTTGGTGAAGGCCTGCACCGCGTCCACGTGGAACACGGTCCTGGGCGCCACGCGTGCCAGCAGCCGCCCGATGGCCTCGATGGGCTGGGCCGTGCCCAGCTCATTGTTCAGCGCCATCACCGAGACCACGCGCACGTCGCCATCCAGCAGCGCTTCCAGGGCGGCCAGGTCGACGATGCCCCCGGCGGTCACGGGAATGCGGCGCACGTCCACCCCCGTGGCGGCCAGGCGCTGCGCGGTCTCCAGCACGGCCGGATGCTCGATGGCCGAGACCAGCAGCCGCTGCCCCTTGAGCCGCGCCGAGGCAAAGGCCCCCTGCAACGCCAGGTTGCAGCTTTCCGTGCCCCCGGCGGTAAAGGTCACGGCCTGGGGCGGAGCCCCCAGCAGGCGCGCCAGGGTTTCGCGCGCCCCCTTCACGACACGCCGCGCCTGCATGCCCAGGGGGTGCAGGGAGGAGGGATTGCCGTAACAGTCCCGCAGGAAGGGAAGGGCCGCCTCCAGCACCTCTGGATGCAGGCGGGTGCTGGCGGCATTGTCCAGGTAGAACGGCGCGGCCATGGAAACGGATCAGGGAAGTGCGGGGCCGGCGGCGCCCGCGCGGCTCAGGCCAGTTGCTTGCGGCGCCGGGCCAGGTAGTCCACCAGCAGGTACTTGCCCAGGTTATGGGGCAGGCTGTAAAAGGCACGTCCGCGGTTGATGCGCGTCATCTCCTCGACAAACTTGGTCAGCACCGGATTGTCGTCGAGCATGAACACGTTGATGACCAGCTTTTCGCGGGTGCAGTTGTCCACCTCGCGCAGGGTCTCGCGGTAGATGTCCGGCGGAATGGCCCCCATGAAGCCCGGCCACTGGGCATTGGTGTAGCCGTTGATGTGCGTGGCGGTGGGCTGTCCATCGGTGATCACGATCACCTGCCGGTTGGGCGAGCGGTGCCGCCGGCAGAGCTGCCGCGAGAGCAGCAGCCCTTCCTGCAGGTTGGTGAAGGGATCGCTGGGGTCCCAGGTGGCCTCGGGCAGGTCCTCGGGAGTCAGCATGCGCGCGCGGGTGCTGAAGCCGATGGTGTAGTAGTGGTCGCGCGGATACATGCCGCGGATCAGGTGATCCATGGCCAGCGCCACCTGCTTGGCGGCCGGAAAGCGCCCGTCGCGGGACATGGACCAGCTCATGTCCAGCAGCAGGATGGTCGTGGCCTGGGTCTCGTGATCCTCCTCGTAGATCTCGAAGTCCTCGCCGCCAAGGTTGATCACCTGGCGACTGCCGCGCTGCTGCATGGCGCCGCGCTTCATGGCGTTCTTCAGCGTGCCCAGGATGTCGATGTTCAGCGTCTTGCCGAACTCGTAGGGAATTGTGTCTTCCTGGTTGCTGGCCGATGTGCCCTTCTGCGACAGCGCGTGCAGCCCGAAGTGGTCCTTGTGCAGGTTGCGGAAGATCTCGTTGAGGGCGTTCTGGCCGATCTTGCGGAAGCCTCGCGGGGTGAGACGGATGCCCTCTTCGGTGCGCTGGATGTAGCCGGAGTTCTCCAGCATCTCGCTGAAGTTGCCCAGGATCATGATGGACTGGATTTCGTCGTCGCCCAGCAGTTCCTTGAAGTCCTCCAGGCTGAGGTGCTGGAAGTTGCCCGAGCGCAGGGCCTCGGCGAGTTGGGCCATCTGGCGGAACTGCTCCACCATGTCCTTGGCGCCCTCGAAGTCCAGGGATTCGGGGCCCTGGAACTGCCGCCCATGGCGCAGGATGAACTGCTCCAGGTCCTGCACCGCCTCCTGCTCGGCGGCCAGTTCGTCGAACAGGCGCTTGGCTTCGGCATCCAGGAACTTGGGCTCGCGGTCGTATTCGCCCAGCTTGGCGATGGCCTCGGAGGCCTTGGTGGGCAGGCTGCGCAACAGCTCTTCGCGGCGATGGAATTCGGGATGGATGGCGCCCAGCTCCTTGCGGGCGGTGGCCACTTCCAGCTCGACGATCTTCTCGATTTTCTCTTCCACCTCGTCCAGGGCGTGGTCGAAGTTGAAGTTCTGGAAGGCTTCCTGGCGTTTCTGGCGCAGCTCCTGGAGCATCTCATCCGTGCCGATGATGCGGATGTTGAGCTCGGGAATCTGCATACCCTGGCGCATCAGCCATTCCATGGCTTCCTGGGCCGAGAGGCTCCAGTTCATGTAGTTGCTGAGCTCGTGGAACAGCTTGTCCGTGATCGTCTCGTCGTCGACCTCAGACCATGTCTGTGTTCCGTCCCAGCGGCTGTATTTTATGCGCCTCATTGTAGATGACTTTCCCGTCCAGCAGTTCCTTGTTGAGCTTGTTGTTGAGGTGCAGCCCTTCCAGGATGAACTCGATCGCCGCGGCCATCTCTCCCGGCGATTCCCCCACGTTGAGCTTGGCGATGCCCTGGCGCATGCCCTTGAGCGAGGCGAAGTTCTTGACATATTCTTCGGCGCGCAGGGTGTCGGAGACCTCCACCCACCAGCCGTCGTTGAAGCTGCTCACGAGCAGCTCCAGGTCGTCGGCGCTGAGGTACTCGTTGAAGATGTCCAGCACCGACTTGTCCAGCAGCTTCTCGATCACCTGGTCGTGGGTTTTCTCCTGGCCGCCGTATTCCAGCTCCAGCTTGCCATCCGTGGTGGCGAACACGCTGATCAGGTCGGTGATGCGCGGGACGATCTCCTGCTCCTTGTTGCGGATGGCGCGCTTTTCCGCGTTGGCGACGATGCTTTCCATGTTGCTGATGGACATGCGCACGCTGACCCCGGAGACCTGGTTCACGTCCGGGGAGCGCCGGGCCTGGAACGTCGTCTCGGCGATGATCTCCTGCATGAAGCGCGGGACGATCACGTTGCGTCCCCGCCGGTCGAAGCGCACCGCCTCCTGCTCGATGATGGAGAGCTCGACGTTGCGCTGCGCGGGATAGTGCGTGCGAATGTGCGCCGAGTAGCGGTCCTTGAGCGGGGTGATGATGCGCCCGCGGCTGGTGTAGTCTTCCGGGTTGGCCGTGGCCACGACCAGAATGTCCAGGGGCATGCGGATCTTGTAGCCCTTGATCTGGATGTCACGCTCTTCCAGGATGTTGAACAGGCTGACCTGCACCTTTTCCGCCAGGTCCGGCAGCTCGTTGACGGCGAAGATGCCGCGGTTGGAGCGCGGGATGAGCCCGTAGTGCACGGTCAGCTCATCGGCCAGGTAACGCCCCTCGGCCACCTTGATGGGGTCAATCTCGCCGATCAGCTCGGCGGTGGTCGTATCCGGCGTGGCCAGCTTCTCCGCGTAGCGCAGGCTGCGGTGCACCCATTCGATGGGCGTCTTGTCGCCGTGCTCGGCGACCACCTCGGTGGCGAAGCGGCTGATGGGGGCGAAGGGGCTGTCGCACACCTCGCTGCCGCGCACGGTGGGGATCCATTCGTCGAGCAGATTGATCAACGCGCGGATGATGCGCGTCTTGCCCTGGCC
>JACQHH010000005.1 GCA_016199125.1 Candidatus Lambdaproteobacteria bacterium
ATGACATCGCGTTCCGCATCCGTTGCGGGGCTGCGGCGCAGCAGGAGCGGCGCCGCGGCGCGCACCGTCACCTGAGCAGGCCTTTCAGCTTGTCGCCGCCGGCCTTCTGCAGCGCATCCTTGACCGCCTTCTCGGCGGCCTTCTTTTCCTGCTCGGTCATCTTGTTGAAGGCGTCCGTCTGCTGCTGCAACTGCCCCAGCGAGCTCTGCAGGCCCTGGGACTGGCTGCCCAGCGAGGCCTCAAGCGCCTTGCGGCGGGCGCCGACCTGAGCCTCGATCTGGGCGCGGATTTCGCGTTCGGTCTGGGCCATGCGCTTGCTGAGCATCTGCTGCAGGCGCTTGGAGATCACGTCATCCAGGCTCGAATCCACGCTGAAGCCAGGGCTGGAGAACTTGCCGCGCAACGTGGCGGTGACGTCTGCATCGTCAATGCCGGTGAACGCGTCGCGGATGCTGGAGGCCAGCTCGTCCTTGGGTTTTCCGTCGGCAAAGACAAAGGTCATGCGGTTGGCCTTGACGATCATGCTGCCATCGAGCTGATCGCCGGTGAGCCCGAACTTGACGCTCACCGAGCCGTTGCGGGCCAGCGCCTTTTCGGGCAGCAGGTCGCCGCCGCCCATGTTGATCTCACCCAGGTCGACGTTCTCTCCCAGGGCCGTCAGCGTATCCTGCCCCACCTCGCCACGATGGTCGAACGATCCGTTGATGCGCCAGCTTTCCGCGCCCGCGCGCGTGGCGGTGGCCTCCAGCAGCATGGGGCTGCCGTAGACGCGCGCATTGGAGCTGAGACCCACCAGCTTGCCGGTATAGCGCATGCTCTCCTGGTTCCGGCTGTCCTGAGTGAAGCCGGAGAAGGCCAGCAGCTCGATCAGGAAACGGGGATAGGCCCGCCCCGTGACGCGGTAGGTGATGATGCGTCCCGCGCGGCGCTGGGGCTTCGTCTGCACCTGCTTGTCGTCCGAGCGCAGCATGGCCTTGGCGCGGTCAAACTGGGCCATCACGAAATCGAACTTGTCCAGCACGGCGCGGCCGAACAGCATCTCGCCGAGGTTGGAGGCGTCCAGGTTGCCCAGGTTTGCCAGGCTGCTCACGGACTTGATGTCCGCGTTGACCTGCCGGTCGATATCGCCATAGCTCCCACGGATGGCCGCGTAGTCGTTGTTTGCCGCCTTGGAGAACTGGTTCACGTCCCGGTTCAGTTCCTGGGCGCGCTTGCTGAGCGGTTGCAGCGCGTTGAGGGACTTTTGCAGCACCTGCGGATTCTTGCTGTTGAAATCCAGGGCCTGGAATTCGGCCTGGAGCTGCTGGTAGCGCTGCTCGAAATTCCCGCCGGCGTAGGCTGCGTTGAGCTTGGCGATGCGTTCGTTGCCGTCCTGCTCGGCGCGATCCAGGGCTTGCATGGAGCCCAGGCTGCCCTTCCCCATCAGCGCGTCCACGTCCACCTTGCCGCCCAGCGCCGACCAGTCGACCGTGGGCAGCTCGATGTTCATGCCGGAATCGCCCTGCTCTTCGGCCTGCGGGGCTGCCGCGCCGCCGGCCGCCGGTCCTGGGCTGCCCGCGGACTCAGGGGTGGGGGCCGCCGCGGGTTTGGGCGCGGACACCTCGCCCGCCGGGCGGCCGATGCCCAGGCCCACGTTGAGCACCTCAAGCCGGTCGATGATCACGCGGCCGGCGAAGAGTTGCAGGCCATTGACGCCAAATTGTCCCGGCCCGGCCACCAGCAGGTATCTGGCGGGGTCGTCGGCATTGACGATGCGCAGCTTGCCGAAGCTGGCCGTCATGGCGAAAGGATTGAGATCCACGCCCTCCACGGAGACTTCCGTGCCCAGCATGCCGCCGATGGCCCGCTCCGCAAGCCCCGCCACAAGCGGGTTGCGCAGCAGGTACAGCGTCACCACGGCCACCACCGGCACGACCACGATCAGGATAAAGCCCGTTTTGCGGATCATTACACGAATCCCAGTTGTTGCAGGTGTTGGTAGAAGCCGAACAGGCGCGAGCCCCAGCGTGAGCCGGCAATCAATTGCACGATCCTGAATTTGCCCACCCGCGCCAGAAAGCGCTCGCGATAGGCTTTCACGCCCCAGGACAGGAAGGGAAAGGCCACGATGCCCACGACCACCGAAATCACGAAGCTGCCCATGACCACGGTGTTGTTGAAGCGCGTAAGGCCCCAAGGCGGCGAGTTGTACATCGCCGTCCAGATTCCGGCCAGGGCGTCCATCTGCAGCAGCCTGCCGCCCACGGCGTCATAGACCGGGTCGATGAGCAGGCCCACGAGCGAACCGAACACCGTGCCCAAAAACACCATGCTCAGGTTGACCTTGAGGATCAGCACGAGCAGCAGCAGCAGCCACACCTGCAACGGCCAGCCGGGCACGGAACCCAGCACGAACCCCAGCACGATGCCGCCGGCCAACTGTCCGGGCGTGGGCCCCTCCTTGAGGGCCTTGAGAATCCAACCGATCAATTTGAGAGCGAGCATGGAGGCCCCGCCTGTCGTCGGAAGCGCGCGCAGCGCGCGGTTGCGGGACGCTGGACGTCCCAGAAGCAGGTCATTCCGATATTGGGAAGAAATCGCGCAAGGTGTCAACACGCTCCGCGCGGCGCAGCGCATGGAGCCGCGGCAACGTGTCGAGGCCCGGCATCCGCCGGGGCAGGATGCTCCTGGCCGCTGGCGCACAAACCCGCGGCACAGGGAGACAAAACGCCGCAGATCGGCCAGATTGGGAACATCCTGGGCAACCCACTTCGCGGAGGCGCAACGCGTGGGCGGACTGATGCTGACGGGCGGACAGGGCTTTGTGGGGCGGCATGTGCGGGCCATGCTGGGGGGCGAACTGCTGGCCGGGCCCAACGGGGACGCGGTGGACGTGCGTCAGGCGGACGCCGTGACCGAGGCAGTGGCGCGCATCAGACCGGAGCGCGTGCTGCACCTGGCCGCGCGCTCCTCGGTGCGCAGTTCCCAGGACGATGCGGCCACCACCTATGCCGTGAATTTCGGAGGCACCTACAACCTGTTGCGGGCACTGGAGGCGGCCAGGTTCCGCGGCCGCCTGCTCTACGTGGGCTCAGGCGTGGTCTACGGCGACGATCAGCCTCAGCGCCTGCCCTTTGCCGAGGATTCGCCGCTGCACCCGGCGACGCCCTATGCGGCAAGCAAGTTGGCCGCGGAGGCGCTGTGCCGCCAATGGAGCCGCACGTCCGCGTTCGAGATCGTCATGGCGCGTCCTTTCAATCACATCGGCACGGGCCAGAGCCGGCACTACGCCGTGGCCGACTTCGCGGCGCAAATCGTGGAGATCCGGCACGGACGCCGCCCGCCCGTGGTCACGGCGGGGCGCGTGGACGTGAGCCGCGATTTCACCGACGTGCGCGACGTGGTGCGGGCCTACGAACTGCTGCTGGCGCGCGGCACCCACGGCGAAGTGTATAATGTCTGTGCCGGACATGGGCGCCGCCTGGACGCGATCGTGGCAGCACTGGCCGCGCTGGCGGGCGTGGACGTGCAGGTGCGAACGGATCCCACGCGCGTGCGGCCCGGCGATGCCGCGGTGCTCTGCGGCGATCCCGGCCGGCTGGCGCGCGCCACCGGCTGGCGGCCGCGCATTCCGTGGGAGCAGACCCTGCGCGAGATTCTTCGGGACTGGGAGGCAAGATCCGGTGAGTAGCACGGCATTCATTACGGGCATTTCCGGGCAGGATGGTGCCTACCTGGCCGATTTTCTCCTCGCGAAGAACTACCGTGTCTTCGGGCTGGTCAGCCGGCGCAGCGTGGACACCTTGTGGCGCCTGGACGAGCTGGGTATCCGCGAACGCGTGGGCATCGTGGAAGGGGACCTGTCCGACATGTCGTCGCTGTCCCGCGCCCTGGAGCGTACCCAGCCGGATGAGGTCTACAACCTGGCGGCACAGAGCTTTGTGGGTGCCTCCTGGAATCAGCCGGTGCTCACGGCCAAGGTCACGGGTCTGGGCTCGGCCTACATGCTCGAAGCCCTGCGGCTGGTGGGCTGCCCGGCGCGCTACTACCAGGCCAGCTCCAGCGAGATGTTCGGCAAGACCGTGACGCCCCTGCAGAATGAAGACTCGCCCCTGCATCCCCGCAGCCCCTACGGCGTAGCCAAGGTGTTCGCACACTGCCTGACGGTCAACTACCGGGAGAGTTTCGGCCTGCACGCCTCCAGCGGCATCCTGTTCAACCACGAGTCGCCCTTGCGCGGGGAGGAGTTCGTCTCGCGCAAGATCACCCTGGGGGCGGCGGCCATCGCGCTGGGCCGCGCGGACACGCTGCGGCTGGGCAATCTGGAGGCGCGGCGCGACTGGGGTTATGCGGGCGATTACGTGCAGGCGATGTGGCTCATGCTGCAGCAGGAGCAGCCGGGCGATTTCGTCATCGGTACGGGAACCTCCCATGCCGTGCGCGACCTGTGCCGCATTGCCTTCGGCCATCTGGGGCTGAACTACGAGGATCACGTCACCAGTGATGCATCCCTGCGGCGGCCGGCCGAGGTGGATGCGCTGCGCGCCGATCCGTCCAAGGCCCGCCGGGTGCTGGGCTGGCAGGCTCGCGTCGGCTTCGAGCAGTTGGTGGCCATGATGGTGGATGCGGACATGCGGCGCTTGCAGACTCGCGGCCGTCAGCCCATGGCCGACCGCGGGCTGTAGGGTTCCGCCGGCGCACGGGTGGCGTTCCGTCCACCGCCCGGCCAGCTTCCCCGCCTGTTGCTTTCCTGATGCTTTGCACCCGCGGCGCCGCTCAGGAGGTGGCCTCATCCGGCGCGCGCTGTGCCTGCAACAACTCGCGCAGGCGCTTCTTGTCGAACTTGCCCACGGAGGTTTTGGGGATTTCCGGCACCACGCGAATGTCCTGGACATCCGGAAGCTGCCACTTGGCGAAGCGCTCGGCGATGGTGCCCAGGATGGCCTCTGTCGCCGGCGGCGCCGCGGAATCGCGCGGCGAGACGAACAGCACCGGCCGTTCGCCCCACTTGGCGTCCGATCGGGCCACGGCCGCGGCCTCGGCCACCCCGGGGCAGGTCATGGCCGCGTTTTGCAGCGCCACGCTGGAGATCCATTCCCCGCCGCTCTTGATGAGGTCCTTGGCGCGATCCATGACCTGATAATTGCCGAAGCGGTCGATGGTGACAATGTCGCCGGTGCGCAGCCAGCCGTCGTGAAACGCCGCCGCCGTGGCCTGGGGGTTGTTGTAGTAGGCGCCCGCGATCCCGGTGCCGCGCACGCACAGCTCGCCCATGGTCTCGCCGTCCCAGGGCAACACGCGGCCCGCCTCGTCGATGTGCTGGATTTCCTCGCAGGGCCCCACCTTGGCCGATTTACCCACGTAGCGCGCGCGCTCCTGCGGCGGCAGCGCATCGATGGCGCTGGTCACGATGTTGGGGCGGCCCGGCGGTGCGGTTTCGGTCATGCCCCAGGCTTCGCGCAGGGCTACGCCGTACTCCTCGACGAAGGCCGCGATGAGCGGCTTGGGCACCGGCGCCCCGCCGATGAGCACCTGCTGCAGACTCTCCAGGCGCAGCCCCTGCCGGCGCAGATGCTCCAGCACACCCACCCAGATGGTCGGCACGCCGTTGGTGAAGGTCACCCGCTCCGCATTGATCAGCTCCACCAGGCTCGCGGCATCCAGCCGCGACCCGGCGAACACGAGGCTTGCGCCGACCAACAGGGCCTGGAAGGGCAGGCCCCAGCCATTGACGTGAAACATGGGCGCGATGGCCAGCAACGTGTCGCGCTCGCTGAAGCGGAAGTTGTCCGTGATGCCGGCGATGAGGCATTGCAGCACCTGCGCGCGGTGGCTGTAGAGCACGCCCTTGGGATCGCCCGTGGTGCCCGAGGAGTAGCACAGCATGCAGGCGGTTGTTTCGGAAAATTCGGGAAACTCCGCCCGCGTCTCCGCGCCGGCCAGCAGGCTCTCGTAGTCCAGCCACCCGTCGCGCCGCGGCCGGCCTTGCAGGCTGTCGGGCATCAGCACGCGGCCGCGCAGGCCGGGCATCTGGTCTGCCAGCGGCTCCAGCAGCGGCGCCAGGTCGGCATCGGCGAAGAGCAGCGTGTCCCCGGCATGATTGACGATGTAGCCGAGCTGATGGGCCGGCAGCCGGATGTTGAGCGTGTGCAGCACCGCGCCCAGCGCCGGCACGGCATAATACAGTTCCATGTGCCGATGATGGTTCCAGGCCAGCGTGGCCACGCGGTCGCCCGGCTTGACGCCCAAAGCGCGCAGCGCATTGGCCAGCCGCTCCACGCGCGCGTAGAGCTCCGCGAAGGTGCAACGATGCACGCCGTCCGGAAAGCGGCTCACCACCTCCTTGTCCGGAAACATGCGCAGACCCCGCCGCAGAATCCACGTCAGCGTGAGCGGCGTGTGCATCATCAAACCTTGCATGCGGTCCCTAATATGGAAACTGGGGTGCGGGCTGCGGGTCAAGGCCGGCCCACCTTGCGGCCGGCGGGCACCGGCAAAATCGGCGCAGCGGCGGCCAAAAGTGTCGGGATCATGGCCCCTGCGTGGCAGGCGGTCACGCCATCGCGCCCGCCCCATGCGGCGCGCGCGGCACGGCGCGTCAGGCGCCGCGGAACTGCTCGCGCAGCACCTTCTTGTCGAACTTGCCGACGCTGGTGCGTGGAATCTGCTCCACGAAGCGCACGTCCTCCGGCGTGGGCAACTGCCACCTGGCGAAGGTCTGCGCCAGATGGTCGATCACGGCCTGGACGCTCACCCCCTGGCCCCCGGGCTGCGGCACCACGAAGGCCACCGGGCGCTCGTCCCACTTGGGGTCCGGCCGGGCCACCACGGCGGCTTCCAGCACACCCGGAAAGGCCATGATGCTGTTCTCCATCTCCACGCTGGAGATCCACTCCCCGCCGCTCTTGATGAGATCCTTGGTGCGGTCGGTGATGTGCAGCAGGGCGTTCTCGTCGAGGGTGGCCACGTCGCCGGTGCGGAACCATCCGTCGGCGGTGAACTGTCCGGCGGCCGCCGGATTGTTGTAGTAGGCCCGCGCCACGCAGGGTCCGCGCACCAGCAGCTCACCGACGGACTTGCCATCCCAGGGCAGCTCGCGCCCGGCGTCGTCGAGCAGCTTCATCTCCACCAGGGAGGCGGCAAAGCCGGCCTGGCCGCGCACGTGGAACTGCCGCTCCTCGGGCCAGTCGTCCATCTTGCGCAGCAGGTGCGTGGTGCAGCCCAGGGGCGTCATTTCGGTCATGCCCCAACCCTGGATCATTTCCACGTCGAATTCCTTTTTGAAGGCGCGGATCAGCGCCAAGGGCACGGGCGCGCCTCCGGAGAGCATGCGCTGCAGGTCGGGCAGGCCCAGCTTCTTTTCGCGCAGGTATTGCAGCACGCCGTTCCAGATGGTGGGCACGCCCAGGGCCAGGGTCACGTGCTCCTCCTGCAGCAGGGACACCACGTTCTGCGGGCTCATGTCGGCGCCGGTGAACACCAGCTTGGAGCCCACCAGGGCCCCGGTGTAGGGGATGCCCCAGGCATTGGCGTGGAACATGGGCACCACCGGCAGCACCACGTCCCGTTCGCTGATGGCAAAGGTGTCCGTGGCGGCGGCCATCAGGCTGTGCAGGTAGATGGCGCGGTGGCTGTACAGCACGCCCTTGGGATGGCCCGTGGTGCCCGAGGTGTAGCACAACCCGCAGGCGTCCTCTTCGTGCAGTGTGGCGAAGTGCTCCTCGTCGCTCGCGGCGGCCATGAGCTGCTCGTACA
>JACQHH010000040.1 GCA_016199125.1 Candidatus Lambdaproteobacteria bacterium
CGCCCCAGCGCCAGGTAGGCTTCGCCGATGTATTCGTGGGCCCCGCGATGCTTGGGATTGATGCGCAGCGCCGCATCGTAGTCGCGCAGCGCCTCTTCGTAGCGGCCCAACTTGCGTTTGCTGAAGCCGAGCAGGTTGAAGGCATCCGCGTTGCGCGCGTTCTTGGCGATGACGCCCTCCAGCACCGGCAGCGCCTCGGCGAAGCGTCCCGTCTCGATCAGCATCATTGCCTTGGCCATGTTGGGATCGCGGGACACGGGAGCCGGGTCGCTGCCGCCCCCGCCGCCATCGGCAAGCAGGGCGCTCGTGGGCAGTCCCGTGAAGAACAGCGTCACAACCGTCAAGGTGAAAAGAAAGATGGCGCGTCGCATTGCGGATCACTCCTCGCTGAAATTGAGCGGTGGGGCGTCGCGGGACGGCATGCGATGCTCGCGGATGAAATCGCAAGGCGGGCCCCCCGGGCTCATCATACCCAAAATTCGACATTTGCAACCCTGTGCCGGCCGTTGCGTCCGTTCGCCTGTGGAAATGGGCATCGCCGCGCGGGAATGCGTAAGCAGCACGAGGCCGGCGGCCTCGACCCGCTCCGCGGCCGCACCCGACGCCCGCGGGCCTTGGGAGTTGGCCCACAATGTCAGGGACGCGTCACTTGATCTCGTCATAAATAGATGCGATGGGTTGCAATATGGGCAGTTTCCCAATAAATTTATTGATTATATTTTGGGTTGATTTTCTTTGACGGCGGCGTAGCGTGAGGCCATGGACGGGACACAGCAATTCATCGGGGAGATCGAGGCGTTCTGCGCACGGCAAGGCATGGCCGAGAGCACGTTCGGCTTCCGCGCCGCGAACGACGGCAAGTTCGTGAGCCGTCTGCGCAACGGGCGGCGCGTGACCACCGCCACGGTGGACAAGGTGCGGGCCTTCATCGCCGCCCACGGGCAGTCCGGCGGAGACGCCCTGCCGGGCACGCCCGGCAACGGCGCGCCGGAGGGCGTGGCCGACGTACCGATGAAAGCGCCGACGACGACCCGCGGCCCATCCCCCCTGTCCGCGTTGGAGAAGCAACGCGCATTCCGCTTCTACGACAACCGGCAGAAATATCTTCTGTTCGTGCACACGTGCGGCGAGAAATGGGTGGTGGCGGATCGGGTGGGCATGGAGCTGGCGCACCTCCAGGTGACCCCGCCGGCGTTGCGCGTGTTCGACGCGGGCATGGGCGACGGCACGGTGCTCATCCGCGCCCTGCGCCAGATGCACCGGCGCTTTCCCACCGTGCCCTTCTATGTGGTGGCCAAGGAGATCAGCCTGGAGGACGTGCGCCTGTCGCTGGAAAAGATGCCCGACCGCTTCTTCGAGCATCCGGCCATGGTGTTCGTGGTGACCAATCTGTACTACTCCGAGGCCCCATCGCTGATGCCACGCAACGTCTCCGCCGCCGCCAGCCTGAACTGGCGCGAGGTGGCGCTCTCCGGCAACACCGCGCACGAGTTCGAGCGGCAGATCACCGAGTTGCAGCACGAGCTGGCGGAGGGCTGGAAGGTGCATGCCAGCGGCAAGACGGGCAACCCGCTCTACGACCGTCCCTCGGTGCTGATCCTCTACCGGGAGGATCACAAGGTGCTGCTGGACCAGGTCATTCCCCGGCCGGGCCAGGCGCGCGGGCAGTACGACCTGATC
This sequence comes from Candidatus Lambdaproteobacteria bacterium, assembly GCA_016199125.1. Lineage (GTDB taxonomy): Bacteria > SAR324 > SAR324 > SAR324 > JACQKK01 > JACQHH01. Next base: position 1,681 of record JACQHH010000040.1, read on the forward strand.
ATCGCCTCCCAACCCTTCCGGGCGCGCATGCCGCTGGCGTTCAAGGTGGACAAGGTGCTCAAGCCCCTGGCCGAAGCGCTGGCGCCGGGCGGGCGCATGCTGACGGTGTATTCCCACGGGCGCGATCCGGGACTGCGCATCATCCAGCGCATCTGGCCCAACGAGAATCCGTTCCTGCACGACCGGCACCAGTTGCTGCACCACATGAAGGAGAAGCTGGGTCGCCAGCACCGCGACCTGACCTTCAAGGCTTATGCCGACAAGCGCGCCATTTTCCGTTACCAGATGCACACGCTGCCCACGGAAATCGGCGACAACATCGGCACCTCCACGCTGCTGGCGGCCTGGAACGCGGCCATCTACGTGGCCCAGATCGAGGACGAGCGCCTGCAGGACGTGATGGGCGATCTGCGCTACCTGCAGGCCACGCGTGACGTGCTGCAGGAGTTCGGCGGCCTGTGGTTCCTGGACGAGTCCTTCGTGGTCACCCGGCGGCGGCATTAGCGCCGTCCCGCGCCGGTCACGCCCCTTGCGGAGCACCCATGCCCTCGCGCGATGCCACGCGGCCCCCGCACGCACCCGAAGACTGCGCCGGGGACGAGCCCTGCGGGCGCGCGGCGCTGCTGCGCGGCTGGTCCATGGAGGCCACGCGCCCGCGTCCCGCGGAGCTGGAGACCCTGCGGCACATCCTGCCCGCCGGGGCGCCGCTCTATCTCAGCGCGCTGCCCCAGGTTCCACCGGAACAACTGCTGGCCCACGCACGTCAGGTGGCCGCGGCGGGCCTGGCGCCCGTCCCCCACGTGGCCGTGCGCCAGTTTGCCGGGCGCGCCGACTTGCAGGCCTTTTTGACGGAGCTGCGGGAGCAGGCCCGCGTGCGGCGGGTACTGCTGGTCGGCGGCGACCGGGACACGCCGGCCGGCCCGTTCGCCGCAAGCCTGCAGGTGCTGGAGGCAGGACTGCTGGAGGAGGCGGGCCTGGAGGGCGTGGACATCGCCGGCTATCCCGAAGGGCATCCCCTGCTCCCGGACGAGGCGTTGCGCGAAGCCCTGCGGGCCAAGCTGGCGGCGGCGCGACGGGCCGGCCTGGCCGTGCAGGTGGTCACGCAGTTCTGCTTCGATGCGGACATCATCCTGCGCTGGTTGCGGGCGCTGCGGCGCAGCGAGCCGCGCCTGGCCGTGCGCATCGGGCTCAGCGGCCCCGCCAGCGCTACCACCCTGCTGCGTTACGCGCTACGCTGCGGAGTGCGCACCGCCGCGCGCGGGCTGGGCCGGGGCCTGTCCCTGCTGGAGCACGCCCCCGACGAGGCCGCCGCCGCGACTCTGGTGTCGGCGCTGGCCGCCGGTCTTTCCGCAGCGGAACGTCGCGACGTGTCTCTGCATTTCTACAGCTTCGGCGGCATCGCACGCACCGCGGCCTGGGCCCAGGCCCTGGCTCAGGGCGGGTCGTCGGACCGTTGAGCCGCGCCATGTCCCCCAGCGACCACTCATCCGCTCAACCCGCAGCGACGCACGGCGGCGTTGCAGGTCATGCGCGGCGGGGCATCCGTGCCGGCGCGTGCAGTGCCCCTGGGCGGCAGCGCCGCGCGCCATTGCCCTGGACGATGCACTGCCGCTAGAATGCCGCACCAGCCACGGTGCGGGCGCCCGCCC
>JACQHH010000006.1 GCA_016199125.1 Candidatus Lambdaproteobacteria bacterium
AGCAGCGCCAGCACCAGCAGCGCGGGTCTGCCCTGGGGCGCGGGCACAGCCGGGGGGGAGCTCATGCCTGGTTCGCTACTCGGTTGGCCGGGCGTGCTGCAAGAGCCGCGCGCCGCGCAGCGCTTGCGCGGGACAGGTCGGCGGGGTCGGGATCGTGTGCCCACGCTGCCAGATCGCGGACGCCCGCGCAAATCCCGCATGGCGGCCACCTTGTCCCCGATCGCGGCCGGGCGGGGCATGGACAATCCGCGCCGGACCCCCTAGGCTGTCGCGTCGGCCCATCCCGGTGTGGCCGTGGGAGCGGCAGGTCACGTGCAGCGAGCGGGGCATGGGTCAGAACGGGACAAGCGTCGCCAACGAGCGCACGGGCTGGCTGATCGTGGCGCTGGCCTGCGTGATGGTGGGCATGAGCTATGGCAGCCTGCTCACGGTCACCGTGTTTCTCAAGCCGCTGGAAGGGGAGTTCGGCTGGCTGCGCGGCGAGACCTCGTTCGCCTACATGGCCGGGAACATCATGGCCGGCATGGGTGGTGTGTGGACGGGCATCTGGGCCGACCGCATCTCCACGCGCTCCATCGTGCTCATCGGCTCCATGGTGCTCGGTGCGGCATATGTGCTGCTGGGCCTGATGCAGTCGCTGGTGGAATTCTACCTCGTCTTCGGGCTGGTGCTGGGCGGGCTGGGCGTCAGCGCCTTCACCGCGCCCCTGTCGACCAGCATCGGCTTCTGGTTCGACCGGAACCGGGGCCTGGCCATGAGCATCATGCTGGCCGGACAGATGGCCGGGGGTGCCGGCGTCCCGCTGCTGGCGGGGTATTTCATCTCGCTCTACGGCTGGCGCGACGCCTACTTGTGCATGGCGCTGGTGATGTGGGTCGCGCTGCTCCCGCTCTGCTTCCTGTTGCGCGATCCGCCCGGTCTGCAAGCGCTGAAATCCGCCGCGCGGGCCAACGTGAGTGCCACGCAGGGGCAGCGCGACATCATCTCGCCCTGGACGCTGACGCTGGTGCTCAGCGTGGCCGCCGTGGGCGTGGGCACCTGCCAGACCATTCCCCTGGTGCACCTGGTGCCGTTGGTGCGCGAGCTGGGCTACGACGCGCGCACGGCAGCCACCGTCTTCGGCACCATGATGGGCGTGGGTGTGGTGGGGCGCGTCGTGCTGGGCAAGGTGTCCGACTACATCGGCGGGTTGCGCACCCTGATGCTGGCCACGGCCATCTCCGCGGCGGCGCTGTTCCCGCTCACGCAGACCTCCTCCCTGCCCGCGCTGTATGCCATCGCCGCCGTGTTCGGCTTCGGCTTCGGCGGCGTGCTGCCCAGCATTCCGCTGATCATCCGCGAGCTGGTGCCCGCGCACCTGATCGGGCGTACCATGGGCATCGTGCTGTTCATCGGCTACATGTCCCTGGGCGCCGGGGGCTACATGGCCGGCGTGCTCTACGACGTCACGGGCAACTACGTGACTTCCTATGCCGCCGGCACGGGCACCGGCATCTTCGGGCTGCTGGTCACCTTGACCCTGCACCTGCGCGTGCGGCGCCGCCGGGCCATGGCCCTGCTGGCCCAGGCCGCCTGAAGCCGCCCGCGCCACCCGCGAGGAATTGTGTCCGACCCTTCTCCGCCGAGCGGCGAGCCGCGTCTGGCCTGGCTGATGGTGTTCATCGCCGCCGTGATCCTGGGCACGGGCTTCGGTTCCATGCTTTCGGTGACGGTTTTCCTGCAACCGCTGGAGGCGGAATTCGGTTGGGTGCGCGGGCAGACCTCGTTTGCCTATCTGGTGGCCAATCTGATGGCCGGCACCTGCGGCATCTTCACGGGCGTCCTGGTGGATCGCATCTCGCCGCGGCCGGTGGTGGCCGGCGGCGCGGTGCTCATGGGCGTCTCGTTCCTGCTGCTGGCCCAACTGCGCAGCCTGGCCGGGCTGTATGTCTATTATGGGCTGTTCCTGGGGGGCCTCAGCCTGAGCGCCTTTCTCACGCCGTTGCTCACGCTGATCGGCTTCTGGTTCCAGCGTAACCGGGGGCTGGCCATCAGCCTCACCATGACCGGGCAAGGCGTTGGAGCCGCGGTGGTGCCCTACCTCTCGCGCTACATGATCGAGCACGTCGGTTGGCGCAGCGCCTACCTGCTGCTGGCCGTCCTGGCCTGGGGGCTGCTGGTGCCGCTGAGCCTGCTGCTGCGCGACCCGCCGGGGCTGGCGGCGGCGCGGGCGGCGTCGCGGGCCGCCGTGGGGCCCGCTGCCGGGCGCGCCCCGGTGTCGCCGCGCCTGCTGGTGACGCTGCTGTCGGTGGCCATCCTGGGTTGCTGCGTGTGCATGGCCATGCCGCTGGTGCACGTGGTGCCGCTGGCCATCGGGCTGGGCATTCCCGGACAGGCGGCGGCCAGCATCCTCAGCGTGCTCATGATCTCCGCCGTGGTGGGCCGGGTGCTGCTGGGCAAGCTGTCCGACCGCATCGGCGGGCTGGGCGTGCTGCTGCTCTCCTCGGGCCTGCAAACGGTGTCCATCTTCTGGTTCACGCAGTTCCCCGACCTGTCGCTGCTGTATGTCTTCGCCGCGGTGTTTGGCTTCGGATACGGCGGGGTGTTGCCCTGCTATCCCGTGGTGGTGCGCGAGCTGATCCCCGCGCATCTGGCCGGGCGCTCGGTGGGCCTGGTCATGTTCTCGGGCTACATCGCCATGGGCCTGGGCGGCTACCTGGGCGGCGTGCTGTTCGATCTGTCCGGCGACTACCGCCTGTCCTTCGGGGTGGGGGCACTGGCCGGAGCCGCCAACATGGCGCTGATCGGCGCCATGCTGCTGCACCTGCATCGCCGCGGCGCTGCGGAGCTGGCCCGCCAGCCCGCCTGAGGCGCTGGCCGCGCCCCCCCGCGCCCACGGGCCGCGCGCTGACCGTCAGCATCAGCGGCTACCTCATCACCGCGCCCCCCCCGCGCCCACGGGCCGCGCGGCACGTTCCGCGCGCCGAGCCCCGGCGCTTCCCGGGCATGCCCAGGAATGTCACGAGTCTTCATGGTATTGCCATCGCCGCGGCGATTGATCTACAACGGGGCGCAGCATTCACCAGCCCTGGGCAGCAGGGCGCCCGCCGCATCGCGGCGCCGCATGACACACAGAGGAACCGTGTACATTTCGCAGACGTTACGCCGCGCGCTGCAGGTCAACGGGCGCGGCCGCGCCACGGGATTTCGCGAGCGCGTGCAAACCTGGGAGGCATTCGCCGCGCGCATCGCGCGCCTGGCCGCGGGCCTGCGGGCCCTGGGCGTGCGCCCCGGCGACCGCGTGGCCATTCTGGCGCTCAACAGCGACCGCTATCTGGAATTCTTCTTCGCTGTGTCCTGGGCCGGAGCGGTGTTCGTGCCCATCAACACACGCCTGGCGCCGCCGGAGATCCTGTACTGGCTCAACGATTCGGGCAGCGAGACCTTATTCGTGGACGAGCATTTCCTGCACGTGCTGGGCGATCTGCGGGGCCACACCGCCGCGCTGCAGCGCCTGGTGTTCATGGGCGAGGGCGAGGCGCCGACGGGCAGCGTGCACCACGAGCAGCTCATCGCCAGGCACGCCCCGGCCGAGGATGCGGGCCGCGGCGGCGACGAGCTGGCCGGCATCTTCTATACGGGCGGCACGACGGGCCAATCCAAGGGGGTCATGCTGAGCCATACCAACCTGATCATGAATGCGCTCAACGTGGTGCCCAGCCTGCAACTTACCCAGCAGACCAACTGGCTGCACTCCGGCCCCATGTTCCATATCGGCGATGGCACCGTGACCTTCGGCGTGACCGTGGTGGCCGGAGCGCACTGCTTCATTCCCCGCTTCGACGTGGAGGACAGCCTGCGCACGGTGCAGCAGCACCGGGCCACCAACATGATCCTGCTGCCCACCATGGCCAACATGGTGGTCAACCACCCCAATCTGGAACAGTTCGACATCTCCACCCTGCGCGGGATTCTCTACGGCGCCTCGCCCATGCCCGAGGCGGTGATCCGCAAGGCCATGCAGGTCATGCCGCGGGTGACCTTCTTCCACGCTTACGGGCAGACGGAGGCGGCGCCCATGCTGACCTGCCTTCGGCCGGAATACCACACCTTCGAGGGCCCCCAGGCCGGCAAGGCCGCCTCGGCCGGCCAGGCCACCCTGGGCTGCGAGGTGCGCATCTTCGACGAACATGACCAGGAGGTGCCGCGCGGCACGGTGGGCGAAATCTGCGCCCGCGGCCCCAACGTGATGCAGGGCTACTGGAACAAGCCCGAGCTCACCGCCGCCGCGCTGCGCGGCGGGTGGCTGCACACCGGCGACGGCGGCACCATGGATGAGGACGGCTTCGTCTACGTGGTGGACCGCATGAAGGACATGATCATCTCCGGCGGCGAGAACGTCTATTCGGCCGAGGTGGAAAACGTGATCTACCAACACCCGGCGGTGGTGGAATGTGCCGTGATCGGCATTCCCAGCGACAAGTGGGGTGAGGCGGTGCACGCCATCGTGCGGCTCAGGCCGGCGGCCCAGGCCGGCGCGGACGACCTGATCGCCCACTGCCGCCGGCACATCGCCGGCTTCAAATGCCCGCGGAGCGTGACGTTCGTCACCGATCCGCTGCCCTTGAGCGGCGCCAACAAGATCCTCAAGACCGAGCTGCGCAAACCCTACTGGGCCGGGCGCAGCAAAAACGTGAATTGATTCAGCGCCCTTTGGGAAACGGGCGTCAACCGAGGCGGCCCCGCCGACGCCCGCAATATCCATGCCGTCGCGTGGCGTGCGTCGGCGGAACAATCGTAAGGTCATTTGAACAATTGCGAAAATGGTTCCGCCGCCCTAACATGATGATTGGTCACGGCAGACCTGAATCGCAGCATTCTACCTTTGTTTTGGCAGGTTAGATGGGCGCCTCGATTCCCCCCGACGGCTGCAACCAACTCATCTGCATGACGTGCCGCTCGCGCTCTCAATCCGACTGGTGCGTGCTCAACGATGACGAGATCGCGCTGATCGACAAGGTCAAGCTGGTGCGGACCTGTCGCAAGGGCGATCTGCTGTATGCTCAGGGCGATACCTGCCACAGCATCTTCTGCGTAGTCTCGGGCATGGTGGCCCTGCGCAAGTCCGACGCGGACGGAAACTCCATCCTGCTGCGGCTGGTGCACGCCGGGCAGACGCTGGGCTACCGCGACATGTTCGCCGACAAGATGTACACCAACTCCGCCGAGGTGCTGCGGCCCAGCGCGGTGTGCCAGATTCCCGAGGCGGCGGTGCGCAAGCTGCTGGAACACAATCCAAAGCTGGGCTTCCAGTTCCTCAACCATTGTGCGGCCGACCAGGAGTCGACCGAGGAGTCGCTGCTGCACCAGATCACGCTGCCGGTGCGTTCGCGGCTGATTCACCTGTTGCTCACGCTGAAGGACCGCTATGGCGACCGCGCGGACGACGGCTCGCTGGTGGTCTCGCTGCCCATGACGCGGCAGGACATCGCGGCGCTGCTGGGCACCCGTCCGGAGACCATCGCCCGCACGATCAACGACCTGGTCAGCGACGAGCTGATGAATTTCGCCGGTCGTATCGTATCCATCCCCAACCTCGACGTCCTGCTGGACGAGATTGAAAGCCCGGGTCTTTAGCCTCCTGTTCCGCCTCACCCCTTTCGCCACACCTGCGCTGCGACACATTCCCAACCGCGACGTCCCGC
>JACQHH010000044.1 GCA_016199125.1 Candidatus Lambdaproteobacteria bacterium
GCGTGGCGGCATGCGCAATCCTGTCACCAATCCTCTTGCGGACAGACCCATGAACAAGCTGGAAACGATGCAGGTCAGCGTAGCGCAGCACGTGGCCCACGTGGTGCTGGACCGGCCCCACAAAGCCAATGCCATGAACGCAGCCTTCTGGCGCGAAATCCGCGAGGTGTTCCAGTGGATCGACGGGGAGGGCGAGGCGCGCGTGGCCGTGATCAGCGCCAATGGCCGGCATTTCTCCGCCGGGATCGACCTGGGGCTGCTGGGCGGGCTGTCGGCCGCGGCCAACGGCCTGGAGCCGGGACGGCGGGTGGAAAAGCTGCGCCGCGACATCCTGAGCTTCCAGGACAGCTTCAGTGCCATCGAGCGCTGCCGCAAGCCGGTCATCGCGGCCGTGCACGGCGGGTGCATCGGCGGGGGCGTGGACCTGGTCAGCGCCTGCGACCTGCGCTACTGCACCGACGATGCGCGCTTCGTGATCAAGGAGATCGACATCGGGCTGACCGCCGACGTGGGCACGTTGCAGCGGCTGCCGCACCTCATCGGCGACGGCATGGTGCGCGAGATGGCCTACACGGGGCGTGCCGTGGAAGGGCCCGAAGCCTGCCGCATCGGGCTGGTCAATCGCAGCTTCGCCGACCGGGAAACCCTGCTGCGCGAAGTGCTGGCGCTGGCCGCGACCATCGCCGCCAAGTCGCCCCTGGCGATCCGCGGCACCAAGGAGATGATCCTCTACACGCGTGACCACAGCGTGGCGGACAGCCTGAACTACGTGGCCACGTGGAATGCCGGCATGCTCTCGGAGGCCGATGTGCAGGCCACCTTCGCGGCTCAGGCGCAACAGGTTGCGCCGGTCTTCCAGGATTGAGCGGCCGGCGCCGCCTCAGCGATTGCGCTGCACGGTATAGTAGGGAAAGATCAGGTCGTCGCTGGACTGCGCCTGGAAGGTGCAGTCGCCGCGGTGGCGTAGGGCCTTGTAGACATTGGCCGTGGTCAGGGTCTCGCCGCCGCGGGCCGTGTCCTCGCCCAGCTTGGAGGCCATGTTCATCTCGTCGCCCATGGCCAGGTTCGGCCCGATGGCGAAGATGTCCCCATAGCCGATGCCGATGCAGCAGCGCGCCGGATGGGCGCTGGCCAGCGACGAGCGGTTGAACACGTCGATGCGGTGGTGCACCTCGAAGGCCACGTCCAGGGCGGTCCCCGGATCGTCGAAGATCACCGTCAGGTCGTCGGCGAAGGCGTGGATCAACGCGGCGCGATGCTGCCGGAAGATGGGGGCACACACCTTCTGCACGTCGTAGATGCGCAGCAGGCTGGCCAACTCCCCGAATTTCTGCGCGGCCTCGGTGAAGCCGGTCATGTCCAGCACCAGGATGGCCTTGCGCGCCTGGTGCTTGGCGATGAACTGGGCCTCGCTCATCCGGCCGAGCTGGCAGGCCTGGAAGTCGCGGTAAACCTCTTCGCTCCATTCGCCGAACGCGGCCAGCTCCTGGGGATGCTCCAGCAGCTCATAGGGGTAGTCGCCTGCCATGGGCCCTCCGGATGGCATTGCCTGGGCCACTCTACTGAGCTCATCGCCATGAATGCAACGCACCGCCCGATCCGCCGCACGGGCCTGGGCCGGGGGTGGGCTACGCCGCCACGCCGCTCAGGCGAAGCGCCCCATGACCTTGGCCAGGGCATCGAGCCGCGGCAGCACCTGGTCCGCGCTCTCCGAGGGCACCGCAAACAGGCAGCGCTCCACGCTGGGCATGGCGACGAAGGGTTCCAGGCGCGCCGGATCGGAGGGCGTGTTGAACAGGGTCACGGCAATGGGCCCCCGCCCCGCCGCGGCGGCCATTGCGTTGAGCTGGGCAATCTTGTCCGGCAGGTTCTCGTTGCCCCGCGCAAAGGGAATCCAGCCATCGCAGTAGCGCACCACCCGCTTCATGGCCAGCGTGCCGTCGCTGCCCAGGATCACGGGCGGATAGGGCTTTTGCACGGGCTTGGGCCAGGACCAGATGCGCTCGAAATTGACGAATTCGCCGTGGTAGCTGGCCTCCTCCTGCGTCCAGATCCGCTGCATGGCTTCCACGCGCTCGCGCAGCAGTTTCCAGCGCTGGTCGAAGTCGCCTCCGTGATGCTCCAGCTCCTCACGGTTCCATCCTCCGCCGATGCCGAACAGCACGCGCCCGCCGGAGATGTGATCCAGGCTGGCCACTTCCTTGGCCAGCACGATGGGGTCGCGCTCCACCACCAGGCAGATGCCCGTGCCCAGCATCAGCCGTTCCGTGACCCCGGCCATGGCCGCCAAAGCCACGAAGGGATCGACCGTGTGCGAGTAATGCAGCGGCAGCTCGCCGCCCCCGGGGTAGGGCGTGGCGCGGTTGGCGGGAATGTGCGTGTGTTCGGGCACGAACACCGACTCGAAGCCCCGCTCCTCCAGGGCCCGGCCCAACGCCGCGGGCTGGATCGAATAGTCGGTGGAAAAGTGATACACGCCGAATTTCATGGGCCTTGCTCTCCTGGATGAGTGCCGCTATGACGGAGTGGCGCCGCGTGTACGCAGCACGGACCGCCGTCAGGCTTTGCCGCCCTCGCTCAGGGCGCAGATGGTGAGCTTACGGTTTTGCACCATGCCCTCCGACGCGGCGCGATACTGGGCCGTGTGCGCGCTGTCGGCGTGCACGCCCAACGCGGCATGACTGGCCCAGATCTCGTAAATCAGCACCCGGTCGTCGGACTTCATGGGCCGCATCACGTCGAAGCGCTCGCAGCCCTGGTCCTCGGCCAGCGAAGTGGCGGCGTGCCCGCACAGCAGCGGATAGAAGCGCGCCATGTCCTCGGGACGCACCTGGAATTCGACGACGACGGATAACTTGCTCACGGGGGGCTCCTGCGATTCGCGGCGTGGCGCATCGGGTGATGGCCGCGGTCGATGTGCGGCCTCGGGCACACGGGCCCGAGCGACGCGGCCTGCATGGCTGCAGTGCCTATAGCATGCGCCGGGCGGCCCATCAACCGCGCCGACACCGCGGCGTCCGCGGGCATGACTTTGCGCCAGCCCCCTCCCAGGGCGCACCGCAGCGCGGACGGCCCCGGAATCCCGTCGCGGAACTTTTGTGCAAGCGCTACGCACATTCCGCTTGACGATTTCCGCAACGAATGTATATTACGCTTGGATTCCACTGTAGGAATTCGTATCTCAAGTAATCCTTTTTGTGCAGGTGCAGTGTGATTGGTCATGTAAAATGGTTCAATGACAGCAAGGGATTCGGCTTCATTACGCCCGAAGACGGGAGTAAGGATGTATTCGTGCATCAATCCGAAATCCAAATGGAGGGATTCCGCACGTTAGGCGAGGGCCAACAGGTGGAGTTCGAAGTCGAAGAGGGACCAAAAGGGTTGGCTGCCAAGTCCGTTCGACCTCTGTAATTCTAACCCGATGTTTTGAAGAGCTGGTTGCCCCACTCCAGGCGATGGACTGGGCGGGGCAATCGGTCAGGAATTCCGTACCAACACGATGAGCGTGGTAATTTGACGCTTGGTGTTCCGCCGAGCGAGCGTTTGCTCGGATGGCGGCGCAGAATTCGCCGGCCCGTGTTGACGACAGCATCATCCCCCCGGAATCGCCAGGTGAGTGGACGCGCGCGGGGCGCAGGCGCGCCGTGCTCCGCCGGGTCCTGCTGCGCCCGGCCCGCGGGACTGCCCGCAAATGCTCATCCAGCGCTGCCGCACCTCGTGGCCAGCAGTTGACGCATGGCGGCCAGACCCAGCACATAGCTTTGCACACCCAGGCCGAAGATCACGCCGTCGGCCACTTCAGCCGTGACGGAGCGGATGCCGCGGCGCTCGATGTTGGTCATGTGCACCTCCACGTAGGGCAGCGCCACGGCCTTCAGGCAATCGCGCAGGGCATAGCCCGCGTGCGTGAAGCCGGCCGGGTTCATCACCAACCCCTGCACTCCCGCGGATGCGGCCGCATAGATGCGGTTCATCGCCTCGCCCTCGATGTTGGTGTAGAAGATCTCCAGGCGGTCGCCGTGGGCTTTTGCGTCGGCCTGCAAGAGCGTATCAAGTTCCGCGGCGGTGGTGGTGCCATAGTGCTCCGGCTCCCGCAGACCCAGATGGTTCATGTTGGCGCCTTGCACGAGCAGCATATTGACCATGGTAGCAGGCTCCCTGTAAGGATGAGACGCCGCGCCGCCGCGGCAGCGCAGCGCGCCGGCGGACGGCAGCCGCAGCGGCCCGGGCGGCCGCCGCGATATGCCCCGGGGCCGCGGACGATTCCATGCACTTCCAGCACACCCTCGTCACCGGCGCAACTGCGGAGCGCGTCTTTGCGCTCGTCGAGGACCCGCGGCAGCGCCGGCGATGGCAGGCCGGGCTGGAAGAGACCCGCTACACGTCGGCGCCGCAAGGCGATAGCCCGGTGGGCACGCGCTTCATTGCCCGGATCAGGGAGGGGGGCCGCGTGCAGGAATACGCGGGCACGTTGACGGAATTCGAGCGGCCTCGGGTGCTGGCGATGTCCCTGGGCAATGCCCACCTGTCCATGCACTTGCGCTATGCCCTGGAGCCCGCCGACAGCAACACCCGCCTGCACGTGAGCGGGGCGCTGCGGGGCACGACGCTGCTGGGGCGCCTGGCCCGCTTCGCCTTCGGCTGGCTTACGCGGCGCATCCTGCGCCGGCAACTGGCGCAGCTCAAGGCCCTGGCCGAGACGGGCACGCCATGATGCCGGGGGCGACCACCCGGCGGAGGGTGACGTCGGCGCCCGGCCCCCACCGTGGCGCATTCTCCGGCGCAGCAGCGCTCCCGGTGCTCTGACCTATGGCCGCTACGCCCCCGCCGCCCCCCACCGCTTCCCAGGGCCCGGTGCCGAACCCCTGGCTGCTGGGTGGCGCGTTGCTGGGTGAAATGTTGGTGTGGGGCTCGTCGTTTCTGGCCGTCAAGTACGCCGTGGGCTCATTTCCGCCCTTCCTGCTGGGCACGATCCGCTTTGCCGTCGCCGGGGGCGTGCTGTTCCTGGTGAGCCTGGCGCTGGGCAAGCCGCTGCCCACGCGGCGCCAATGGGCCGGGGCGGCGCTGGTGGGCACGGTGATGCTGGCCTGCAATTCCACGCCGCTGGCCATCGCCCAGCGGCGTGTCACGTCGGGTCTGGCGGCCATCGGGGTGGCCAGCATCCCGCTCTGGACGGCGCTATTCGCGGGGCTGCTGCTGCGCTGGCCGGGTTGGCGCGAATGGGCGGCGCTGGCCGTGGGCATGGCGGGGGTGGTGCTGCTCAATTTTGACGGACAACTGCAGGGCAATCCGGCCGGGGCCGTGGCCATCCTCATCGCCGCGGCGGCCTGGGCCCTGGGCACCATCCTCACGCAGCGGGTGCCGCTGCCGCAGGGCCCCATGGCCACGGCCGCCGAGATGCTCTGTGCCGGCGCGGTGCTGGGGCTGGGCAGCCTGGCGCTGGGCGAATCCTTTCCGGCGGCGCCGGCGCCGAGCGCCTACGCGGGCCTGGCCTATCTGATCGTGTTCTCGTCGCTGGTGGGGATCACGCTGCACAGCTTTCTGCTGCGCTTCGTGCGTCCGGTGGTGGCCAACAGCTTTGCCTACACCAATCCCGTGGTGGCCGTGTGTCTGGGGGTGCTGATCGCGGGTGAATCGGTCAGCACGGTGAGCCTGGCGGCGATGGCGGTGATCGTGGCGGGGTTGGCGATGCTGGCCCGTTCCCGCCACTGACGTCACGGACAGGCGGCCGCCCCGGCTCAGGCCTGCAATGGCACTTGCGTCCCAACGCAAGGGCTTGGCGCGGTGGCCCCGGAGCCGGCAAGCTGTGCCGGCGCAGGGGCTTGTTGCGCTACATGCCGGAGGAGGTCAGCAGCAGGTCCAGCGACCACGCGCCGCTGCCCCACAGCACCACGACCAGCGCCATGGCGATGGCCAGCAGGTGAAATTCGTAGCCCTCTCCCTTCTGGGCGCCGCCCCAGTTCATGAAAAAGCCGTGCTTGGTGTGCACCTTGAAGATGGCGACGACCATCACGCAGCCCACGCCCAGGGCCGCCACGCGCCCCAACAGCCCTACGATCAGCCCCAGGGCGCCGAAAGATTCGGCGATGATGGCCAGCAGCGCGAAGATCCAGGGAATTTTCATGTTGTCGGTAAACGCGGCCATCTGCTTCTTGAAGCCGCGTCCGCCGAACCAGCCCAGGGTCTTTTGCAGGCCGTGGGGCAGGATCACGATCCCCAGAACGACCCTGATGATCAGGTTGAAGTAGTTGGGGTCGGTGTCAACCAACGCATTCCACATGGTGCCCCTTTCGAAAACGGATGAGAAAACACTGTTGCAGTGAAGACATGGCGCGCGGCACCCGCGCCGGCCGTGGCGGGGTGCAGGTGCCGCGAAGCGATTTGTCGCCCCGGAATACTGATGTGCGCGCCGACACAATGTCAATTGCCGACTCATCGCGACTTCGTGGCTGCGCGGCACCGTCCGCGGGCCGTGAGCGATCTTTACAACGCGGTGGATGAGACGGTATGAATCCTTGCACGCATGCCGTTTTCGCATCGGGCCATGAAGCGCCAGTGGGGACCTTCAGCGCCCGCCGCCCAGATCGCCGGAGCCTTTGTGGGTCAATCCTTTTCCAAGGTGCTGGTGGTGACCGACTTTTCGGACACCGCCAACAGCGCCATTCCGTTTGCCTTTGCCCTGGCGGGACCGACAACCCAGGTGCACCTGGTGCACGTGGTGGAGCACGATGAAGTCCCCAATCCGCTGTATGCCCACTACAGTTCCGACGATTTTTCCGATCCCGACAAGCGCCGGGAGCTGGTGGCCAAGGTGGAGGCCCATCTGCGCACGCTCGTCCCCGCCGATGCGCGCAAGGTGCAGACCGAGTGCGCGGTGGCGTTTCACCGGGAGATCGCGCCGGGCATTGTGGCCGAGGCCCAGGCGCGCGGAGTCGACGTGATCGTCATCGGCTCCCATGGCCGCACCGGGCTGGCCCACCTGCTGATGGGGTCGGTCGCCGAGTACATCCTGCGCAACAGCGACATTCCCGTGCTCATCGTACCGCACCGGCCCTAGCCCGCTCGTCGCAGGCCTCCCTGCGGCGGCCCGGCAATCGTCCGCGCGCCAACCGCAAGCGACCATTCCGCGACACCGCCGCGCGGTCTCGCGTGGCACGCGCTCTGGCCTGTGCCGGCCCAGATCGTGTATCTACATAGTAGGGGGCAACCATTCGCCGTGGGGCAGCGACGCTTCACGGGAAGGGACGTCATGATGTGGCCGGAAGTCGAGCAGGCGCAATCGGCGTGGCAGCAGGAGGATGACAAGAACATTGCCCGTTGCCGCTATTTGGGCACTGGGGGCGAGCAGTGTCAGCAAGACGTCGTGGCGGTGGGCGACCTGTGCTTCTGGCACAACCCCCAAGTCTACAAGACCGGGCGTGACATCCGCACCCGGCTGGAGGAATGGGCGGCATCGGGGCTGTCCATGGAAGGCTTTCAGCTTGCCCGCGCCAACTTGCAGGACATCCATCTGAGCCATGGCCAGGCGGAGGTTGCAGTCAACCTGGCCCATGCCGACCTGTCGCGGACCAATCTCAGCGGCGCGCACCTGTACAATGCGGACCTGCACGGGGCCAGCCTGCTCAAGGCGGACCTCTCTCACGCCAACCTCAACCGCGCGCACTTGGAGGATGCCAACCTGCTGGGCGCGCGACTCTACGAGACCCGGCTCAAGTACGCCCGCTGGGGCCGGCACATTCGCCAGGAACGCGAGGCGTACGCCGCGGAACGGGCCGGCGACCGGGAGCGGGCGCGAGCCCTGTACATCGAGGCCGAGGAGATTTACCGCAACCTGACGCGCGTGAGCGAACGCGGCGGCCATTCCGAGCGCGAAGGGTGGTTCTTCCGCAAGGAAATGATCATGCGCCGCCGGCAGTATCCGCTGCTGTCCCTGCACCGGGGCTGGATGAAGCTGGTGGACCTGGTCTGCGGCTACGGGGAGCTGCCGGCGCGCGTGATCGGCTTTTCGCTGTCGGTCATATTTGCCAGCGCCCTGATCTACTTCCTGTATGGCGTGAACAGCCACGGGGGCAACATCGGCTGGGTGCCGGGCGCGGGCTGGTGGCGCAACACGCTGGAGTACCTGACCTGCGTCTATTTCAGCGTGGTCACCTTCACGACCCTGGGCTACGGCGACATTGCGCCGCTGGGCGTGATGCGGGCGGTGGCGGGCGCCGAGGCCTTTGTGGGCGCCTTCACCATGGCGCTGTTCGTGGTGGTCTTTGACAAGAAGATGACGCGCTGAGTGGCTCGGGCGCGTGTTTCATCGCGCAAAGTCCGTATTCCACGACGCCGCCTTGGGCGTCCCGTGGCGCCGGCATGCCCGTGATGTCCGCCACGTCGGCCCGGATCAGGCGACGGCCTTGGCATCGGCCTTGGAGCCCCGCCCCTCGGGCACCAGCACCCACAGGAAGGTGAGCGCCTGCAGCGCCAGAATGATGCCGAAGGCCGCCGCATAGGCGGGAGGGGCAAAGCCTCCGCCGGGCAGCGGAGGCCACAGGTCGATGATGGCGCCGATGCCATATTGCACCCCGAAGGCGCCGCCGATCACCAGCACGTTGAGGCCCGTGTTGGCCGTGCCGCTGTAGCGCAGATCGAAGTGGCTGGAGAGCAGCGGATAGGCCAGCACGGCGATGTTGCTCAGAAAGCCGAAGGCCACCCAGGGCCACACGGCGCCCACCGCCAGCTCGAACACGAACATGCACTGCAGCAGGATGAACAGCATGGTGCCGCCGCAGAGCACCTGGAACACGCTGATGCGCAGGCGGCCCAGCGCCTCGGTAATGAGGCCCGAGCCCACCATGCCCACCGTCATGCCCACGGTGAGCGCGAACAGCGTGCCGGCTACGCGGCCGCGGTCGAACCCGGCCACGTCGTGCAGCCACGGTCCGGCCCACAAGCCCTGCACGGCCAGCCCGGTGCCCATGGTGGAGCTGGAGATGGGCATGAGCCGCCAGAAAAAACGGTCGCGGAACACGATGCCCAGCCCGGCCACCTGCCGCTTCAAGGTGACCGCCGGGCCGCTGCGGGGCTTTTCAGGCACCACCAGAAAGATCAGGCTGGAGGCCGCGACCACCACCACGCACGCCCCCAGGAAAATGCCACGCCAGTCGGTATAGCCCAACAGGAATTCCACTGGCCGCGTGGCAAAGATGGCGCCCAGGCCCCCCATGGCCAGGAAGCAGCCATTGACCAGCGGCCAGCGCTGCTGGGGGAACCACAGCGTGATGGCCTTGAAGGAGGACATCAGCCCGCCGGCGAAGCCCAACCCGATCAGCCCGCGCCCGACCAGCAGTGACTCGCGGCTGTGGCCCAGCGAGAACAGCAGCGCGCCCAGGGCCGCCAGCAGCAGCAGGGCGCTCTGCACGCGCCGCGGACCGTAGCGATCCAGCAGCACGCCCAGAGGCAACTGAAACGCGCCGAAGGTGATGAAGTAGACCGAGGTGAGCAGCCCCAGGTCGCCGGCCGTCAGGCCGATCTCCCCAATGAGCTGCGGCGCGATGACCGCGTTCAGCGAGCGCACCATGTACGACAGGAAGTAGCCCCCGGCGAAGGGCAGAAACACCAGCAGCACCGCGCGCCCCGTGCTCAGCGCGGCGGACGGGGGCTGGGACGAGGGGTCGGCGGTCACGTTCGGCAATGTCCTCTTTGCGGTGGGGGGCCACGGGTGGGCTAAGGTTTTTCCTTGAACTCCAGCGAGGCGGAATTCATGCAATAGCGCAGGCCGGTGGGCGCCGGCCCGTCATCGAACACGTGACCCAGGTGCGCGTTGCAGCGCGCACAGAGCGCCTCCACGCGCACCATGCCCAGCGAGCGATCCGTTTCCGTGGCCACGTGCTCGTCGTCGACGGGGGCAAAGAAGCTGGGCCAGCCGGTGCCGGAATCGAACTTGGTGCCGGAGGAGAACAGCTCCAGCCCGCAGGCCGCGCAGCGGTAGACCCCCGGGGTCTTGGTGTTCCAGTACGCCCCCGTAAACGGGCGCTCGGTGCCCTTTTCGCGCACGACGTGATACTGCTCCGGCGTCAATTGCCGGCGCCATTCCGCGTCGGGCTTGCTGATTTTCTCGACCATGTTGCCTGCCCTCCCCTCGTTGGCCCGCTCTGCGCCCTGGTGCGTCGTGACACGCCATCGAGCGCCCAGCCGCGTCTCCCTGCGGGGCATGCCGCCGGCGCCACGCTAGTACAGGTCGTCCGGCACGTCGTCTTCCGTCAGGTAGTCGTCCGTGTCCGCGGAGGCCAACAGCCGGTCCACGGCCAGGGCCAGTGCTTCAGCCGTGGACATGCCTTGGGCCCGGGCATAGTCCTCCAACCCGCGGCGCCGCGGGCCATCCAGCGCCGCGGCCAGCGCCTCGGGCGCCCTTTCAGCCGCAGCCGGATACTGCCGGTCGCCCTTGGCCACGCGTCTGCCCCATGCTGGAGGGTGCGGAATTCCGACGGCCGGCAACCGCGCCTGAGCCCTGGGAGCGGCCGGCCTGCCGGACCCCGGCGGGCTGCCGTTGCCGGCAGTCCCCACGCACTATAAGGGGACGCGGGCTGCCGCGCAATCGCCAATCGCCCCAGGCGGCGCATGCACCGCGCCACACCCGACGCAGCGGCGGGCCCTCACCCCCCGGACACCGCCACCGGGACCGGCGATCGGGCGGCCTCCTCCAGGATCCAGGCGCGGAACGCGGCGATCTTGGGGCGATTCTCGTGGCCTTCCGGGTAGACCAGGTAATAGGCCAGGGCCGAGGGCATACTCAAATCGAAGGGCTTGATGAGCCGCCCCTGGTGCAGGTCCTCGGCCACCAGCGCCGAGCGCCCCAGGGCGACGCCCTGGCCTTCGATGGCCGATTGCACCACCATGCCGTCGTCGCTGAAGCTCGGCCCGCGCAGGGGATCGATGCCGCTGACCCCGTGCATGCGCAGCCACAGCGGCCATTCGTCGCGGGTCTCCGTGTGCAGCAGCGTGTGCAGGCGCAAATCCTGCGGCGTGCGCAGGGGCGGTCCGCTCTTCAGCAGCTCGGGGCTGCACACGGGGAACAGATCGCCCGGCATGAGCCATACGGCCGTGAGTCCCGCCCAGTGGCCCATGCCGTGCCGGACGGCGAGATCCACATCCTCCACGTCGAAATTCACGAAGCGCGGACTGGCGCTGATCCGCACGTCGATCTGTGGATGGCGCGCGCGAAAGCGCCCCAGCCGCGGCACCAGCCACTTTACCGCCAACGATGGCAGCACGCTCACGGTCAAGGGCCCGTCCACCTCGTCGGTGCGCAGGCGCGCCAACGCATCGGCGATGCCCTGGAAGGCGTCGCTGACCGCCGGCAGCAGCAGGCGCCCCACTTCCGTGAGACGGATCGTGCGGTTCACCCGCTGAAAAAGCCGCTGGCCCAGGTCGTCCTCCAGGTGCTTGATCTGTTGGCTGATGGCCCCGGGCGTGACGAACAGCTCGCGCGCGGCCTCCTTGAAGCTCAGATGACGTGCGGCGGCCTCAAAAGCCCGCAACCCATTCAGCGGGGGTAATTGATATTTCATATTGAATTAGAATATCTATTCTTATTGGATAGTATTTATCGATTGTCAATTCAGCGGTCTGGGTGTATTATCTAGTTAGATTAGGAGAGGGAACGTTGAGGGGAGCGCAGCAACTGCCCCGCAGGAGGAAGTGCCATGACATTAGCAAATCTAAACTACGAATCCAACCTGTTTGGATTGTTCTACGATCCGCGGACGGATGCGGAGTTTTCGGCCGAGGATTTTGCGAATCGTCTGCTGTCCCGCTGGAAAATCGATCCGTCGGCGCTGCCGGGCGATCTGGACGAGGTGCAGCCGGTCAAACACAGCCGGATCGTGCGCAAGCTGCATGACCAGTCGTCCAAGGAACTGCAGCGGGCCGTCTCGCACCTGCAGCCGGCAGGTCGGGTGATCCAGCACGAACGCGAGTTGGAATTCGCGGAAATCGCGCCCGAATACGCGACGCCGCATGGGCTGAAGGGGCTGCTGCATGTGTGGGCCGAGCGCATTCGCGGCCGGCGCGAGCTGGAAGCGATGAACGAACGCGAGCTGCTGGACATCGGCGTGACGCGCGCGGATGCGCAGATGGAATGCCGCAAGCCGTTCTGGCGCAAGTAGCACCCGCGTCCTGCGCGGCTGCCGCAATGGTCCGCTGCGGACCATGCGGCCGTGCAGGGTGCTGCGGGCACGATGCGCCGCAGGGGAGTGCGGTGTGGGGAGAAGGACTGACCCGTGACGTGCCACCGGCGCGTCACGGTTTTTTTTTGTGCCCGCAGGGCGTGGCCGCACGGACCGGGCGGTCTGCGCGGTTGGGTAGCGCGGGAAATGCCTATGACATCGCGTTCCGCATCCGTTGCGGGGCTGCGGCGCAGCAGGAGCGGCGCCGCGGCGCGCACCGTCAC
>JACQHH010000046.1 GCA_016199125.1 Candidatus Lambdaproteobacteria bacterium
GGGTGTCCGTGATCGAGCAGGGGCAGCGCGTGATTGCCCGGGACGACGAAGACGTCTCCCAGGCCGTGCGCGAGATCCTGGAGGGCGAGGGTGTGGAGATTCACACCGGGGCCACGTGCATGGCCGTGCAGGGCGAGAGCGGGGGCGTGGCGGTGAGCCTGGACTGCGCCGCCGGGCCGCGCCGCGTGAGCGGGTCGCATCTGCTGCTGGCCGTGGGGCGCCGCCCCAACACCAACGACCTGGGCCTGGAACAGGCCGGTGTGGCCACCGATGCGCGCGGCTACATCCAGGTGGACGACCAGTTGCGCACCACGATCCAGGGCATCTGGGCCATCGGCGACTGCAACGGTCGCGGTGCCTTCACCCACACCTCCTACAACGACTACGAAATCCTGGCGGCCAACCTGTTCGACAACGATCCCCGCCGCGTGAGCGACCGCATCCTGTGCTACGGGCTGTTCGTGGATCCGCCGCTGGGCCGCGTGGGGTTGACCGAGGCCCAGGTGCGGGCGTCGGGCCGGCGGGCGCTGATCGGCAAGCGCCCCATGACCCGCGTGGGCCGCGCCCGCGAGCGCAGCGAAACCCACGGCTTCATCAAGATCGTCGTGGATGCCGACAGCAAGGAAATCCTGGGCGCGGCCATTCTGGGGATCAACGGCGACGAGGTGGTGCACGGCCTGCTGGACATGATGTACGCCAAGGCGCCCTACACGGTCATCGCCCGCGCGATGCACATCCATCCCACCGTCGCCGAGCTGGTGCCCACGGTGCTGCAGGAGCTGCGTCCGCTGGAGTGAGCGTCGCCGGCAACGCGGGGCCGCCCCTGCCTGCGCCTGCCGCCGGCGAGGTCCTGCGCGGCGGTCTTGACGTGGGGCCGCATGCGCGGTCAAATTGCGAAATTTCACTGAACCCAGCACCGGCGCCGGGCTGGCACGCCCGGCCGTCATGCCGCAGGCAGCTTCCACGGGGCGCTGCCGATGTGCCGTGGCGTGGGCCCTGTCAACGTCTTCACCGCCGGAGACGCCATGTCCCGACTGGCCATCGCGGTGCTGGTCGCCGCGACCTTGATGCCCGTTGCCCTGCCGGCGGCCGGGCCGGAATTGCGCGAATACGACGTGCCCGCCGGCGCCCATCCCCATGACGTGGCGCCGGCCCCCGACGGCAGCGTGTGGTACACGGGCCAGCACGCGCAGCACCTGGGCCGGCTGTACCCCGACAGCGGCCGCGTGGAGCGCGTGGCCCTGGGTCGCGGCTCCAGCCCTCACGGCGTGGTGGTGGGGCCGGACGGCGCGGCCTGGGTCACCGACAGCGGCCTCAATGCCATCCTGCGCGTCGATCCGGCGACCCATGCCGTGCAGCGCTTTCCCCTGCCCGGCCGCTACGCCAACCTGAACACGGGCACCTTCGACACGCGCGGGGTGCACTGGTTCACGGGGCAGGCGGGCATTTACGGGCGGCTGGAGCCGGCCACGGGCACGCTGGAGGTGTTCGACGCGCCCCGCGGCCGCGGACCTTACGGCATCGCGGCCACGCCCCAGGGCACGGTGTACTTTGCCTCGCTGGCGGCCGGCTACGTGGGGCGCATCGACCCGCCCAGCCCCCGGGTGCGGGTGCTGGAGCCGCCCACGCCGAACCAGGGCGCGCGGCGGGTGTGGTCCGATGCGCACGGGCGCATCTGGGTCAGCGAATGGAACGGCGGCCGGCTGGCGCGCTACGACCCGGCCACGGAGGCCTGGCGCGAATGGCCGCTGCCCGGCGACAACCCGCGCCCCTACGCCGTGTACGTGGATGAGCGGGACCAGGTGTGGCTGTCCGACTTCGGCGCCAATGCCATGCTGCGCTTCGATCCGCTGAGCGAGCGCTTCGACGTGCTGCCCATTCCCAGCCGCAACGCCGCCGTGCGCCAGATTCTGGGGCGGCCAGGGGAGGTGTGGGGGGCCGAATCGGGCACCGACAAGCTGCTGCTGATCCGTACGGGGAACTGATGCACCGGCCGCCGGTGTCCGCACACCCGGCCGTCGCCGCCGGGGCGCGCCGCGGCGCAGTGCATGGCGCGGGTTGACGCCGGCCCGTGGCGGCGCTGCGCGGGCAGCAGGTTGAGTGTATGATCGGCGGCGGAAGACCCGGTACGGCACGCGCGGGCGCAACCCGCGCATCGCGGAGCGAAACCCATGGCCAAGATCGACAACCGGTTGGCAGCGCACTATGGCCAGGACGACTTGTTCGAGAGCATCCTGGCCGGCCTGCGCAAGATGGGGAAGGATCCAGCCAACCTGCGCCCGGAGGACCTGGCGCCGGTGGATGCGTTCCACATCCGCGGCCGCGCCGCCACGCTGGAGCTGGGCCAGCTCGCCGGCATCGCCGCGGGCAGCAGCGTGCTGGACGTGGGCTGCGGCCTGGGCGGCTCGGCGCGGCACCTGGCCACGACGTTCGGCTGCCGCGTCACCGGACTGGATCTCATCCCCGCCTACGTGCAGACGGCCGCACGGCTGACTGAGCTGCTGGGCATGCAGGCCCAGGTGACGTTCCGCGAGGGCAGCGCGCTGGAGATGCCGTTCCCCGACGGCAGCTTTGACCTGGTGTGGAGCGAGCACGTGCAGATGAACATCGCCGACAAGGCCGCGCTGCTGCGCCAGATCCACCGCGTGCTCAAGCCGGGCGGGCGCTTTGTGTTCCACGAGATTCTGCAGGGCAGCGGGGGCGAGCCCTATTTTCCGGCGCCCTGGGCCAGCGACGCCTCGCAGAGCGTGCTGATCGACCCGGCGGGCTACCGCGCGCTGCTGGAAGGCGCAGGGTTTGCGGTGCTGACCTGGGACGACAAGACCGAGGAAAGCCTGGAATGGTTCAGCCAGATCGTGCAGCGCGTGCGCGCCAAGGGCACGCCGCCTCTGGGCGTGCATCTGCTCACCAGCGCCAGCGGTCAGGAGACCATGGACAACAACCTGCTCAACCTGCAGGAAGGCCGCATCATGGTGTTCCAAGGCGTGGCCCAGAAACCGGCCTGAGCCGCCGCGCAAGCGCGCAGTCCAGTACATCATCCCGCGGCAATCCCTGACGGCAGACTGGCGCCTTGTCTCAAGGTCGACTTGGGCGCACAATGGAAGATAATCATTATCGTTGACAGTGAACCTCAGCGAGTGGATTTCCATGCGTTCCCATGACGACGCGGTGCTGGATGTGGCGCCGCTGGGCTCTCCCTGGCAGACGCCCGATCCGTTTCTCTTCTGCGTGTACCACCTCGACGAATATCCCCAGGGCAATACGCAGATGGGCCCGGCGGCCTTGCTGGCGGGGCGCGCCATCGGCATGGACTTCGAGGGCAAGGACGGATGGCGCATGTACCACGGCGACGTGGTGCCCGGATTTCCGCGCCATCCGCACCGGGGCTTCGAGACGGTGACCATCGCCCGGCGCGGGCTGATCGACCATTCCGACTCCCTGGGCGCCACGGCACGCTTCGGCGGCGGCGATGCGCAGTGGATGACCGCCGGGCGCGGCATCGTGCATGCCGAGATGTTCCCGCTGGTCAAGCAGGATGCGCCCAATCCGCTGGAGTTGTTCCAGATCTGGCTCAACTTGCCGGCCGAGGACAAGCTGGTGGCGCCGCATTTCAAGATGCTCTGGAACGAGAGCATTCCCACGGTCACCGTGCACGACGCGGCCGGCCGGACCACGGCCGTGACCGTGGTGGCGGGGCCGCTGGGCGAGACGCAAGCCCCCGCGCCGCCGCCCAAATCCTGGGCCGCCCGTCCAGATGCGCACGTGGCCATCTGGACCCTGCGCATGGCGCCCGAGGCCCGCTGGGCGCTGCCCGCGGCGCCCGACGGCGTGAACCGCATGCTGTATCTGTTCCAGGGCAGCGGGCTGCGCGTGGGCGAGCGCGCCATTGCGGGCCAGTCTGCCGTGCTGCTGCGCCAGGGCTGCGACGTGGCGCTGCAGAACGGCGACGAGCAGGCCGAGCTGCTGCTCTTGCAAGGCCGTCCCATCGCCGAGCCCGTGGCCCAGGCCGGGCCCTTCGTGATGAATTCGCGGGCGGAGCTGATGCAGGCCTACGACGATTACCGGCGCACGGAATTTGGCGGCTGGCCCTGGCCCAGCGACGGGCCGGTGCACGCGCGCGATGCCGGTCGCCACGCGCGCCATCCCGACGGCCGCCTGGAGCGCATGGAGTGACGCGCCGGTCGCAGTGCCATTTGCGGTGGTCATGCGTTGCAGTAGTCATGCGGCGCCGGGCTACGGCGCAGGAGATGAAAGGGGCCGCAGCCTGTTTCCGGGTGGCGCATTTTGACCCCACAGCGGCGCTCAAGCCTGGGCGTTTGGTGGTTCTTTTCGCGAATTCGGGCTAAATTAATCTATGTGCAGTTGCTCTGCATATCCACGAGGGGCGGCAACCCGCTGGCAGGGAGAACGAGTCATGGCAGCCGCAATGGGAAAGAATTCGAGCAAGAAGACGTTGTCGTCGATCATCAAGAAAAAAGCACCGGCCACCAGCACGGCGACGCAGGAGGAACTGCGCCACATGATCGCGGAGGCCGCTTATTATCGCGCCCAGGCCCGTGGGTTCAACGGCGATCTTGCCCTGGACGACTGGCTGGCCGCCGAAGCGCAGATCAGCGCCCAGGCCGCCCAGCAACGCCAGTAGGCGCATCGCCACCACCATCATTTCAGATCAGCGCCTGGACCCCGCGCCGTGCATGCCAGGCCGCACGGTGCGCTGCCTCGTGCGCACGGCGTCTCACCCTGCGGGGTGAGCGCGGGGTGGTGCGTCCGGATTCGCGCGCGCGGGCGTGGCGGCCCGGGTGCGCTATTTGTTGGTGCCGGCGTACCACTTGAAGATCAGGTTCACCGCCTGTACGTCGGCGGCGATGCTGCCCGGCAAAGAGGTCGGTGAGTCGCCGAAATCGATGGTATCGAAGCTGGGCTTGTGCTGGGTGATGCTCAGCTCCAGGGCCAGTGCATCGAAGAACAATTCGATGCCCACGCCAATGGCCGTTCCCGATCCCGTCAGCGTGGTGTTGCCGAGCGGATTCAGGTTCAAATCCACCACATTGTCCTGATATTTCAGCGTGTAGGAGCCTCGGCCGAGCCGCGCGAAGACCTCCGCCTTGTCCAGCGGGACCGACAGGCGCACCGCCAGCACGGTCGAGGTGAGTTCCGTGGGGAAATTGGTGGACAGCCCCGCCATCCCGGCGGCGTGGTCGGTGTTCGAGAACAGCGCCTCGATGGCGATGTTCTCGTTGAAGCCGTAGCCGATCTGGGCGCTCAAGCCGCTTCCGTCCTCGGGCCTGGCCAGCAGGATCGCTCCCACCGGATTGCCGAAAAAGTCCACCAGCAGGAAGATATGATTCCCGTCCAGGTCGCTGGAGGAAATCGTCTGTTGGGCCATGCCCAGACCCAGGTAGAAGTTTTCGCGCGCCTGGGCCGCCGCCGCCCCGACTGTCAGGGCGACCAGGACGCCTAGTGCGGCGGCAAACCGGCACCCGGCCGTGGAACATGACATGTGGTTTCTCCTTTTTTTGGTTACTGCTTTCTTCCGTGGCGGTGATCTCACACCCGGACCACCGTCCGATGGGCCCCCGCCGGTTGCCGTCGACCAAATGAAAGAGTCCGTGGTGCCCCGGTTTGCGCGCATCATGACCGTTGGGAACCGGCTCAAATCCGCCGCATTTCTGCCTCTCAAGGTTCTGTTCGGGCTGCCGATATATACATATGGCGAGTATACTTATAGCAGTCTTCCCGCCGCATGAGAAAAGACGCGCCACTTCCGACGGTTGAGCAGTCCGACAAGCAGGGAGGTGTGCAGATGCACTTCACGCGATCCCCCCTCAGCACCTCGGTATTCCTGGGCGTGGTTCTGTTGGGCGTCGTCATGGGGATTGCCATGCCCGATGCCGCCCGGGGCCAGGACCTGGCCTTTCTCACGCCGCAGAAGGCCCTGGGGGTGGCCCTGTACTACCGCTGGGGGTATATCGAGGTGCAAGCGCCCTCCAGCACCGCCGATCCGCAGACCAAGGGACTGATTGATACCCTGCCCGACCGGATTCCCCTGCAAGGCCCCACGCTGGGCATGAGTTTCGGCGATTTCGGCTTCGTGGCCGCCTACAACGTCTTCGAGGCCGACATCGGAAAACCCGCGGACCTCAATCGGGACGGGGTGCCCGACACAGACGTGATCGCGGTGCGCGGCAACAGCGCCTCCGTGAGCCTGCTCTACCAGCCGATCAGGCATTTTTTCATTGGCTACGGGAGGTATCAGGGCACGCTGGCGTTCCACATTGCCGCCGGGGGGAAAGGGATGACCGTCAAGTCCCAGACCAGCGGTAACTTCTACACCATCGCGCTGGCCTGGGGCATCGACCCCACCGTAAGACGGACCCAGTTCTTCTTCAGCCTCTATGCGGCGCCACCGGCCAGCGTTGGGGACGAGGTGGAGGTCAATTCCTATGGCGTGGGGCTGGGCGCGTTCTTCTAGGCGGAGTCCCTGGCTTGCTCCACGGCGAAGAGCGGACGGGCCGCGCGCTTGTGCGCCGCGGCAGCTTGAGGGGGAAAGTGATGGAGAGTCGGGGTGAGAGGATTTGAACCTCCGACTTCTTCGTCCCGAACGAAGCGCGCTACCAGGCTGCGCTACACCCCGATACTGCAAGCGGTCTCAAGAATTGCCATCGCCACCAGGTGTCATTCCGAGCGCAACGAGGCATCTCGGCGGGACCGCTCTGGAAGCGGATTTCGTTCAGTCCCGTTGGGATTCCTCGCGTTGCTCGGAATGACCACCGGGCTTTTGAGACTGCATCTACAATCGACTGGCCGGACAGAGCCGACAGGCAAAACAAAATTCTAGGGTCTCCCCATGCCGCCGCGCAAGGACTTTTTGGCGCCGGGTGCGCGATCCTGGGGCCGTGCCTGCTCCTCGTCCGCGGGCGCGGATGGGCAGGACCGTCCGCGTGAGCTACTGGCAGGCGTGTGACACGCTCCCGCGCCGGCGGCGAAAATCGCGCCGTTCCCGGCCGGGCGATCAGCGGACGCCGCGGCGCCATGGGCCCGCCCAAAGTCCAGCAGCACGGCAACTGCCTCGTCCAGGTTTTCGCTGGAGACCTGCAGCGCATAGCCATAATCGCGCATGGCATGCAGGTAGCGCGGATCGTAGTAGTCCACCAGCAGGGTGGTGACGACCTGCTCCAGGTCGCCGGCGCGGAACATTTCCAGCAGGTGCTCGGTGCGCCGGGCGCCGTAATGCGGCCGCAGCGAGGCCAGCGCTCCCTCGAGCTGGACCAGGGTGGCCGGGTCGTCGGCGCCGTATTCGGCGATGATGCGCCGGGCGCGGGTCTGCACCGAGGCCGTGACCAGCACCGCCGGGCCCGTGCGGATGGCCTCGCGCAGGCCCTCGGGGATCACCACGTCGCCCACCTTGCGGCTTTCGCCCTCGATCCACACGGGCTGGGCGAAATCCAGCGCGTCCAGCGCGCTCAACAGATGCGCGTCGAACTGTTGCTGCGTACGGGGATGCAGGTTCACCGCGCCGAACAGGGAGCTGCGGTGCTGGGCGATGCCCTCCAGGTCCAGGGCATTGGGCAGGCGGCGCAGCAGCTCGGTCTTGCCCACGCCCGTGCAGCCGTGCAGGATCAGCGGCCGGGGAGGGGTGCGCCGGGTCAGCGCCGCCAGCAGGTAGTTGCGGAAGGCCTTGTAGCCGCCGGGCAGTTGGGTGGCGTCGAAGCCCAGCGAGGCCAGCAGGGAGACCACCGACTGCGAGCGCATGCCGCCGCGGGCGCAGTACACCAGCAGGCGCCGCTCCCGGAAGGGAGCGAAGGTCTCCACGAAGGCCGGCAGACGCCCGCCCACGTGGCGCAGGCCCGTCTGGATGGCCGCCTCGCGCCCGCGGTGCTTGTAGAGGGTGCCGATCTCGGCGCGTTCGCCGTTGGAAAAGAGGGGAATGTTGACCGCACCGGCCACGGCGCCCTTGGCGAACTCGCCCGGTGAGCGCACATCGACAATGGCGGCAGCCTCGTGCAGCGCCGCCTCGATGTGCGCGAAATCCTGGATCATGCCACCTATGCGGTTTCCTTGGTCTTCACCGGCAGCCTGATGGTCTTGCCGTCGGAAACAGTGTCCTCCACCGGCGCCGGCTTGTCGAGCGGCAGCCCATGGCGCTCGCGGATGGCGCGCTCGATGGCGTCGGCGATGGCCGGGTTGTCGCGCAGGGTGTTCTTCACGTTCTCGCGGCCCTGGCCGATGCGCTCGTCGTTGTAGGAATACCAGGTGCCGGATTTCTGCACGATGCCTTCGGTGGTGGCCAGATCCAGCAGGCTGCCCTCGCGGGAGATGCCGCCGGCGTTCATGATGTCGAACTCCACCTGCCGAAAGGGCGAGGAGACCTTGTTCTTGACCACCTTCACACGGGTGCGGTTGCCCACGGTTTCTTCGCCGTCCTTGATGCTGCTCACGCGGCGCACGTCCAGGCGCATGGAGGCGTAGAACTTGAGCGCATTGCCGCCGGTGGTGGTCTCCGGATTGCCGAACATCACCCCGATTTTCATGCGCAACTGGTTGATGAACATGACGATGGTGTGGGATTTGGAGATCACGGCGGTCAGCTTGCGCAGGGCCTGGGACATCAGCCGCGCCTGCAGGGCCATGTGCGCGTCGCCCATCTCCCCTTCAATCTCGGCCCGGGGCACCCGGGCCGCGACGCTATCAAGGACCACCGCATCGAGAGCGCCGGAGCGGACCAGCGCCTCGGCGATCTCCAGGGCCTGCTCGGCGCTGGCGGGTTGGGAGATGTAGAGCTCGTA
>JACQHH010000041.1 GCA_016199125.1 Candidatus Lambdaproteobacteria bacterium
CCTTGATCATTTCGACTGCTCCTCAATGATGGCGGTGCGGCAAAAACAGGATATGAGCATGTAACACACTTCCCCCTGCGCCGGTCAATCGCCCATGGGGTCGGCGGGCTGCGGCGGTGGCGGGCGGGCCGCTGCGCGGAGTGGTGCGGGAGGGGCCGCGGACGAGGCTCGGCGCTGCGGCAAGACCCGGGAGATCGGCGCTGCGGCAAGACCCGGGAGAAATGCTGGGGGGAAACACGACTTCTGCCGCGCATGGCGCGCGGAGGCCCGACCGCCCAAACCGTGCCGGGCGCGCGTCTCCGCGTTGCAGAGGGGGCTGCCGGCGGCCGTGGGGATCAGATCAGGCGCTGGCTGACTTCCACCATGCGATTGGAGAAGCCCCACTCGTTGTCATACCAGGAGAGCACTTTCACCATGTTGCCGCCCACCACGGCCGTGGAGAGGGCATCGATCACCGAGGAACGCGGGTCGCCCTTGTAGTCCATGGACACCAGCGGCTCCTCGCTGTAGCCCAGGATGCCCTTCAGGGGGCCCTTGGCGGCAGCGGCCGCCAGCGTGGCGTTGATCTCCTCCACACTGGCCGATTGCTCCAGGATCGCGGTGAGATCCACCACCGAGACGGTGGGGGTGGGCACGCGAATGGCCAGCCCGTCCAGCTTGCCCTTGAGGGCCGGCATCACCAGGCCGATGGCCTTGGCCGCGCCCGTGCTGGTGGGGATCATGGACAGCGCCGCGGCGCGCGCCCGGCGCAAATCCTTGTGTGGCTGGTCCAACGTGTTCTGGTCGTTGGTGTAGGCGTGGATGGTGTTCATCAAGCCGTGCTTGATGCCGAAGGTCTCGTGCAACACCTTCACCACCGGGGCCAGGCAGTTGGTCGTGCAGGATGCATTGGAGATCAGCTTGTGGCTTTTCTTATCATAGGCGTCGAAATTCACGCCCAGCACGATGGTGATGTCCTCGCCTTTGGAGGGCGCGGAGAAGAGCACCTTGCGGGCGCCCGCGCTGAGGTGCTTCTCGCCGCCTTCGCGGGTATTGAACAGCCCGGTGCATTCCATGGCCACGTCCACACCCAGTTCCTTCCAGGGCAGGTTGGCCGGGTCGCGTTCCTGGGTGATGCGGATCTTCTTGTCGTCGACGATGATGGCGTCCTTTTCCGCGTGCACCTGGCCCGGGAAGGGACCGTAGTTGGAGTCGTACTTGAGAAGGTGGGCCAGGGTCTTGGCATCGGCGATGTCGTTGATCGCCTTCACGTCAAAGTTCTTGTTCCCCCGGGCCGCCCGCAGAATATTGCGGCCGATGCGCCCGAATCCGTTGATCCCGATGGTGGTCATGATGCACGTGCTCCGTAGTTGGATGGAACGGCCTGCCTCCGGCGACCCCCCGTCAATGGCCGTATGCGCGCTGTACGCCCTTTCATCGTAGCATCGCGGGGGCCTCAACTCCACAAGTTGCGCGGCCCCGGGGGCACACGGCATGCGCCCCGGCCGCCCGTTGCGACCGGGGCAGGCGCCTGGGCCAAGGGGCGGCGACCATGGGCCGGGCCGCGACGGCCCGGCGGCCAGCACGCGACCGGCGCGGGGCGTGCCCCTCGGAGGCGGACGGGTTTGGGACGCTGGGCGGCAGGCGGCGGTGCCGGGAAAAATGGCGCGGCAGGATGGGCTACATGACACCGCGCGCCCCGGCGGCAAGCCGGAGTGCGCGAACGCTGCTGAAGTAGGGTCAGGAGGTCCTGCGCATGCCGCCACCGCGGGGGCTACTGCTTGTCCGGCGCGTCCTTGGCTTCTTCTTCCTTGGGCCGTTCCTCCAGACGGATCTTGAACGGCAGGCTCAACGAATTGCCCAGCTTGCCCGTGGCGCTGTCGCGGCCGACGACGCGCCAATAAATGATGTCCACCTCGGCCTTGATCATCAGCCCGGTGGCCATGCCCGGCAGCTCGCCGGCCAGCGGCACCACCTCGTGGTCCGGGGTCCACTTGTCGCCCTGGGGAATTTCGAAGAAGTTGTCGCGGCGCTCGAAGGTGGGCTCCGTCCCGATCTGCACCTTGAATTCGTCGTACTTGCGGCTGTCCCAGCGGAAGAGGAACAGCCCCGCCTCGTCAAAGACATAGCCCGGATCCGGGAAGTCCTGGCGGATGCCGCTCAGGCGCACGGGCGAGGGTGTCTGGATCAGGTTGTTGCGTTCGTCCAGTTCCACCACGCTGTCGTCCGCGTCGGCCCGCAGCACCACATTGTATTCGCCGAGCAGCGCCGTGTCCGGAAAGACGTACTCGAACTCCAGTTCGATCTTTTCGCCGGGCGCCAGCACGCGCACGGTCGTCTGGGAGATGGGCAGGAAGCGCTTGGGCAGGCGCACGTTGGCATACTCGGCGGCCACCTTGATGTCATGGGCGATGTCGCCGCCCACGTTCACCAGGTCCGCGCGGATTTTCAGCGGATCGCCCAGCAGCACGCCCGTGGCGCTGATGTTGAGGTTCTCCCACAGCAGGTCGGGCTCCTCGAACGCCAGCCCGCCCGGCGGGGCGAATTCCGGCGGGGCCGATTCGCCCGGGGCCAGCAGCAGCGCGGCGTTCATGCCACCGATGGCGCGGCCCGAGGGGGCGATGCCCACCACTTTGAACGGCGTGTAGAACACCGGCTCGCCGGCCAGCGCATGCTTGCTGAAATCCGGGGTCAGCACCTCCAACACCGCGCGGTATTCGCCGGCCGTCAGCGGCACGGGCACGCGAAAGAAGAAGCGCCGCTCCTCCAGCGGGTCCATGGCCACCGGCTGCTGTTGGGCTTTGCCGAAGCGCTTGTTCTGGCTGTTCTGCAGGTCCAGTTGCAGTCCCGCGGCCACCGGCGCGTCGCTGGTGTTGCGCAGCGTGACCTGCACGATCTGCGTATCGCCGGGGGCCAGACTGGCTTCCGACAGCACCACGCCGTTGACCTCCAGCCCCTTGGCCGCGGCCGTGCCGGCCAGGCCCAGCAGCGCGGCGCAGGCGATGACCAGGGCGGAGCGGAGCTTGCGTGTGCTCATGGTCGACCCTCCTGCCTCATTGGTTGGCCCCTGCACCCGGTGCAATGGCCTCGTTGCGGTAGAAATAAATCGTCCCCTGCTCGCTGCCCAGGAACAGGTCCTGGTCACCGTCCCCATCGATGTCGGCCAGGCGTGGCGTGGTGCCCGGCGGAAATTGCAGACCCTTGAACGTCTCGGTGATCTTTTTCCACACCGGCTTGCCGCCCGCGGCATCGAGCCGGAAGTGGTACACATTGCCCTGATCCGAGCCCACCAGCAGGTCCGGCGTTCCGTCGCGGTCGACATCGCCCACGAAGGGCGTGGCCGACACCCCTACGTCCACACCCAGGAAGCGACGGCTCACCAACTGGAAATTCAAGGATTGGGCCGCTGCGGGCATTTCGTACGAGAGAATCTGCCCGGACAGGTCGCCCAGCAGCACGGTGGGCTTGGCGTCCGGGCGCATGCGCAACACCGCCGGAGCGGCATTGCGCTTGGCGTTCACGTCCTTCATGGCGTCGCTGAGCAGGGCCCAGGCCCCCTTGTCGGCGCGCTTGTACAGCAGCACATAGCCCCGCTCCGTGCCCACCAGCAGCTCGGGAACGCCATCGCCGTCCAAATCGTCCAGCAGGGGCGAGGCATTGCGCCCGTGGCTGTAGTCGGCAAACGTGTCGGTCACGCGCACCCACAGCGGCGCCGCGGCGGCGCCCTCGTTGCGCACGAACACCAGCGAGCCGCGCCCCGTACCCACAATCAGGTCCAGGTCGCCGTCGCCGTCCACGTCGCCGAAAGCCGGCACGCTGCGGCCGTTGAATTCCAGGTCCCCGTAGCGCTTGCTGACCAGCACGAAGCGCGGGTCGATGGGGCCCGTCTCGGCTGCGGGCGCCGCGGTTTCCGTATCAGCGGGATGGTCGCGCTCAGGCTCGGCCACGCGCCCGACGCCCGGCGAGGGTGCCGGTTTGGGCACGGACAGCACGAGCGACCCCTCGTCGCCGGCGAACTCTCCCTCGTCCGTGACCAGGTTCACCGAGGGTGCGCCCTGCCCGGTGCCGGCGCCCGCGGCGGCTACGGCGGCCGGGGGCGGCTGCGCGGCTTCGGCGGCGGCGGCGCCCATGCCGGCGTTGTACCACAGCTTCAGGTTGCCCTGGCCGTCGCTGATCAGCAGGTCGGTCTTGCCGTCGCCGTTGAGATCGGCCAGGCTCGGCACGCTGTGGGTCTTCATCTCGATCTCTTCCCAGTAGCGGCTGGTGATGTCCCAGCTCCTGGGATCGGCCGGGTCGCCTTCCTCCTTGCGCAGGGCCAGGATCACGCGGCCCGTGCGATTGCCCACCAGCACGTCGGGCTTGCCGTCGCCGTTGTAATCGAACACCGCCGGGGCGGCGCTGTTGCCCGCCGCGATGCCGGCGAAGCGCGTGGAGGCCAGCACGAAATCGGGGGCCTTGGGCGTACCGTCGTTGCGGTAGTAGATCACCAGCCCCTGGCTGTTGCCCACCAGCAGGTCCAAGTCGCCGTCGCCGTCGGCGTCCAGCAGCGCCGGAATGCTGGAATTGCCCACGTCGATCCCCGCGTAGAAATTGGAGGTGATACTCCACTGGGGCAGCTTGGCCGTGCCCATGTTGACCAAGTGCCAGAGGCGGCCGTCGCGGCCTCCCACGAGCAGGTCCAGATCCCCGTCTCCATCCAGGTCGCCCAGCACGGGGGCGGTGTAGGTGCGGTTGCCCTCCACCAGCAGATTCGCCGCCCGCATGCGCCAGGCGGGATGGGCCTTGTCGCCCACGTTTTCCACCCAGGTCAGCCTGCCGGCGCGGTTGCCCAGGATCAGGTCCGCGTCGCCGTCGCCGTCCACGTCGCCCGCGGCCACGCTGAGACGGAACTGCGCGCCACCCAGGCGTTCCACGCCCAGAAAGTTGCGGCTAACCTTCCACACGTCCAGCGCCCGGCCCGTATCCTTGCCGGTGTAGGTCGCGATGGCATTGGTGCTGCTGCCCACCAGCAGGTCGGGCTTGCCGTCGGCGTTGACATCCATGAACGCGGGAGCCGCATAGCCCCCGTCGTCGATGGCCAGGAAGCGCGATTGCACCAGCATCCAGTCCGGGCGATAGCGGCCGCCGCGATTCTCATAATAGGCGATGGTGCCATTGCTCTTGCCCACGAACAGGTCCATGTCTCCGTCGTCGTCGTAGTCCACCAGCACCGGCGCGGCGTTGCTCTCCGGCACGACGGCAGTGACGCGCACGGGCGTGGGCCGGCAGGGCGGCTCCTCCTCCGGCAGCGCGTTGCGGGCGGGAAATTCCACGCAAAACGCGGCCGCCATGCGCGCGCCCTGGTTGGGCATGAAGTACACGTCGCCGGCCTGATTGCCGAGGAACAGGTCCTCCGCGCGGTCGCTGTCCACGTCGATGAAGAAGGGCACCAGGAAGGTGCCGAATTCCGGGGAGACAAACTGGTCGGTGATCTGCTCGAAGGCGGGCAGCGTGCCCGTGCCGATGTTGCGGAAGAAGTGCAGCTTGCCCTTGGCGGTGCCCACGAACAGGTCCAGGTCCCCGTCGCGGTCGATGTCCACCAGCGCCGGCGCCGCATGGCCGTCCACCTGCAGCACGCGGAGCACCAGCGCCCGCTTGGCGCCCCGCTGCTCCGCGTACACGGCACGCAAGACCTCGGCGCGCAACTCCATCTGCGGCGCGCCGGGCCGACCCGTGTTCTCGAAATAGGCGATGCGTCCATCCTCGCTGCCCACCAGGATGTCCAGGTCGCCGTCGCCGTCCAGGTCGCCCAGAGCCAGCTTGCCGAAATGCAGGGAATCGTTGTGCAGCAGGCGGCGCGTGCCGTCCAGCGTGCCGTAGAATTGCGCATCCCAGCGCACGGCCTGGCCCTGCGCCGCGGCAGGTCGTGGGCCCGCACACAGGCCCGCAGCCAGCGCAAGCGCCGCCAACCCGCTCAGCAGGGCGGCCAGGGTGCGCCCGCGGGGGCGTGAAAAATATGCATCGAGCGTGGTCAAGTGCGGCTTCGCATGCGTTGGCGTGGTGTGACCTCAGGGGCAGCTCGGGCGGGCGACAGCCCGACCACACTATATGCCCGCGCCTTCGCGTTTGCCAAACGCCCGGCGCGCGGATTGCCCCGTGATCCCAGTCGCTTGGGCCCGCGGCGGGCACCGCCTGGGTGGCTCTGTCAGAGCCCATGCAATAACCCGTCCGCGCAACGGGTGCAGCCGGACCCGCACCCACGGCGTCGCGAAACTGCCTCGCTTGGGCGCAGCGCGGCCCCTGCCTCCGCTGTTGGCGTGCGCGTGGGCGCTATGGTCTAATGAAAGAATCCTGCGGCACGATGCGACACCCTGGGCGGCAGCGTCTTACGCCGCGACGCTGGCGCACGACCCGCCAACGGGAGCCCCTGCGCCCGAACGCCGGTCCGCGCCGGCAACCACATCACACTTGCGAGCACGCATCATGGCGGAGACCCCTCCAGCGCCCCTGATGGGCGCCCTCGGCGGCGAGGCGGGAATTCGCGCGTGGGTGGACCGCTTCTATGACGCCATTGCGGCGCATGCGCTGTTGGCGCCGCTGTTTCCGCCGGACCTGAGCCCCAGCCGGGACAAGCAATTCGCCTTTTTCGTGCAGTTCTTTGGCGGCCCGCCGCTCTATGAACAGCGCTACGGCAAGGCCTTTCTGCGCTTCAAGCATCGGCATGTGCGCATCGGAGCGCCGGAACGGGATGCCTGGATGGAGCTGCTGCTCTCCGCGCTGCGCGATGGCGGCGCCGCGGCCGACCTGGTGGACCAGGTGGAAGCGCGGGTGGCGCCCCTGGCCAATGCCATGATCAATCACCACCCGGAAAAACAGGACGCGTACTTTTTCAACTGACAGCCGTCGCACGGACCATGGCACACGGGACGCCTGCCTGTGCGCTTATGGGGGGGGATACACCAGGTCGTGATAGGCGAACAGGGCGCTGCAAAACAGGTCGAACGTTTCCACCGCCGGGTAATGGGCAATTTCTTCCAGGGTCTGCAACAGGTCGTCCCAGTCCTGCAAGGCATAGTAGGCTTCGTAGAGCCGGATCTTGATGTCGTGCTGGCGGAACAGGGCCACCAGCTCGGACACCACAGCGTCGAATTCGCCCGGATCGGCACGCAGCCGTGCGATGATGGCGCGGAAGAACTCGTCCACCAGCCAGGGCAGCTTGGCCAGGTCGCCGGGCAGGTTGGGCGGGGCCTGGAACCTGGGGTGCGGCGGCGCCACGGGCGCAGGATGCTCCAGCGTGCGCCGCAGGTGGGCTGGCGTCTCATTGCCCGGCGCCACGCGATACAACGGCTCGGCCCGCAGAAAATGGAACAGTCCGGCCAGCTCTTGTGGCGAGCGTTCCAGCTTGGACGCAGCCGGGGCGATGGCGCGCTTGAGAAACGGATTGCGCGTATTGGTGTATAGGCGATACATGGCCCCGCTCTGATCGAGCCGGGCGGCGCCGGGCCTGTTTTCTGCAACGACTCGCCGCAGCAGCCAAGGCAGGCCCTGCTTGTCCTGATCCTCGGCCATGGCTTGGTCACCACGCTGGACAAAACGGATTGACGCAACTGGACGAGCCCTTGCGCGAGCACTTCTCCTCTGACGGGCCCTCGGGCGATGCAGGCCCAGCTTACGCCACGCGGCGCACCCTGCCAACACGACTTCACGGCGGGCGGTCCCTCGCCCGGCGGCGGCCGGCCGGATGGGGCGCCGCGGAGCGCATGCTCCGTCCCGGCGTGCTGGCCGTGCTGCTGATGTGCATGGCGTGGCTCATCCTGCACGCGCCCCCGGACACCCAGGCGCAGGGGCCCGTGGCCGCCGCGGAGGACCAGCCCATCTCCGAGCCCGATCCCGCCGCGGTCCCGGCCGGCGCGGAGGGCGACGGCGCGCCGCAGACCTGTAGCCGCTTCGCCGCAGGGCAGCCCGCTTTCGGCCCCGTGCCGGAATCGCGGGCGGAGCTGCGCCAGCTCTACCTCACCGGCCTGTGCCAGCTCAGCACCGAGGACTGGTACTCGGCGGAGGCCACCTTCCGCCAGGGCGTCAGCCAGGACGAGACCCTGCGGCCCTACTGGAACCTGCGGCTGTTCAACGCGCTGCTGCCGCAGGACAAGCCCAGCCAGACCGAG
This sequence comes from Candidatus Lambdaproteobacteria bacterium, assembly GCA_016199125.1. Taxonomy (GTDB): domain Bacteria; phylum SAR324; class SAR324; order SAR324; family JACQKK01; genus JACQHH01. The sequence continues at coordinate 8,124 of JACQHH010000041.1, forward strand.
CTGATCCTGCATGAGCTGATGCTCGCCGACCCCGGCCGCGCCGTGGTGGACGCGGTGCGGGATCTGCTGGAGCGCTACACGGTCTCCGACCATCCCGCGCGGCAGGTGGGCTATCATCGCCTGATCGGCGCCTATTTCGCCGCCGTGCCGCCGAAGCCGGGCGACCACGATCTGGCTCTGCGCCAGTGGAACCTGAGCCTGGTCTACGGCACGCCGGACGATCGGGCGCGGGCACTGCTGCGCCTGTGGCAAACCCCGCGCACACGCGAGGAGGCGTTGCGCTGGGGCGAGACGATGCAGGCCCAACGCGACGAGCTGAAGCTGGCGCCCGCGGGCGAAGCCTATCTGCGCCGGGCGCGGCGGCTGAACACGCTGCGCCTGTTCGAGCGCAACGGCGAGGAGATCGTCGGCGCCGACCTGGGCGGCCTCACGCCCGAGGAGTCGCGGCAACTGGGCCGCATCTACTTCAGCGGGCTGTTCCGCCTGCGCGAGTATTCCCGTGCCGTCGCGGAGCTGGCGCTGGCCCAGACCCGCGCGCGCTTCGCGTTCAGCAGCGTGGACGTGCTGGACCTGTCCATCCAGCTCGAACTGCGCCGGCGGCACATCGGCACCGCCGTGCGGCTGCTGGGTGAGCTGGAGACGCTGAATCCGGTGCCGGCCGCGGTGCCCGGATTTTACATCGAGCTGGCGCGCATCAACCACGAGAAGGGCAATGGCCAGGCCCTGCGCAAATGGGCGCGGCGGCTGATTGCGCGCTACCCGGGCCATGCCCTGACCGGCGAAGCCTACTGGAGCATCGTGTGGTGGTACTACCGCGCAGGCGAGTTCCAGCGCGCCGTGGAAACAGCCAACGCCGCCCTGGGCGACGCGGAGGCCATGGACCATGGCGAGCGCGCACGCCTGGCCTACTGGCGCTTCCGGGCCCTGGGCCGGCTGGGCCGCAGCGACGAGGCCGGGCGCGCCGCGGAGAGCCTGCGCGAACGCTATCCCAACAGCTACTACGGCCTGATCCTGGCCCACCAGGGCGACGGGGCCGATCCGCTGGCCCAGGCATTTTCCCGCCAGATCAAGCTGGACACGGACAGCCGCCCGCCCCCCCAGGCCCCCGCGGCCTGGAACGACGAGCACCTGCGCCCGGTGCTGTTCCTTTACAGCGTGATGGAGACCGAACAGGCCAAGGGTGCCCTGGAGGGGGTGTTCGGACGAAAGCTGCCGCGGGAGGCCCTGGTGGAGCTGGCCGACCTGTCCTACTACCACCAGCAGTACCACGTGCTGCAGCGCATCGTGGCCAACTACTTCCTCGACGATCTGCGCACCGAGCCCGTCCGCCGTGCCATGCCCTGGGAGCATGCCTACCCGCCGGCCTACTGGGGCATCGTGGAACAGGAGTCCGCGCGCGAGGACATCCATCCGCTGCTGGCCCTGGCGATCATGCGCGAGGAGAGCAAGTTCGACCCCGAGGTGGAATCGGCGGCCGGCGCCAAGGGGCTGATGCAGCTCATGCCACCCACGGCCCGGCAGATCTCCCACAGCCAGGGCGCCCCGTTCAACGAGCAGCAGTTGCTGCTCCCCGAAGGCAACATCCCGCTGGGCGTGGCCTATCTGGGGCGCGTGCTGCGACGCTTCAACGGCGACCTGATTTATGCGGCCGCAGCGTACAATGCCGGCCCTACCTCGGTGAATCGCTGGATCAAGGCCTTCGGGAACCTCCCCCATGACGAGTGGGTGGAATCGATTCCTTACACTGAGACCCAGCGCTACGTGAAAAAGGTGATGGGCACGTTCCTCATTTACCTCTCCCTGTACACGTAGAGCCGGCTGTGCCCCGGCGGGTGCCCTTGCCGCGAGTGCATCGCAGGACGCCCGGCAGCGAAATGCGAGCCACCCCGCCGCATAGCCGCTGCCACGCCGCACCGACGCGGACCCGGCGCTGCGTCCTCCCAGCGCGACGGAACGCCACGCGGGCGTGGCGTACGTTTGCATGTCGACACGAGCGGACGCCCAGTAGCGGAGAGAGATTGAACCGGCACGGGGGCTGGTGGATCACGTGTGATGTGAACTAGCTGTTGACAATTGCCGGCAGCAATTCCACATCTAAGCGTTATGCATGTGCAGTCTCCAGCAGACTCCATCCGCGCCGTAACGCTCCGCCGTGCACCGGTGGAGCGTCTGCAGGATCCTGCGGTCGCTCCGGCGCACTCTCCCGGATTCAAATTTCTCGAGCAGCCCACGCCATGATCAAGGTTACCGACCTCGTGAAAAACTATGGCCGCTTCACGGCGGTGGACGGCATTTCCTTCGAGGTGGCCCCCGGCGACATCCTGGGCTTCCTGGGGCCCAACGGGGCGGGCAAGTCCACGACCATGAAGATCATCACCTGCTTCATTCCGCCCACCAGCGGCGCGGTGGACGTGAATGGCCACGACATCGCCAAGGACCCCATCGGCGTGCGGCGCCAGATCGGCTACCTGCCCGAAAGCGCCCCCTCCTACGGCGAAATGACCGTGAACGAGTTCCTGCGTTTTATGGGGGATGTGCGCGGCATGACCGCCGGCGAGCGCGACCGGCGCAAGGACGAGGTGATGGAGTTGACCGCCCTGCATGCGGTGCGCGAGCAGCTCATCGAGACGCTTTCCAAGGGCTTTCGCCAGCGAGTGTGCCTGGCCCAGGCCATCCTGCACGACCCGCCCGTGCTGATCCTGGACGAGCCCACCGACGGGCTGGATCCCAATCAGAAGCACGACATGCGCAACCTGATCCGGCAGATGAGCGCCAACAAGACCATCATCCTCTCCACGCACATCCTGGAGGAGATGGAGGCGGTCTGCACG
>JACQHH010000042.1 GCA_016199125.1 Candidatus Lambdaproteobacteria bacterium
CTCCGAGGTCGAGCGGCGCCTGGAGCGGGTGATGAAGCTCTTCCCCATCCTGGAGGAGCGCCAGCGCCAGAGCGGCGGCACGCTCTCCGGCGGCGAGCAGCAGATGCTGGCCATCGCGCGGGCCATCATGGGCCAGCCGCGCCTGATGCTCATGGACGAGCCGTCCCTGGGCCTGGCCCCGCTGATCGTCAAGCAGATCTTCGAGATCATCCGCGAGATCAACGCGGCGGGCACCACGATCCTGCTGGTCGAGCAGAATGCCTATGCCGCTTTGCAGCTCGCCCAGCGCGCCTGCGTGCTGGCCACGGGGGAAATCGTGGCCCAGGGCACCTCGCAGGAGCTGATGAAGAATACGGACGTGCAGCGCGCCTACCTGGGCGGCTGAGGCCGGCGGCACGCCTTGCCTGTTGCAGGACCATCGACCACCCACCCTCCCCACGGCGCGCCGATGCGCGCCTCGTCCCGGCCCGCGGGCCCTGGGGGGTTGCGCCCGGCCGTACGCCGCGTGCCCCCTCCCGCGACGACGCTAAACGGTGCGCGGGATGACCTGCGCATTGAGCAGAGGCGTGAGGCCCTCGCGGAAATTCCGCCGGCGGACGTTGTAGGCTTCCGTCGCCATGTGCACGAAATCCAGGATGGACTCGTCATAGGTCTTGCGCACCTTGGCGGGATTGCCCACGACCATGGAAAAAGGCGGAATCTGCACGGTCTCCAGCACCACGGCGCCGGCCCCCACGATGGAACCGCGGCCGATGCGCGCGCCGCTGAGGATGGTGGCGTTCATGCCGATCAGGCAGTCGTCCTCGATGATGCAGCCGTGAATCATGCTCTTGTGGCCCACGGTCACGCCCCGTCCGATGACCACTCCCTCGGGCTTGCCAAAGCGGCCTTCGCCCGGACCGTTGACGTGCAGCATGCAGAGGTCCTGCACGTTGCTGCCCTCGCCGATCTCAATGGGCGCCACATCGCCGCGCAGCACGGCGTTGAACCACAGCGACGTGTTGGCGGCCATGGTGACCTGGCCGATCACCCGTGCCCCCGGCGCCACGAACGCGCTGGGGTCGATCTGCGGCACGTGGCCCTGGAAAGCGTAGAAGGAGCCTTGCAGGCCTTTCATGATCGCTCCTGGCGATGATCCGCGCAACGCAGACGCGACGCGGGAAGGGATGCTGCTGCTGCGCGCGGCGTAACGGGCGCGGTATCCGTCGCCTCCGAGGGCGGGGCGGTTGAGTGCCCCAACGCGGCAGCGGGCCATGGCCGGCCGGAGCGGGGGCGGTGGGCCATGGTCAGCGGGCCGGGAGACGCGTCCGCCCGCTCCAGGCGGCCAGGGCCGATCCTGCCAGGATCAACGCCAATCCCGCAAGCGCCGACAGCCCCGGCGGCTCGCCACCGACCAGCGCCAGCAGCAGCGTGGACAGCAGGGGGGTGAAAAAGCTCAGCACCCCCAGCACCTGCACGTTGCCTCCCTTGAGCGCATATTCCCACAGCAGGAACGAGGCGCCCAGGGGCACCAGCCCCAGGTAGGCCAGCAGCCCCATCTGCGCCGGCGTCACGGTCCAGGGCCCTCCGCGCAGCGCCAGCACCAGCGCCGCCACGCCCGCCGACAGCGCGCAGAAGAGCCCCATGTATTGCCGCCGGGGCGGCACGCGGCCGCGCAGCAGCACGGAAAAGGAGCCCCAGCAGAAGCCCGCGCACAGCGCCAGCAGCAGACCGACCAGGGCCGACGGCGATCCAACCGGCAAGGTGTCGTCCGCCGCCGGCGCTCCGGGCCATCCGCCGCCGATGACCGCCATCACCCCGGCGAAGCCCAGCAACGCGGCCAGCAGCATGGGCTGACGCAGGCGCTGGCCCGGCAGCAGCGCCCCCAGCAGCACGATCCACAGCGGCCAGGTGTAGTTGAGAATGTTGGCCGGCACCTGGGGCGCCAGGCTCAACGCCAGCACGAGCAGTGTGTGAAAGCCCCAGATGCCGTAGACGCCCAGCAGCGCCACGCGCCAGCCGGGCCAGGGCGGCAGCGGCCGACCCCAATGCCACCAATGCCACGCACACAGGCCCAGGGCGGCGATGGTCAGCCCGTAACACAGCAGTTGCTCCGGGGGCAGGCTGTGCAGTCCCTGGCCGATGACGGCGGCCAGGCTGGCCCAGCACAGGATGGCGCCCACGCCCGCCAGGTACGGCCTCATGCCGCGCCCGCGCGGCCGGCGGCACGGAGCGGGATGGCGCACGGGCGGATGCAAGCGCGCGGCGGCTCTCCCGCGGCGGGCGCGCGTCGGTTCAGCCGGGCCATTGCCGCTCCAGTTCCCGGAACGTGTTGGCGTGGGCCTCGACGGTGTCCTCGATGGGATTGCCGTAGCCGCCGCCCATGGTGACCACCAGCGGGCAATGCCGCGCCAGGCACAGCCCGATCACAAAGGCGTCGCGGCGGCGCAGCCCGTCGTGGGTCAGGGCCAGCCGCCCCAGCCGGTCGCAGCTCAGCCCATCCACCCCCGCCTGGTAGAACACGATGTCCGGACGGAAATCGCGGAACAGGGCCTCGATCGGGCCGCGCACCGCGTCCAGGTAGGCGGCGTCGCCCGTGCCGTCGGGCAGGGGAATGTCCACGTCGCTCCGGGCCTTGCGGTAGGGCCAGTTGCGCGCGCCGTGGGCGGAGAGGGTGAACACGCGGCGCTCCTGGCGGAAAATCTCCGCGTTGGCGTTGCCCTGATGCACGTCCAGGTCGATGATGGCCAGCCGCTCGGCCAGCCCGGCCGCCTGCAACTCGCGGATGGCCACCGCAATGTCGTTGAGCAGGCAGTAGCCCGAGGGGCGTTCGGGGAACGCATGATGATTGCCCCCGCCGAAGGTGGCCGCCACGCCGCGCTCCAGCGCGTGCCGCGCGCCTTCCACCGTGCTCTGCACCGAGGCCCGGGCGCGCAGGGCCAGGCCCTCGCTGAAGGGCAGGCCCAATTCGCGCTCGGCCTGAGGGGACAGGGCCAGGGTGCGCACCGCGTGCAGATAATCGGCCGTGTGCACCCGCCCCAGCAGGGCCCAGTCCGCCGGCGTGCCCTCGCGCAACTGGGCAGGCTGCACCGTGCCCTCGGCCAGCAGCAGCTCGCGCACCAGGCGAACCTTGCCGCGCGGGTAGCGGTGTTGCGTGGGCAGGGACGCGGAGTAACGGTCGTAGGCCCAATAGACAGGGCGCCCGGCCAGAGAGGCGGCACGGTCCGCACCGGTGTGCGCGATATCGTCCGCCGGGAAGGCGGTGGCGGGCGAAGGATGAGCATCGCTCATGAGGCATCCTGCGCGAGCGCGGGAGCGGGCGCGATCCCTTCGGCGCCGGCATGCACAACCACTCCTTCGCAGCGCATGCCCACAGACGGCCGCGCCTCGGGCTCACCCTCCGGCGTCACCCGATGCACCGTCGCGTTCATCACCTTGGCGTCGCCATGGCGGTAGAGCTGGCCGCGCACGGCATAGGCATCGCCCGCGAAGAAGGGCTTGCGGAAGATCATGGCCAGGCGTGTCATGCGATGCGCCCGCAGATCGAGCCCCGCGCCGAAGAGCATGCGCGTGAAGTGGTTTTCCGCGGCCATGAGATATTCCACCACGTTCACGTGCTGGTTGATGTCCGTATTGGGCAGGCCCCACACGGAAAGATACTCGTTCCAGCGACCCGCCGCGATGTCCTCGGCGCCCGCCGGCAGCTCGTGCAGCCACTCCAGCGTGGGGTAGGCGCCCTCCCAGGCGTGCTCGCGCATGATGCGCATTTCCGGCGGCACCTCCACCACGCCCCGCTCGCCGGCAGCGCCCAAGGGGCGCGTGAAGACGTGCAGCACGCGCCCGCTGCCCAGCTTCACCGGCGGCCCCTTGCGCTTGTCGTAGCCCAACTGCTCGCGGGAGCCCTGGCTGCGCGGTCCGCGGTAGTCGATGCGGATGTCCTCCAGCAGCCGCTCGCGGGCCTTGCCCCCCGCCGCTTCCTCCGGCGTGGGCCGGTAGCGGTAGAGCCGGATCTCGTGGGCCGTGTCCACCTGGCTGGCGAAAGCCAGGGGCACCAGGTCGCTGCGAAAATCCATCAGGTACACGATGGGCGCCAGTCCGCGCCGCCGCATCTCGAACAGGTTGAACGTCTGGTTCAGGTTGCGAAACACGTGCGGCATGCCCAAGTGTACGAATGACTTGAGCTTGAGCAGGTTGTGCAGATCCAGTTCCCAGAAGGAGGCCTGGGTCTGGCCGCCGCCGGTGAGCATGTCCCGGAGCGGCACGGCAGGGGATCGGTCATCGCTCACGGGGCAAGCCGGCTGGGGTTGGCGGGGGATCGGGCGTCGCAGCGGCCGCGCCGGCGGGGCACCTGCCGCGCGCAGCCTGACCGGGCGATGCGCCGTGCCGGCGCGCGATCATCATACATGGCCCGTGGAGACGGAACAATCGCGCGGCACCGCACTTATGGCGCCGTCGTGGCCCGCTTGCCGATGACGATGGCGTTGCGCTGCGACGAGGTGCGGGCACGCAGCAGCACGTCGGCCAGCGCGTGCAGGCGTTGCAGCCCGTCGTCCTCATCCTCCGCCGGCGCTTCCCCCGGCCCGCGCTTTGGCACGTCGATCGGGCGTGCGCCGGCCGGCGGCGCCAGGGCCTGTTGCACCACGAAGCGCCAGGTCCCCGTGGGCGACCGCAATTGCTCCAACAGCGGCGCCAACCCCTCGTCCTCCGCGCCCGCGTACACGTGGTGCAGCAAGGTGGTCAACCGTGCCGCGCCCTGCCCGGCGGCGGCTTGGCGGGCCAGCGACGCCACGACGCGCCGGCGGTAACGCGCCGCATCGAACTTGGGCAGGCGCGTGCCGTCGGCGAAGAACGAGACCAGCAACACGTGCGGCAGGAAACCGCTCCAGGCGCGCGTCAGCTCGTCCCGGGGCAGGCGCAGCTTGCGCGATGCGCCGGTGTCCGTGGGCCCCTGGGCCTCCGCGGCGTCCAGCACCACCCCCAGGCGCAGGAACAGCGCCTCCAGCAGCGGGCGCCGGAAGCGGAAATTGGCCAGGGCCGCCTTCAGACGCGTGAAGCGCTCCGAGGCCACGAAGGTCTGGGCCGTCCCTTGGTCGCGAGCCTTGATCCAGGCCTGCACCAACACGAGCGACCCGTAGAGCCGCTGGTAAATGGAATTGGCGATCTTCCTGGAGAGGGACTTGAATGCGCGCTCCGGGTGCTCCGTGCGCGGCAGGCGCTGCAGCAGGGCGTGCACCTCCAGCGGAAACGCCTCGCGCTGCTGGGCCAGCTCGTCGCTGAGGCGCACGCCCTCCAGCAGGTACGGCCGCGCCAGCCGCTGGGCGCGCAGCTCGGCAAGGTAGCCCTCCACCCGCTGCTCCAGCAGCGGGGAGAGAACCAGGTCGTCGGCGCCAAGCTGGTCGACATGCTCCAGCAGGGCTCCCAGGGCCTCCAGCAGGAATTCCAGGCGCAGCTTGGCAGAGCGCAGGTAGTGCAGGGGATTCTTCTCGCGCAGGGCCAGATACTCCGGCGCCTCGTCCGGGGGCAGGAAGCCGAGCTGGGCGTTCAACGTCTCCACGGCCTCCACCATGGCCGCCACGCGTTGGGGCACCTGCGCGCTCAGCGCGGCTAGGTAGGTGTCCATGGCCTCGCGCACCAGGGCCTGCTCGTCCGCGGACAACGCGTTCTTCCGTGCCGCCTCCAGCAACGTGCCGAAGTAGGACGCGCGCACCTGCTTGGCGGCCCGCCGCGGATTGAGCCCGATCGCGCGGGCGTGGGTCTCCAGCGCCTGGGCGATGCGCCGCGTGCTCAGCGGCTCTTCGGCCAGCAGGCGCAGCATCTCCGGCAGCCCCAGGCTCATCGGCTGGGGCGCCTCCTCGCGATACGCCTCCAGGGTGAACACCTCGTCGCGCAGCCAGATCTCGCACAGCAGCCGCGCCAGCAACGCGCGGATGGCGCCCAGCACCTCCTCGGCGCTCCTCACGGCGCGTGGCAGCACCAGCGTGACGCTGTACACCTTGGCCTGGGCCAGGAACCGGTCTGCGGTGGCCGGCAGGCGCATGCCCGGCGGCAGTGGCCGGCCGCGCGCCTGCTCATAGGCGGGCGGCGTATAGATGTTCAGCTCGTGGTTCAGGTCGCGCAGGCGCACGCCCTGGCCGGCCGCATGGGCCAGCAATTCGGGCACCCAGTCGCGCAGCATGGTCTGCACGGGCGCGGCGATCTGGCCGTGGAAGCGTATGCGCCGCCGCACGTGGCCCACGTCGAAGGCGTCGTCACGCCGGGCGTCGTGGTTGCGGATTTCGCCGGCCATGGCGCGTCGGTCCACGCCGCGAAAGCGCTGCTCCAGCAGCGCCTCGAAGCGGTCGGCGTCCATGCCGGGGGAAGCCCCGCCCGCTCTGCCGCCCTTGTCCGTCGCCACACCGCCGCTCGCTGGGGATGAGTGCTGAGCATGCGCCACGCAGGCCGCAGCGCGTGTCCCAATGTACCCCCAAGCATCCCCGGGACACAAAGCCGGTTGCCCGCCGCTGCGAGACCGCCCGCGGTCGCCCCGTCGCCACCGGGAAGCCGTCCCCGACTTGCGGTGCTCGAAACGGCAACGGGCCGTGCAACTTGTGCCGGCCCGTCATGAAACACTGGCCGTACCCCGCTGCTGCGCGAGGCCGGCCCGTCTCGGAGTGATCGGCCGGCCGCCGCGGTTGCGCGGAGCCGGCCCGGAATGCTGCCTGAGCGCCGCCCTACTGCGCCACCATCTGCCGCAGCACCGTCTGCAGGATGCCGCCGTTGCGGAAGTAGTTCACTTCCACGGACGTGTCGATGCGCGAATCGACCTTGAAGGTCACTTTCTGGCCGTTGGCCTTGGTGGCCGTCACGGGCAGATCGCCGCGCGGCGCCATGCCGTCGGAGATGCCCCCGATGCTGTATTGCTCCGTGCCGTCCAGGCCGTGGGTGGCCAGGTTTTCTCCCGGCTTGAACTGCAGCGGCAGCACGCCCATGCCCACCAGGTTGCTGCGGTGGATGCGTTCGAAGCTTTCGGCGATCACCGCGCGCACGCCCAACAGGTAGGTGCCCTTGGCCGCCCAGTCGCGCGACGAACCCGAGCCGTATTCCTTGCCCCCGATGACCAGCAGCGGCACGCCCTCCTGGCGGTAGCGCGCGGCCGCATCGAAGATGGCCATCCTTTCGCCATCGGGCAGGTGCCGCGTCCAACTGCCCTCGGTGCCAGGCGCCATGGCGTTCTTGAGGCGGATGTTGCCGAAGGTGCCGCGGGTCATCACGCGGTCATTGCCCCGGCGCGAGCCAAAGGAGTTGAACTGGCCCTGGGACACGTCCAGGCCCAGCAGGTACTTGCCGGCCGGGCCGTCGGCGGGAATGGAGCCGGCCGGGGAAATGTGGTCCGTGGTCACCGAATCCCCCAGCAGGCACAGCACCCGCATGTTCTCCAGGTTGGCCAGGTGCGGCGGCGTGGTGGTCAGACCCTCGAAGTAGGGGGGCTCCTGGATGTAGGTCGAGGCCTCATCCCATTTGTAGAGCTCCGAGCCGCTCACGGCGATTTTGTTCCAGCGCTCGTTGCCCCGGTAGACGTCGGCGTAGCGCGTTTTGAACATCTTGGGTGTGACGGCCTTGGCCACCGTGTCATTGACCTCTTTGGTGCTGGGCCAGATGTCCTTGAGATACACCGGCTTGCCGTCCTTGCCCGTGCCCAGCGGTTCCTTGGTGAGATCGATGTCCACCGTGCCGGCCAGGGCAAAGGCCACCACCAGCGGCGGCGAGGCCAGGTAGTTGGCCTTGACGAGCGGATTGATGCGCCCCTCGAAGTTGCGGTTGCCGCTCAGCACGCCGGCGGCCACCAGGTCGTGCTGGCGGATGGGCTCGGCCACGAAGTCCGGCAGGGGCCCGCTGTTGCCGATGCAGGTGGTGCAGCCGTAGCCCACCACGTGGAAGCCCAGCTTTTCCAGGTCGCCCAGCAGCCCGGCCTGGCTCAGGTAGTCGGCCACCACGCGCGAGCCTGGGGCCAGCGAGGTCTTGACGTAGGGCTTGACCTTGAGTCCGCGCGCCACGGCCTTCTTGGCCACCAGCCCGGCGGCCACCAGCACGCCCGGATTGGACGTGTTGGTGCAACTCGTAATGGCGGCGATGGCCACCGCCCCCTGACCCATGGTGGCCTGGCCCGCCGGGCCCTGCACCTGGGCGCTCTTCCGCCGGTCGCCGTCGCTGAGGCCAAAGCCGCGCTTGGCGGTGGGGGCCGTGAGGCTGGCCTGGAAGCTCTGCTTCATCTCGCGCAGCGGCACGCGATCCTGGGGCCGCTTGGGGCCGGCCAGGTTGGCCTCCACCGTGGTCATGTCCAGCGTGACCATGGACGAATACTCCGGATCGCCGGCACCGGCGGTCAGGAACAGCCCCTGCTCCTTCAGGTAGCGCTCCACCAGGTCCACCTGCCCGTCGCTGCGGCCCGTCAGGCGCAGGTAGTCCAGCGTGCGCGCGTCCACGGGAAAGAAGCCCATGGTGGCGCCGTACTCGGGCGCCATGTTGGCCAGCGTGGTGCGGTCGGGCAGGGACAGCGCTTGCAGGCCGGGGCCGAAGAATTCCACGAACTTGCCCACCACCCCGTGCGCGCGCAGAATCTGCGTCACGTGCAGCACCAGGTCGGTGGCCGTCACGCCATCGCCCAGCTTGCCGTCCAGGCGCATGCCCACCACCTCCGGGGCGAGCATGTAATAGGGCTGGCCCAGCATGGAGGCCTCGGCCTCGATGCCGCCCACGCCCCAGCCCAGCACACCCATGCCGTTGACCATGGTCGTGTGGGAGTCGGTGCCCAGCAGCGTGTCGGGATACGCCACCGGCATACCGTTGCCGGCTGCCTCGGCGCGTGTCATCACCACCCGCGCCAGGTATTCCAGGTTCTCCTGGTGCACGATGCCCGTGGAGGGCGGCACCACCACGAAATTCTCGAAGGCCTGCTGGCCCCAGC
>JACQHH010000043.1 GCA_016199125.1 Candidatus Lambdaproteobacteria bacterium
CGGCGCGCCCTGCCGCTGCCCGCCGCCGGGTTTCGCAACGCCTGAACAAGCCACCCCGCGGCCGGCGGGTCGCGCGACATTCCCCGGCGCGCGTGGTATGCGAAGGGGGAAAATCATCGCGGGCGCGCGCCATGCCCCCCAACCGCCCTTGCCACGGGATGCGCCATGCTGGAAACCCTGCCTCTGTTCATCAACGGCAAGCCCGAGCCCGCACCGCCGGGCACGGAGTTCCTGACGTTGGAAGACCCGGCCACTGGCCGCCCCTATGCTCAGGTACCGCTCTGCGGCGCGGCGGCGGTGGAGCAGGCCGTGGGCGCGGCGCAAGCCGCCTTTGCGGGCTGGCGGGCCACGCCCGTGCCCGAGCGCGTGCGGGTGCTCTTCCGTTACCGCCAGATCCTGGAAGCCGAAGCCGATGCGCTGGCGCACATCGTCGCTCACGACCACGGCAAGACCATGGCCGATGCCCGCGGCGAGGTGCTGCGCGGCATGGAGGTGGTGGAATTTGCCTGCGGCATGCCCTCGCTGATGCAGGGCCAGACCGTGAGCGATGTGGCGCGGGGCATCGACTGCCATTCGGTGCGCGAGCCGCTGGGGGTGTGCGTGGGCATCACGCCGTTCAACTTCCCGGTGATGGTGCCCATGTGGATGTACCCCATCGCCATCGCCGCCGGGAACACGTTTGTACTCAAGCCGTCGGAGCGCGTGCCGCGGGCGGCGCTGCGCCTGGCCGAGCTGTTCAAGGAGGCCGGGTTGCCCGACGGCGTGTTCAACGTGCTGCACGGCGCGCGGGAGGCGGTGGACGCCCTGCTGGCGCACGAGCGCGTGCGGGCCGTATCGTTCGTGGGCTCCGAGCCCGTGGCGCGGCACATCTATCGCCAGGCCGGCGCCCAGGGCAAGCGCGTGCAGGCGCTCTCCGGGGCCAAGAATCACCTGGTGGTGCTCCCCGATGCGGCGCTGGAGCCCACCGTGGAGGGCATCATCGGCGCCGCCTACGGCTCGGCCGGCGAGCGCTGCATGGCAGTGAGCGTGGTGGTGGCCGTGGGCGAGTCCGGCGACACGCTGGTCGAGGCCATCCGCGAGCGCGCCGCGGCACTGCAGCTTGGGCAGGGCACGCACCCGGACTCGGAGATGGGCCCGCTGGTGAGCAAGGCACACAAGGCGCGCGTGGTGGGATACATCCAGCAGGGCGAGGCGGAGCAGGCCCGCGTGGTGCTCGACGGCCGGAAGCATCCCCTGGCCCAGGGCGAAGGCAACTTCGTGGGCCCCACCCTGCTGGACCACGTGACGCCGCAGATGTCGGTCTACCAGCACGAGATCTTCGGGCCCGTGCTGAGTGTGGTGCGCGTGCGGACGCTGGCCGAGGCCGTGGAGCTGATCAACAGCAATCCCTACGGCAACGGCACGGCCGTGTTCACCAGCGACGGCGCCGCGGCGCGGGAGTTTCAGCGCGTGGTGAACGTGGGCATGGTGGGCGTCAACGTGCCGGTGCCGGTACCACTGGCGTTCTTTCCCTTCGCCGGGTGGAAGAACTCGTTTTTTGGCGATCTGCACGCCCACGGCAAGGACGGCGTGGCGTTTTACACGGAAACCAAGGTCGTCAGCACGCGTTGGTTCGCCGGCGGCGCGGCGGGCAAGAACATGACCATCACCCTCAAGTAACCGCCGGGCCCCCAGCCCCGCGGTCTCCAGGCGCGGCGCCTGCAGCAAGGCGGCCGCCACACCCTCAAGCGGAGCGTTGTCTTATGGAATTTGCGCAACTCGTCAAGAAATTTACGCGTGCCGTGGAAAAGCACGACGGCAAGGCCCTGGCAAGCTGCTTCACCCCGACCGGCGTGTATCATGACGCGTTCTACGGCACGTTCAAGGGACGCGCGGCCATCGACAAGATGCTGGACGTGTTCCACCGGGATGGGAAGGATTACGTGTGGACGATGAAGGACCCGGTCAGCAACGGCAAGGTGGGCTATGCCCGCTGGGAGTATTTCGCCTATGCCTCCACGATGCCCCAGAGAAAGGGCAAGAAGGTCGTGGCCACCGGGATCAGCTACTTCAAGCTCAGGGGCGGGCTGGTGACCTTCTACCGCGAGGAGATGAACACGGGCCTCGCCTTCTCCCAGATGGGCCTGCCGGGCAGCGCCATGGAAAAAATCTTCGGCAAGGGAGCGAGGCAATTGCTGGCCGTACCCTCGGCGGCCAAGCTGCGCGCCAAGCTGGGAAAATAGCCGGTCCCGGCCATGCTGGGCGACGCGGTCGTCCTTTCACGCCCCCGCGCGGTGCCCCGTGCCGAGACCTAGCGGCCCAGCGCCAGCAGCCCATCCGACGATTCGATGATAGGCGGGTGGTAGTATTCCACGTAGAAGCGCACCGGGCGGTGGGGCGGTTCCACGGCGCATGCGGTGTCCGGCGCCAGGACGATCGGCTGACCGGGCGTCGCGGCGACGGTCGCGCCCGCGACCCTGGCCTGCAACTCGCCTTCCTCCACGACGATGCGCGCCCACATGCCGGGCGGCGGTGTGTGCGCGTGGATCAGTTCGCGCGGAACGGTGTGTTCGTTGTAGTGGGCGGAAATATCCCACAGGTGGGCATGCGGCGGTAATTCGCTGGCCATGCTGCGACTTCCTTTTGGCGGCATCACGTGACGGGACGATGGGTGCGCGGCGAAATCCGCCGCGGCGGGCCCGATTGCGCGGCCCGCGGCGCGATCGCGCTGGACCGGACCATCACTTGGCCTGAACGTAGTCCTTGCGCGCCATGAGAAACGGCTTCACTTCGAAATCGTACACCGCCAGCATCCTGTTTTTGAAGCGCTGATTGAATTCGTCGACGGTCTTGCGCAGGGCCTCGTCGGTCACGCTGCTGTCCAGGGCCGCCTCGGCGGTGGCGAAGTTGTTGCCTTCCTTGCCGGGCGTGACCTCCCCGATGGTCAGCCGGTAGATGCGCTTGTCGAACAGCTCCAGTTCCACGCGCGTGACCTTGGCGCGGCCCAGCGCGGCAGGCGTCGCGCCGGGGTCGCCCAGCTTGACGAAGTCCAGCTTGCCCGCCTGGCGCAACAGTTCCTCCAGGGCCGCGGAGTTCACCTGTCCGCCGCCGGCCAGCACCCAGGCGCCATCCTTGTCCGGCCGCGAAATCTCCACGGAGGGGCCGCTGGCATGCACCAGCCGGATCGCCTTGAACTGCTCCCGCTCGATTTGCAGCAGACCGTGCTCCAGCCATTCCTCCGCTTTGGCGTCCAG
>JACQHH010000007.1 GCA_016199125.1 Candidatus Lambdaproteobacteria bacterium
CGTAAGCGGTGCCGGCATTGAGCGGATCGACGGCGATCACGCCGCGCAGGTATTCCGCGGAAGGCGAGGTGCTCCCGACAGAAAATTGGCTGCGTGTGGGGCCGGTATCGAAGGAGCGGACATAGAGCCCGTAATGAGCCACCCACAGGTAGGCGTAGTCCACGCCCTCGTTATTGACCACGGCCAAGTCCAGAATAGCGCGTTCGTCGGCGGTTTCGGTCACCGTAAACAGGCCCGTCCAGGTCGCGTCGCCGTTGCCGTCCAGCGTGCCGATCCACAGGTTCGTGTTCGTTGCCGCATAGATCGTGGCTGAAGTGGTGGGGCTGACGACGATCTTGTTCACGAAGCGGAAATCGCGCTCGTTGGGAGTGCCCGTCGCCGCGACGGTGGAGGGCAGCACCGCCCATGACTCGCCCTGGTCGCTGCTGGTGAAAATGCCCGCGCCACGTTTGAGGGAGCGCTCGCCGTCGGTGATGTCGGCGGCCACATCATAACCCTCGCCGGTACCGGCGTAGATGATCTGCTGCTGGGCGTCGTGGGGATCGATGGCCAGGGTGGAGACGGCCAGGTTGGCCATCAGGTCGTCCTTGGGCGTCCAGGAGGCGCCGCCGTCGCTGGATTTCCAGATGCCGCCGGAAACGCCCCCGGCGATGAGGATGTCCGGGGATGCGCCGGCGTCGATGGCCAGCAGGGCGCGCACGCGCCCGCCCACGTTGCCTGGGCCGATGTTGTTCCAGGTGAGGTTGACCAACGCGCCGGTCTGCGCAGAGCCCGTTTGTACCGCGCCGGCGCTGAACGGCGCGACACCCGCCAGGTTGGGCCGGCTGCGGAAGCGCGGAGCGGCCTGGGCGTAGCGGGCCACGGGAAACGTGCCGTCGGCCTGCACCCGCTTGCGCAGGTAGAAACGCGCGGCCTCGCCCGGCTTGTCCGGCCGCTTGGGCTGGGAGCGGCCTTCCAGCCGCGCCAGCAGTTTGCGCTTGGCCCGGGCATTGATCTGCGGCGCGTTCTGAATGCGGGCCCGCTGTTCAGCCAGGGCGCTGCCGAGGTCCGGGACGGCGCCCCCCGGCTCGGCGGAGGGGCGGGGAAGCGCGCGTTGCTGTGACCGCCAAGGCTGCCGCGGCGCCACCGCAACGGTCAGCAGGAGCAGCCCCAGGGCCGCCAGGCCGACGATCATGCCTGTGTGTTTGCGCATGCGGCGTTCCGGAATTGCGAAAGGTTAAGGCCGCCTGTCGCCGGGCGGCCGGGCACGGCATGCGGGGCAGCCGCCGATCCTGCGGTCGGCCGAGACCCCGCCTCAACGCGGCGGCGGGACGCCCGGGCCGCGACGCGCGGGCGGCAGCGGATCGCGCGGCTGCGGCAGGCGACCGCTGAACTGCACTTCGATGCCCCGCAACACATAGCCCTGCGCGGGCCAACCGGCGACAGTGCCGAACGCGCGCCAGGGGCTCCACCCGCCCTCATGGGAATACACGCGGTAGCGCAAGGGCAGGCCGCTGCGCGCGGCAAAGCCCAGGGCGCCCAGGGCGTCGGGCGCGATGGCGGCCGCTTCCCCCTCGTCGTGCCAGTCGTCACCCGGCAACAGCAGGTAGCGGATGTGCGCCGGCGAGAGCAGACGCACCGCGACGATGGGGTCGCCGCCCGGACCGCCTGCCGCTGCATCAACCGCGGGCAGCCAGCCTGCGCGCTCGGTGCGGATGGCCACCGCCAGCGCGGGCCGGTCTGCCGCCGATGGCGCGGACGTGATTTCGGACGCGGACGCGGACGGGTCAACCTCCGGGCTGTTCTCCGCCGCATGCAGCATGGCCACGCCCAGCACCCAGCACAGCAGCAGCCCGCCGTGCCCCCAGCGCCGCCGCGGGCCGTCGGCGCGGGCATGGCCCTGCGTCGGGCATGGCGGTCGGAACGGAGCACAGGTCATGGCGCGGCGGCTGCCGTGGGCCTCGCCCAGGCATGTGGTGCACGGCTTGGGTTGAACTGCATTCGCGGAAATTCGATTCTAGCCCAACGCGCCGCGGATGGCGAGATGGTCTGCGAGCGCCGGGCACGGCAGCTCGGCCGGATAATGCCCCGGCGCCCCGCCGGCCGGGCGGCTAGCGGGGATAGAGCGCCTCGGGCAGCCAGGTGGCCACGCGGGGCAGATACCACAGCACCACCAGCGCAAAGATCTGGATGGCGACAAAGGGTACGATGCCCCGGTAGATGTCCATGGTCTTGATGCTGTCCGGCGCCACACCGCGCAGGTAGAACAGCGCGAAGCCGAAAGGCGGCGTGAGAAACGACGTCTGCAGGTTCATGGCCAGCATCACGCCCAGCCACACCGGGCTCATGGGGACATCGGGGGCCACTTCCATTTGCAGCAGGATCGGCGCCACGATGGGCACCACGATGAAGATGATCTCCAGGAAGTCCAGGAAGAAGCCCAGGATGAACATCACGGCCATGACCACCAGGATCGCGGCCACCGTGCCGCCGGGCAGGCCCTTGAGAAAATTCTCGATCAGGACGTCGCCCCCCAATCCCCGGAAGACCAGGGAAAAGGCCGCCGCCCCCACCAGGATCACGAACACCATGGAGGAAATCTCCATGGTCGCGCGCATGACCTCCTGCAGGATGCGATTGCCGTTGGCCACGCGGTGCTTGTAGACGCGCAGCACGCTGACCAGCAGGCCCCATCCCAGCCCGACGGAAAGCAGGATCGCCACGAGGATGGCGCCCCATTCCCTTCCGGAGATCTCGTTACGCTGCATGCGCAGATCCACGAAGGCGGTCAGCACCAGCACCGCCAACAGGCACGTTCCGCCCAGCAGAATGGGCCGGCCGTGCGCATGGTCCAGGCGATAGCCGGCCAGCATCAGCGAACCGATGGCGCCCACCGCCGCGGCTTCGGTGGGCGAAGCCAGCCCGCCCAGGATGGAGCCCAGCACGGCGATGATCAGCACCACCGGCGCCACCAGCGACTTCATGGTCTCGAAGAGAATGCTGGTGTCCCCTGTGCCGCGCAACTCGTCGGCGGGAATGGCCGGCGAGGATTCGGGTTTCAGCCAGGCCATGGCGGCCTGGTACAGCATGTACATGCCCACCAGCACCAGCCCGGGAAACAGGGCTCCGGCGAAGAGGTCGTTGACCGACACGGTGTCCGGCGCGAAGTTGCCCATGCGGTACTGCGCATCCTGAAAGGCCACGGACAACTGGTCGCCCAGCAGCACCAGCACGATGGAGGGCGGAATGATCTGCCCCAGCGTGCCCGAGGCCGCGATGGATCCGCAGGCCAGCGCCGGGTCGTAGCCGCGGCGCAGCATGGTGGGCAGGGACAGCAAGCCCATGGTCACCACGGTGGCCCCCACGATGCCCGTCGAGGCGGCCAGCAGCGCACCCACCACGAACACCGAATAGCCCAGCCCCCCGCGCAAGCCGCCAAACAGGCGCCCCATGTTGTCCAGCAGCTCTTCGGCCACCCGGGAGCGTTCCAACGTCACCCCCATGAAAACGAATAGGGGCACGGCCACCAGCACCTCGTTGGTCATCACCGAGAACACCCGCTGGGGCAACGCGGAGAGGATCGAGAAATCGAACGCGCCCAGCCCCACCGCCACCACCGCCATCAGCAGCGCGGACCCGGACAACGTGAACGCCACCGGAAAGCCCAGGAGCAGGAAGAACACTGTTCCCAGGAACATGATGGCAATGAGCACTTCGGACTTGAGGACGTGTTCCATATCAGAGTTCTTCCAGGTGCTGGCCCACGGGCATCTGCTTTTCCACCCCAACGATCACCAGGAACGACTTGATCGCGAGCGAGATGCCCTCCAGGGACAGCAGAATCACGAAAATGGGAATGACCGACTTGAGCAGGAAGATGGTCGGCAATCCGCTGGTTTCGGTGGATCCTTCCAGCACGCGCCAGGAGTTGAGCACGTAGCTCCAGGACATGCCCCAGATCAGCAGGCAGACCGGCAACAGGAAGACGATCACGCCGAAAAGATCGACCATCGCTTTGGTGCGCGGGGAACTCTCCCGGTAAAAGATGTCCACGCGCACGTGGCCATCCTTGAGCAGCGTGTAGCCGGCGCCGATCATGAACAGAATACCGTGGAAGTACCAGATCGACTCCTGCGCGGGAATCGAGCCCCAGGCAAACACGTAGCGCAGAATCACCACGACGAATTGCACCAGCACCATGGCCAGCGCCGTCCAGGCAATCGCGCGTCCGATGCGCTCATTGAGGGAGTCGATCGCCAGGGCGATGGATTTGAGACGTTTCACGAGGACCTGCATGGTGAGGTGCGTGGTTCGCGCACAGCGCCGCTCGCGACGGTATCCGCGGTGGGTGGATCAAGACGTGCACGCCATGCGGCGGAGCGCGCCGCACTTGGCGGCACGCGTCCGGTGCATGGCGCTGAGGATGTTCCCTGCCCTGACCTCGCGGCGAACCGCGGCTCAGGCTTGGTACAGGGAACGCTTCTGCATGTAGGACTGATCGGAGAGCTTGGACCAGTCCATGGCGAGCTTGCGGAATTTCATGAAGCTTTCGTAGACCTTCTTGGAAATCGGATCGGCGGCGCCGGCCTTGGCCAGCACGTCCATCGACGCTTTTCCGAAAGCCTTGAAGATCTCGTCCGAAAACTCGAACAGCTTCACGCCGTGCTTGGAGATCAGGGTCTCCAGGGCCGCGGTGTTGTTGGCGTTGAACTCGGCCAGGTCGTAGTCGTTCTCGGCGCCCGCACAGACCTCGAAGAGCAGCTTGTCCGCATCGGAGAGGCCATCCCACAGCTTGCGGCTGATGCCCAGGGAGAGCATGGAGCCCGGCTCGTGGAAGCCCGGGTATCCGTAGTTGCTGACCACCTTGTAGAAGCCGAAAGCCAGGTCGTTCCAGGGCCCCACCCATTCGGTGGCGTCCACGGTGCCGGCCTGCAACGCGGGCAGAATTTCCGAGCCGGCCAGGGTGACCGACGTGCCGCCCAACTGGTTGATCACGTCGCCGCCCAGACCCGGGATGCGCATCTTGAGACCCTTGAAGTCCTCCAGCGAGCGCATGGGTTTCTTGTACCAGCCGCCCATCTGCGAGCCGGAGTTGCCGCAGGCCAGGTGCTTGATCCCGAACTGCCCGCCCACCTCGTCCCACAGGGCCTGCCCGCCGCCGTGGTAGATCCAGGCGTTGAGTTCCGCCGGCACCAGGCCGAACGGCACGGACGTGAAGAAGGGATAGGCGGCCAACTTGCCCTGGTAGTAGTAATCGGCCGAGTGGTACAGGTCGGCCGTGCCCTGCTGCACCGCGTCGTTGCACTTCAGAGGATGCACCAGCTCCCCACCGCCATACACGCGCACCGAGTAGCGGCCGCCGGAGAGCTTCTCCAGCCGCTGTCCGAAGCGCTCAGGCGCCGTGCCCAGACCAGGGTAGTTCTTGGGCCACGAGGTGACCAGGCGCAGTTCCTTGCGGCCTTGGGAAATGGCCGGTTTAGGCAAGCTGGAAACGAGGCCCGCGACGGCGGAACCGATTGCGGCTGTCTTCAGAAATGAACGGCGCTTCATACACGATCTCCCTGGATGATGGTTTCACGCTGGTCGCAGCGGACAATGGCTAATTTGCCAGACGATGGGGAAGGCATGGGCTGTGACAACCCCTGCGGAGCGCGAGGCCGATTGTAGTTCGTTGAGCGTGAATGGGCAGAACCTCAATGTTGCGGCATCCGCGTGTCTTCCCGTGGCTTCCCCCGCCAGCCCACCAGGCCGCCGTCAGCATTGAATAACTCGTGGATTAACAACCACATATGCCGGGGTCGTGTCAAGGGCGCAAGGTGGGCCATGTGTCGCCAATTTTCCTGCCCGGCAATCGTTGCGAATCATAGCACGGGGTGCTGACGCCCGACAGGGGCCATTTCCAGCGCGGGGCCGGCGACGACCGCAGCCGGCGCGGCGGGGCAGCATTGCCCGCCGGCGATCAACAGGGCTAGGCTTGGACGCCGGGCGCCGCGCCCGCGCACCCGACCCGGAGACGGCACACCACGCGGCACGGACCGTCCCAGCCCCAGGCACTTCAGCGGCGAAGCATCGTGAAGCCAAACGTCTTGATCATCGAGGATGACCGGGAAATCGCCGAGCTGGTGCAGATGCACCTGCACGACCAGGGCTTCGACGTGGTGCACGCCGCCGACGGCAAGGAGGGGTTGAAGCGGGCCCTGGCGGGTGAATTCGCGCTGGTGATTCTGGACCTCATGCTGCCCGGCGTGGACGGGCTGGAAATCTGTCGCCGCCTGCGCGAAAGCGACCGGGGCTGTTCCATCCTCATGCTCACCGCCCGCGGCGAGGAGATGGACAAGGTGCTGGGCCTGGACCTGGGCGCCGACGACTACCTGACCAAGCCCTTCAGCGTGCGCGAGCTGGTGGCCCGCGTGAAAGCCATCATCCGGCGCACCGCGACGGCGGCAGACCCCGCGGCGGCCACGGGGCCCGAGACGCTTACGTATCCGGGGCTGACCGTGAGCCTGGGCAAGCGCCGGGTGTCCCTGCATGAGAAGGCCGTGGAGCTGACGGCCAAGGAATTCGATCTGCTGGCCTTCTTCGCGCGACATCCCGGCGTGCCCTTCACCCGCGAGCAGTTGCTGGATCGCGTGTGGGGCTATTCCTTCACCGGCTACGAGCACACGGTCAACTCGCACATCAACCGCCTGCGGGCCAAGATCGAGGCCGATCCCTCGCACCCGCGCTACATCATCACCGTGTGGGGCTTCGGCTATCGCTTCGCCGACGCGGAGGAGCTGCGCGCGTGAAATCCTTCTTCTCCAGCCTCTACGTCCGCATCTCGGTCATCTTCCTGCTGCTGCTGGTGGTGTACGGCATCGCGCAGCTCATTCTGGGGGTGCGGTCGGCGCGGGACTTTGCCCAGGAATCCGACCAGAGCCTGAACCATGACCTGGCGCGGGACCTGGTCGGAGCCTTTCAGCCGGGGCTGCGCCAGGGGCTGAACAAGGGGGCCATCGAGGCGCGCATCCACGACATGATGATCTACAATCCGCGCGTGGAGATTTACCTGCTCGATACCGAAGGCCAGGTGCTGGCATATTTTTCCGAGGCGCGCGAGTTGGCGCGCACGCGCGTGAACATGGCGCCCGTGCGCGCCTTCCTCGATCGGCACAGCACGCCGCCAATGCCCATCATGGGCGACGACCCGCGCAACGCCGGCAAGCAGAAGCCCTTTTCCGTGGCGCGCATCATGATCGGCGATGCGCCGGGCTACCTGTACCTGATCCTGGGTGGGGAGCAATACGAATCCATCGCGGCCATGCTGGAGCAGAGCTTCATCATCCGCAACAGCGCGATCAGCCTGGTGGCGATGTTCCTGTTCTTCGCCCTCTGCGGCCTGCTGCTGTTCTTCCTGCTCACCAAGCGGCTGCGGGCCATGGCGGGCATGGTGCGCGCCTTCGAGCGCGGCGACCATGCCCTGCGCCTGCCGGAAGCGCCCCGCGACGAAATCGGGCAGCTCGGCCGCGCCTTCAACGAGATGGCCGGGCAGGTGATATCGCACGTGGCGCAGATCGAGCGCTCCGAGCACTTGCGCCGCGAGCTGCTGGCCAATGTCTCCCACGACCTGCGCAGCCCCCTGGCCTCCATCCAGGCGCACCTGGAATCGCTGCTCATGGAGGGCTACAAGCAGGATGCCGACAAGCGCGAGCGCTTCCTGACCATCATCCATGACAACGTCAAGCGCCTGGGGGCGCTGATCGACGAGCTGTTCGAGCTCTCCAAGCTGGAGGCGCGGCAGGTGGCGCCGCATCTGGAGCCCTTCGCGCTCCCCGAGTTGGTGCAGGACGTGCTGCTCAAGTTCCAGCCCATGGCCATGGAGCGCCACGTACGCCTGGGCGGCGACTATCCCGCCGGGTTGCCCACGGTGCGCGGGGACATCGGCATGATCGAGCGGGTGCTCTCCAACCTCATCGACAACGCGCTGCGCTACACCCCGCGCGACGGGCAGGTGCGCGTGCTGCTGGCCGCCGAGGGCCCCCGCGTGCGGATCGCCGTGAGCGACAGCGGCAGCGGCATCGCGGCCGAGGACCTGCCCCACGTGTTCGACCGCTTCTATCGCGCCGACAAGAGCCGTTCGCGCTTCTCCGGCGGCTCCGGCCTGGGACTGGCCATCGCCAAATCCATCGTGGAATCCCACGGCGGCGAGTTGCAGGTGCAGAGCGCCCTGAGCCGCGGCAGCACCTTCAGCTTTGCCCTGCCCACCCACCGTCCTGCCGGGCGCGAGGGAGAAGTTTACGAATAATTGACGCTCTCGTGATGTTTCCGTGACGTTTGCCCGTCATGCTGCGGCACATGTCGCCGCCCGCGTGACGCGAACGTCCGCGAGACAGGGCCACGCCCGCCGGGCCATACCCGGCATCCGCGCGGTCCGGGCTGTCGGACAGCGTTGGGCGGCACCGTCGTGTAAACCCGGTTCCAGGAGTTTTCCATGCTGCGAACGAAATTGGCGTTGACCGTGCTGGCCGTGCTGTCGGTGGCATTCGTGCTCTCGGGTTGCCCCAAGGGCGACAAGATGATGGGCGGCACGCCTTCCCCGCAGGCCCAGGTGCAAACCCTGCGCTAGCCGCGTGCCCCAGCCGGCGCGGCATCGCCTGCCCTGGCTCCGCGCCGGCATTTCTCAGTGTCCCTTTGCCAATCCCCGTTCCCCCCGCCGCAGCCGCGCCGCCGCAAAGCCGTCAATCGGGTCCGTTGCCCGCTCCGCCGGTCGCCGCACGCCCATGCCCCGAGCCGCCCTGCGCGGACTGGTGCGCACACGACGGGCCGTGCTAGCCTAGCGCCGGAAATCCACACCTCATGATGACCAACCCGCGCGCACAAGGGCGCCGCGGCAGGACTCCGCGGGCTGCGGACTGCCGTGTCCGCAGCCCGCCGGTTCCACGCGCGGGCGCGCCAGGACGCACCACCTTCCGGGAGGCAACCGATGCAACGCGACATCCATCCGCAACTGTTCTCAGGATCGTACGCGCGCCAGGCACACGTGGGACTGCCCGAAGGGACGTTCGAGGAAGAATACGGGCGCGACGGATTTTTCGGGCCGGCGACGCAGATCTACCACAAGCACGCGCCCACAGGCTGGACGCGCATCGAAGGCCCCCTGCGTCCGCGCTGCGTGTACCTGGACAACCTGGCCGACACGCAGACCGGTCAGCGCGTGCCGTTCCTGGGCAACCAGTCGGCGCAGATCTGGGCCTGGCGCCTGACACAGAGCATGGGGCACCTGCTGCGCAACGCGGACGGGGACGAGATGCTGTTCGTGCACCAGGGCAGCGGGCGCATCATGACCGAGCTGGGCATGCACTCCTACGGCGAAGGCGACTACCTGCTCATCCCGCGGGGCATCGGCTACCAGCTCCAGGTCGACTCGCCCACCATGCTGCTGGTGGTGGAGGCCACGGGCAGCCGCTTCAAGCTGCCCGACCGGGGCATCGTGGGCCTGCACGCCGTGTTCGACCCGGCCGTGCTGCAGGTGCCGGTGCAGCAGGGCTGCCACGCCACGCCCAACGCCGCGGGGGAATACGAGATTCACGTCAAGCGGCGCAACGCGATCACGCGCGTGTTCTACGCGCACGATCCCACGGACATCGCAGGCTGGAAGGGGGATACGACGGTCTTCAAGATGAACTGGCGGGACATCCGGCCCATCACCAGCCACAGCTATCACATCCCGCCCTCGGCCCACACGCTGTTCCTCTCCGAGCGCTTCGTGGTCTGCACCTTCGCCCCGCGGCCCTACGAGTCCGATCCCAAGTGCCTGCGCGTGCCGTACTTCCACCGCAACATCGACTACGAGGAGGTGCTGTTCTATCACCAGGGCAACTTCATGAGCCGCGCGCACACGCGCCTGGGCATGGCCACGCTGCATCCCACGGGCATCCACCACGGGCCGCACCCGGCCGCCCTGCGCAACCAGCACAAGCTGGTCATGGCCGACGAGGTGGCCGTGATGATCGACTTCCGCGACGCCGTGGACATGGCCCCCATTCCGCCCGCGTGCGAGAACCTGGACTACGTCAATTCGTGGAAGGAGTAGGGACGGAGACCCGCCGCGGCGTCTGCTGGCCGGTGGAAGGCAACCGAGCGGGGGCGGGCGGCGAGCGTGGCGCTACCGGCGCGCGCCCGCAGCGTTCGGCTCGGGCGCGGATCAGCCGCGCGACGGCGGCTGGCGACCGAAAACCACCAGCGCCTCCTCGCGCAGCCTGGCCTTCTGGATCTTGCCCGTGGCGGTCATGGGCAGGTCCTCCACCAGCACGGCGCGGCGGGGCACCTTGAAGCTGGCGATCTTGCCCTTGCAGTGGTCGATCACGGCCTGGGGCGTCAGCCCGGCGCCGGGCACCGGCTGCACGAAGGCCACGGGCACCTCGCTCAGGCGCTCGTCCGGGAAGCCCACCACGGCCACCTTGGCCACGCCCGGGTGGGTCAGCAGGTGCCCCTCGACTTCCATGGGGTCCACGTTTTCGCCCCCCACCTTGAGCATGTCCTTGTAACGCCCCAGCAGGCGCACGTAGCCGTCGGCGCGCGTGTAGCCCGCATCGCCGGAGTGGAACCAGCCGTCGGCGTCGAAGGCCTTGGCCGTCTCCTCGGGCTGATTGTAGTAGCCCTGCATCATGGCGTAGGTCTTGATCACGAACTCGCCCTGCACCCCATGGGGCTGGTCGGCGCCGGTCTGAGGATCCACCACCCGCACCTGATAGCCCTCGCTGGGATAGCCCGAAGTTTCGCAGCGCTGCTCCTCGGTGGAATTCAGGTCGCCCAGCAGCGCGTTCTGCCCCACCTCCGTCATGCCGTAGGCCGTGACCGTCTTCAGCGGCGCCAGCACCGTGCCCGCGCGGCGGGTCACCGGCACGCCGCTCTGCATGCCCACGGCGAAGATGCCAGCCCGCAGGCTGGAGAGATCGCGTGGGCGGCGCAATTGCGCGTCGCTGAGGTCCTTGAGATGGGTCTCGAAGCCGTGCACCTGCGTGCCGCGCTCCGCCTGCACCAGATCCAGCGCCTCGTCGGGGTTGAACGACTCCATCAGCACCTGGTGGTTGCCCGTCAGCACGGACATCAGCGGCCCGTCCACGTAGCCGAAAATGTGGAACAAGGGCAGGTAGTTGATGAACACGTCCGCCTCGGTGGTGCCGATGCGCCCTATGCGATCCACCTGGTTCTGGATGAAGGAATGGTTGCGCAGCACCCCCTTGGGAAAGCCGGTGGTGCCGGACGTGTACATCATGAACACCGTGTCGTCGGCCGTGACGGCCCGGGCCCGCGCGTCGACCTCGGCCTGCGGCACGCGCTCGCCCGCCGCCAGCAGGTCGGGCCACGCCACCGTGCCCGTGCGGCGGACCTCGGACTTGATGAGCACGCGCCGCAGATGCGGATACTCGGCGCTGGACAGCGCCTGCGGGTCGGCGGCGGCGTCAAGGGACACCAGCTCGCGCACCATGTCCAGATAGCCGATGGGCCCCGAGACATCGTGAGTGATCAGCGTGCTGCTGTTGGACTGCTTGAGCACGTAGGCCAGGTCGGCCGTGCGGAAGCGCGTGTTCACGGGAATCTGCACCGCCCCGATCTTGGCCAGGGCGAACATGAGGAACACCCACTCCGGGCAGTTGTTGAGCCAGAGCAGCACGTGCTCGCCGGGCTGGATGCCCAGGGCCACCAATCCCCGGGCTATGCGGTCGATCTCGGCGGCCTGTGCGCTGAATGTCCAGCGGCGACCCTTGAAGGTGAGCGCCGGGCGCTGCCCCCAGCGCCGCGCGGCCGCGTCGGGCAGGTTGCCCAGAATTCTCGATTTGTCCCAATGCTCCTTCATGGAATGCGGCTGGCTCCTCTGCGAGATGGAGACGGGCACCCGGCGCGGGTGCTGACGCCAGGGACCCGGCAGGCTCCGGGGGCCCGCACGGGCGCGGTCCGAACACCGGGTGGAGCGCAATCACATACCAAAATTGGGCACGCCTAGAAAGTCAGTGCCGCAACGAGGCCCTCACACAGGCCGGAGCCGCCCACCGGCCGAGGGGCTGGTGCCGCAAGTGACGTGACACGTGATCCAAAACGTTTCTTGAGGAACTTAATTTAGCATATCACGTGGCGCAAAAATACTTATGTTAATCCGATATGGATTGAAAGCAAGTGATGTACAAGATTGCATACGTTTCATCACCTCGGAATGAAACATTTGGCGCGGACGCACGTGAAATCCATGACGGATCCAAAGGGAGAGCCTTGATGTCCCTGCAGCTCATCGAGAACGGTCAAAGCCGGCGCCTCGGCTGGGCGGTCCTGCTCACGATCATGGCATTTCTGATCGTCGGCGGGCTGGGCCTGGTCGGGACCGTGATGGAGGGCTTCCTGCCGGATTCGGGGTTGGTCAACATCGCGGGGCGGCAGCGCATGTTGGCACAGGTCATCGCCAAGGATTCCTTTCTGCGGGCCCATGAGCAGGACCCGGAAAGGCGGGCGGCCTTGCGCAGCATCTTGCGGGACAACCAGGCGCAATGGCTGCGTGTACACCGGGGTCTGCGCCACGGCGATCCCGCGCTGGGCTTGACCGGCCGGTCGTCTGCCCGAGCCGGCGGCATGCTCGACGATCTGGAGCCGCTGGTGGCGGAGGTGAATGCATTGCTGGCCAGGCTGGACCAGGATTCCGTGACGGCGCCGGAGGACGTGCCGCTCAGTCAGCCCATCCTGGTGCAGTTGCTCGACGTCACGGAAGCGTATCTCGTCATCATGGACCAACTGGTGACCCAGTATGCGGCCGACCTTGACGAATCGCTGTGGCGACGCCACGTGATGATCGGCCTGATCCTGGCCGTGGCGATCATGCTGATCATCCAGGCGGGGATCATCATTCGACGCCTGATGGACGAGGTCCGGCATACCCATGTTCAATTGGTTGCAACGAATTCCGCTCTGCAGCGAGAGGTGGAGCTGCACACGAATGCCGAGGCTGCGATGCGCCGGTTGTACGTGGCCGTCGAGCACGCGGACGAAGGCATCATCGTCACCGATGCACGGGGCAACATCCTCTATGTCAACCCGGCCTTTACACGGATTACGGGTTATGAACGGGAAAGCATGCTGGGTCAACGGCCCCGCATCCTGAGCAGCGGAAAGCAGGACAGCCGGTTCTACCGGCAGATGTGGGAGACGCTGTTGCAGGGCAATGTATGGCGCGGACGACTGGTGAACCGCCACAGCAAGGGGCCCCTGTATACGACGGAGCAGGTCATCTCCCCCGTCATCGACCCCGACGGGAAGATCACGAACTTCATCGGCATCACGATCGATATCACTTCGCGCATCGCTCTGGAGGAGCGCGTGAAGCAAGCTCAAAAGATGGAAATATTCGGGGCGCTGGCGGGCGGCGTGGCACATGACTTCAACAATCTGCTCACGCCGATCCTGGGCTTCGCGGAACTGGCACTGCTCAAGGAAATCGGCGACGCGGAATTGCGGGACGATCTGGAGCGCATCCGCAAGGCGGCACTGAGCGCTCGCGCGCTGACGCAGCAGATCCTGAATTTCAGCCGGCGGGGCACTGGCCGCTCCACCACGTTGGAGGCGGAGTACGTCGTCCGGGAGGCTGTCGAACTGATGCGGGTCGCACTACCGTCCAACATCAGCATCGAGACCGCGGTCGCAAGGAACCTGCCCCCCATCGCCGGAGATGCGGCACAGGTACAGACCGTCCTCATGAACCTGTGCATCAATGCCACGCGCGCGATGCCGAAAGGCGGCACCGTGACAATTGTCGCCTCCGAGGTCTCGTTCCAAGGCCCCGACGAGATGACGGAAGCGCGGCGGATGGTGCGCATCGATGTGCAGGACACCGGCGTCGGCATGGAGCCGCATGTACTGCGGCGCATATTCGAGCCGTATTTCACGACCAACGCGGACGCCGGGGGATCCGGCATGGGACTCGCCAATGTGCGCCAGATCGTGAATGCGCACCGCGGCCACATCGAAGTGCAGAGCACGCCCGGCATAGGCAGTGCGTTCAGCATCTATCTGCCCGTGGTCGAAGCGCTCTCCGTGGCGGAACGGGCCAAGATCCCCATGCCTTGGGGCAATGGGACTGCCGTCCTGCTGGCCGGCAGACAACAGAGCATCATGCAATGCTGCAAGCAGCACTTGGAGTTCTTCGGATACCGGGTGACGTTTGTCGAGGGCAGCGCAACTGTCGCGCAGCAGATCGTCCAGAGCGACGCGGCCTACCGTCTGTTGCTCACCGACAATGAATTGGCCGACGCGACAGGCTGGCAGCTCGCCGAGCAGGTGCATGCGCTCCTCCCGGGCCTTCCTATCATTCTCATGACGGGCTCGCCCGCCATCGAGCCTTCCGACACGGCGTCAGTCACCCACGTCCTGAGAAAACCCTTCACGCTGGATGAGCTCGCCGAAGCGATTGCCTCCGTGCAGCGGTAGCCTGTGGGCCTGCGCCAGAGACCCGGCAGGCTCCGGGGAGTCGCACGGGCGCGGCCCGAACACCGGGTGGAGCGCAATCACATACCAAAATTGGGCACGCCTAGGAAGAATAACGCCGCGTGGCCCGGTCGTGCGGGGCGGCCAGTTGCTCGGCGTATTGGGCGGGGCCCAGCGGCACGATCCCCGTGGGATTCACCGTGGGGTGGCTGCCGTAGTAGTGCGCCTTCATGTGCTCCAGGTTGCACGTCTCGGCCACGCCGGGCAGTTGGCAGAGCTCCTTGAGGTAGTTCCAGAGCATGGGATAGTCCGCCAAGCGGCGCAGGTTGCACTTGAAATGCCCGTGGTAGACCAGGTCGAAACGCACCAGCGTGGTGAACAGGCACCAGTCGGCCTCGGTGACCACGTCGCCGCACAGGTAGCGTTGTCGCTCCAGTACCGCCTCCCAGCGATCCAGCGCCTGGAACAGGGCCGTCACGGCCTCCTCATAGGCCGCTTGGCTTTTGGCGAAGCCCGACTTGTATACGCCGTTGTTGATGGGCTCGTAGAGGGCCTCGATGGTGCGGTCGATCTGCTCCCGCAGATGCTCGGGGCAGAAGGTCACGTCGCGCCTGGCGATGCCGTCGAACTCCAGGTCCAGCATGCGCACGATCTCGCGCGACTCGTTGTTCACGATCACGTTCCGCTGCTTGTCCCAGAGCACGGGGACGGAGGCGCGGCCGGTGTAGTCAGGCCGGGACTTGACGTAGATCTCGCGCACATACCGCGTGTGGTTGACGGTGTCCGGAATGGTGCCCGGGCGGTCGGTGAATTCCCAGCCCTCGTCGCTCATGTAGTGGTCCACCACGGACAGGCCGATGGCGTGCTCCAGTCCCTTGAGCTTGCGCAGGAGCAGCGTGCGGTGGGCCCAGGGGCAGGCCCAGGACACGTAAAGGTGGTAGCGGTCGGCCTCGGCCTTGAATCCGCTGCGGCCGTCGGCGGTGATCCAGTTGCGGTATTGGGTCTCTGCCCGCCGGAAGCGGCCCTGCGGATCGATCGGGCGCGGGGTCTTGATCCATTCCCCATTGATCAGCGATCCCATCGTGCTCCTCCCCGTGCGATGTCCGGCGCAGGCGCTGCCCGCAACGCGGGAACCCGCCCGGCGCGTCGGCTAGCGCAGGCCGTTGGCCTTGTCGTAGCGGTAGCGCAATTCCTCCGGCCAGAGCGACCTGACGTACGCGAGCACGGAATGGATTTCCTCCTCGGTCATGCGCCCCTCCCAGCCGCGCATCCTGGAATCCTGGGCGGGCGAGCCCTTCTTGACGATGGAGAAGAGCATGTCCGGGGGATGGTGCCAGGCATGGGCCGTGCCGTTCAGCGCCGGGGCCCAATAGTCGCCGTTGGGCTTGCGGCCGCCCATCACGTTGAAGGGACTTTCGCCCTTGGCCTGCGGCCCGTGACACGCTTGGCAATTCGTGGCAAAGAGCCCCTCGCCCATGGCAATCATGCGCGGATCGCTGTAATTCACGGAGGGCGAAAATTGGGCAAAGCCCAGCACCCCGCCGATGACCACCACCGTGATCACTGCCGCCAACGCCACCCAGCGCGAGCCCGACAGGCGACGCGCGGCGTTGCCGCGGCCCCCCGGCGTGCGGGCCGCGGGCGTTGAATCGGCCGGAGCCGTGTCATCCGCATGATCCGGCGCTTTCCCGTCAGGGGCACCCGCCGGGCTGTTCTTGTGTTTCCCGTGCTTGGACATGTCAGTTCATGAAAAGTGGTTGGTGAGACGTCGGTCGGGTGGCGTCTGCCCGTCGGCAGCACGCCCCGCGATGAGGTTGCCCGGCAGCGCCAGCCGCCGGCCCAGCTTGGTGTACAAGGCGAGCGCCAGCACGCCGATGCCCAGCCAGCCCAGCGGCGTGCGCACCGGCTCGAAATAGGTCAGCAGGGCGCCGGCACCCAGCGACAGCACCAGCAGCTTGTTGCACAGGGCGCAGCCGAAGCCGAGAAAGCCGACCACGCCGCCCAGGCTGGCCTGCTTGACGGCGCAGGTGGGGGCGCGCACGCCCAGGTAGGCGCCCAGCAGCATTGCTTCGGCGCCCAACAGCGCAAAGTCCCAGCGGGACACGGGCGTCATACGCGCGAACCAGGGATTGGCCCATAACGCCGTCAACGTGCCCAGGCCGGCAAAGAGCAGCGCGGCGAACAAGCCGCTGCGCAGCCATTCGGTACTGCTCAGGCGGGTTTCCAGGAAGATCTGCTGTGGCGCGTTCATGCCCGGTCGCTTCAGCCGCGTCGCACCTGGGACGGGATCGGATTCATCAGTCGATATGGGAACCCCCGGGGAACCCGCGGAGGAACAATTATCGCCGCGGGGCGCCAGGTCCCCGCGGCGGATCGTGCCGCAATCGCTCGTGCTCATTTTAGCAAGATTCTAGCGCTGCCCATAGCGCCCGTGCATGCCGCCCGGCCCCGGCTGTCCGGGCCCGCGGCCCCAATTGCCTTGCATGCGGCCGCTGTGGAACGCTTCCAGTTCCGCCCAGCGCTCCTTGCCGATGATCTGCTGCATGCTGGCCATGGCACCCTGCATGAGCTGAAACATGTTGCTCTGGGCCTTCTGGATGTCCGCGAAGGTCTTGCTCGCCTCCGCCTTGTCGGCCGGGAACTTGTGCATGGTCTGGGACAACGCCAGCATCAGGCCGCTCACCTTGGCCCCTTCCACGAGCATCTGCTGGGCAACGCCCAGGTGCAGGGTGTCAAGCTGCTGGCGCTGCTCGGGCGTGAGATCGTTGTAGAAGGGCAGCATGCGCGGGCCCATCATGCCTCCGCCCATCATCCCGCCATAGCCGCCCCCACCCATCATGCCTCCGCCCATCATCCCGCCCTGACCCCCTCCCATCATGCCGTAGCCGCCTCCGCGCCCGCCCCAGCCGTAGCCGGAATATCCGTCAGCGGAATTCTCGTCGTCCGCGTGTGTGCCTGCGAGGGGAATGAGCGCCAGCGCCAAAACCGTGATCGTGGTCACTGCCAAGCGTTTCATGGTGAGTCTCCTGAGGTGGACTGCGTTGCGCCCGGTGGCGCGGTGAATGTGCATCCCTTGCCTGCAGCCGTCTGGCTCGAGCCGCCCCGCACTCGCACCTGACGGCCACGCCTTGTTTCAGCCGGCCATATTCCGTCCCGTTCCTGCGGTCTTGCATCCCGCGCCGTGGCGCCCCCGCGGCCAGGCTTGCCACGCCTAGAGGCTCATGTTGCGCAGGCGCAGGGCGTTGCTGATCACGGAAACCGAGCTCATGCTCATGGCCGCCGCGGCGATCATGGGGCTGAGCAGCAGTCCGAACACCGGGAACAGCACCCCGGCCGCCAGCGGCACGCCGAACGCGTTGTACACGAATGCAAAGAACAGGTTCTGGCGAATGTTGCGCATGGTGGCCCTGCTCAGCCGGCGCGCGCGGACGATTCCCAGCAGGTCGCCTTTGACCAGGGTCACTCCGGCGCTTTCCATGGCCACATCCGTGCCGGTGCCCATGGCGATGCCGACATGGGCCACTGCCAGCGCGGGCGCGTCATTGATGCCGTCGCCGGCCATGGCCACGATGCGCTGCCCCGATTTGAAGCGTTCCACGACCTGGCCTTTCTGGTCGGGCATCACCTCCGCTTCCACGAAGGAAATGCCCAGTTGCCGCGCCACCGCCTCCCCCGTGATACGATTGTCGCCGGTGAGCATCACGAGTTGGATGCCCTCCGCGCGCAGCAGGTTCAGCGCCTCGCGGGTGGTGGGCTTGATGGGATCGGCGATGCCCAGCAGGCCGGCCGGCTGCCCGTCCACGGCAATGAAGACCACCGTCACGCCCTCCGCGCGCAGCACATCGGCGCGCTGGTCGAGTGCCCCCGTGGGCACGCCGCGCGCGGTCAGCAGCGTGGCGTTGCCCAGCAGCACCTCGCGTCCGGCAACCAGCCCGGTGACGCCCTGGCCCGTGGGCGCGGCAAACTCCTGCGCCGTCTCAAGGGCCAGCCCGCGCTCGGCGGCGCCGGCCAGGATGGCCTGGGCCAGGGGGTGCTCGCTGCTGCGCTCCAGGCTGGCTGCCAGGCGCACCAGTTCGTCGGGCGTCAGGCTGGAGACGCTCTCCACGGCGGTCAGGCGCGGCTTGCCCTCGGTCAGGGTGCCGGTCTTGTCCACAATCAGCGTGTCCACGCGCTCCAGCACCTCCAGGGCCGTGGCGTCCTTGAACAGCACGCCGGCCCGGGCGCCGCGGCCCGTGCCGACCATGATCGACATGGGAGTTGCCAGCCCCAGGGCGCAGGGGCAGGCGATGATCAGCACG
>JACQHH010000008.1 GCA_016199125.1 Candidatus Lambdaproteobacteria bacterium
GCTCCTGCTATCCGCGCATGGTGCTGGGTTTGCCCCCGGCCTGGTACAAGAGCCGTGAATATCGCTCACGCGTGGTCAACGAGCCGCGCGCCGTGCTGGCGGAATTCGGCACGGTGCTGGGTGCCGAGGTGCAGATCAAGGTCTCCGACAGCACGGCGGAGCTGCGCTACCTGGTCGTGCCCCGGCGTCCGGCGGGCACCGCGGGCTGGTCGCAGGCAGAGCTGGCCCGCCTGGTGACGAGGGACAGCATGATCGGCGTGGCGCTGGCTCGGCAGCCCCACGAGGCGTGAGCCGCGGGCCGCGGCACACCGCTCGGTCGCCCAGCGCACCGCCAGGCTCCCCCGCGCACAGGGCGTCCCGGCGGCGGGGGGGATTGGCCTGCGCCGCGTCGGCGCGGCATGC
Source organism: Candidatus Lambdaproteobacteria bacterium (assembly GCA_016199125.1). Classification (GTDB taxonomy): domain Bacteria; phylum SAR324; class SAR324; order SAR324; family JACQKK01; genus JACQHH01. The sequence continues at coordinate 403 of JACQHH010000008.1, forward strand.
CGGCCGGCAATCTTCTTCGTTTTCAAGCCTGGCGAAAATGCAGGGGCGCTCCGCGCAGCGCGGGGAGAGGGGGATGGTCGCTCAGATGCTGGCGGAGGCCTTGCCGAGCGTGTTCATGTCCATGATCATCACCAGCAATTGCTTGCCGTCGCCCTCGTCGGCGAACTTGCACTGGATGGAATACTTCCGCTCCGACTCGTTTTCGTTCTTGCGGCAATGCACGACCGTGGCGTCGAGGGTCAGATACTTTTCGAAAGACAATTGAATCAGCGTGCCGGGCATGAATGAGAAGGCGCAACTGAAGGCGATACCTCCGGCCGAGGCGTTGATGATGTGCTCCGTGGCGATTTCCACCTTGGCCGTCACCGTGACGGAACTGATGCTGAACCGTGGGTGCTTGCGCTGCTCCGCCGACGTCGTCGCGCTCCCCATCCCGGCAAATCCGGCCCGATTGAGCAAATGATTGTACGCCGCGTCCCAGTCGCGCTGTCTCATGGTGTGCTCGATTTTGGATTGGGGGCGCCGTGACATCCGGCAGGAGCCGAGGAAACATTATCAGTTCTGTCCAGCGTTGCGCAATGTCCTGGCCCAACGCGCGTCGCGCGGCATTTCCGCAGCCGGCGGCGCTTTTCGCAGGCCATGGCCCTGTGCCGGGCGGCCGCCGGCCACGGCATCAGTCGCGCACCACCAGCACCGCACCCAACACCAGCAGGAGCGCTCCCAGAATCTTGATCCACGAAACCGCCGAGACGGGCGATTCCAGCCACCCATAGTGCGAGATGACCATGCGCACGGTCATCTGGGAGGCCACCACGACCACGAACAGGTTGACGGCCCCCACGCGGGGAATCAGAAACGTGCTGCTGCCCACGGACAGCACGCTGATGACCCCGGCGATGAAGTACCACTTGGGCACCGTGGCCAGGGCCTGGAAGGCCGCCCGATCCCAGCGGATCAGGCACAGCGCGGTGATGATGGCAAACCCGATTCCGTAGAACGTGAACGTGGCCACCAGCGGGGAATTGATGCGCGCGCCCAACGCACCGTTGATGGGCACATGGATGCCGCCCAGGCTGCCCGCCACCACGGCCAGCATCCAGTAGAACACGACGTCGAGATTCATAGGGCTCCTCGGACCCGGCTGCGGCCCGCGGGCGATCGCCGCGCATCCGCCCCCACGGCCGCGGGCCGTGCGGGGTGCCGGAATGTTGCGAAATGACCGGGGAGGACAGCGACCCCCGGTTTGGGTTACACAAAGCACACAGCGTAGCACGTTGCAGGTCGATTGAAGTGTTAGGCCGCCGGCGCGCCGCCCAGGCCGGGTCTCCCCGGTGCGCGGTCGCGTCCGTGGCCGGCGTCCATGCACGATCCCCAAACCCCGTCAGGAGAGCCCCGCATGTCGTCCCAGGACAGACTGACCATGCCCGTCGGCGAAGCCATGTTCACGCAACGCTCCATCCGCCGCCTGCGGCCCGATTCGTTGCCGCTGGAGGACATCCGTGTGTTCCTGGAAGCGGCCGTGAAGGCGCCCAACGGCGGGAACGCCCAGCCGGGGCGCTTTCTGGTGGTGACCGAGCGGAAGCAGCTCAAGGCGCTGGGCGCGCTGTACCACGAGGCCTGGTGGGCCAAGCGCAAGGAGATCCAGGGTTGGCACACCCGCGCGGACATTCCGCCCACGGAGAAGACCTACCTGTCGGCCAGCCGTCTGGCGGACGAGATCGGCGATGCTCCGCTGATCGTGCTGCCCTGCGCCAAGCGCGGCACGCCGGGCAACTCGGTGTTTCCCTGGGTGCAGAACATGATGCTGGCCGCGCGGGCCCTGGGCATCGGCTCGGTGTTCACGACGCTGCATCCGCAGGTCATGGAGCGTGTGATGGCGCTGTTTGCGCTTCCGCAGGACGTGGAGGTGTTTGGGTGCGTGCCCATGGGCTATCCGCGCGGAAAGTTCGGCCCCACCGCCCGCAAGTCCATTGGCGAGCTGACCTACTTCAACCGCTGGGGCCAGCCCAGCCCCTGGGCCTAGGCAGACCGGCCGCCCCTGCGTGCGGCGGGGCACCGGCGCCGTTGTGGCGCGGGCCGTGGCCGGGCGCAGGCGGTCGGGCAGCCCAGGATCGAGTGGGCGCGGATGCCGGGCAGCGCACGCGACCCTGGGAACCAGGGCCCGCGCGCGGCAGTCGTAAGAGCATGACGGGGGGAGCGCGGTTACTTCACGTACTTGGCGAAGTTGGGTTCGCGCTTTTCGCTCAGCGCGGTGACGCCTTCGCGGGACTCGTCCGTGTCGTAGTAGAGCCGCAGGCACTCGAAGCCGAGCTGGCCGATGCCGCCGATGTGCTCGGTGTCCACGTTGAAGGAGCGCTTGGCGATGGCCATGGCTGTGGGGCTGCGCTTGATCAGCTCGGCGCACCACTTTTCCACTTCCTCATCCAGCTTGTTGTTCGGCACGCACACGTTCGCCAGGCCCATTTCCACGGCTTCCTTGCCCGAGTACTGGCGGCACATGTACCAGATTTCGCGGGCCTTCTTCTCGCCCACCACGCGCGCCAGGTAGGCCGTGCCGTAGCCGGGGTCCACCGAGCCCATCTTGGGCCCCACCTGACCGAACTTGGCGTTTTCGGAGCAGATGGTCATGTCGCAGAGCACCGTCAGCACGTTGCCGCCGCCGATGGCATAGCCCTGCACCTTGGCGATGACCGGCTTGGGCACGCTGCGGATGATGGAATGCAACTGGTCCACGGGCATGCCGGTGCGGCCTTTGATGCCTTTGTACTGCCCCTCGTGCTCCGACTGGTCGCCGCCGGTGCAGAATGCCTTCTCGCCGGCTCCGGCGAAGACGATCACGGCGATGTCCTTGTTCCACCCGGCCTGGTTGAAGGCTTCGATCAACTCTTCGCAGGTCTTGGGGCGGAAGGCGTTGTAGACCCGCGGGCGGTTGATGGTGATGTAGGCGACGTGATTTTTTTCCTCGTACAAAATATCTTCAAAGCTCATGCGCTGGACTCCTTGTGACATGCAAATGGCCATCCTCACCCGGGCGTATTATGCGCAAATCGGCCCGGGGCGGGGTGATGAATGCAACATGGCGCGGGGCGCACGCCGCCGCGGCTCCGCTGCCACATATAGGCGAGGGCCGCCGGGGCCGCAAGCCCGGGCGCCGAACACGCCGCGGCGGCGGGTCTGCTGGCCGCGTCGGGCCACGCGGCCACCATACGTGCAGCGCCTCCGTGCGCCGCGGCCGATTGTTGTCCGCTGCAAAGTCCGGTATTGAGCATTTACTACTCATTTCGCAACCCACGGAGTGTCTATGGATTTCAACCCCATCCTGCCGCCGGAACGCATCGCCGCGCACCGTGCCGCGGGGCACTGGAAAGACCGGCTGATCGTGGACTATGTGGACGAGGCGGTGGCCATGCGCCCCGACCATGTGGCCATTCGCGACTTCAACTCCACTACCGGCCGGGCGACCAGCATTTCCTACCGGCAGCTCAAGCGCCTTTCCGACCGCATGGCCCTGGGCATGGTGGCCCTGGGCATCGAGCCGGGAGACATCGTGTCGTTCCAGTTGCCGAACTGGTGGCACGTGGAGGTGCTCTACGTGGCGTGCGTGCGCATCGGCGCGGTGATCAATCCACTGATGCCCATCTTCCGCCACCGCGAGCTGACCTTCATGCTGGGCTTCAACGAGAGCCGCCTGCTGCTCGTGCCCCGGCGTTTCCGGGGCTTCGACCATCCTGGGATGATCGCCGAGCTGCGGGGCGACCTGCCGCACCTGAAGCACGTGCTTGTCGTGGAAGGTACAGGCGAGACCTCCCTGGAGGCCGTGCTGCTGCGGCGGCGCTGGGAGGATGAGTTGGACGGGGAAGCGATCTTTCGCGAGCGGCGCCCCAGCCCCAATGCGGTGACGGAAATGCTCTACACCTCCGGCACCACCGGCCAGCCCAAGGGCGTGATGCAGATCCACAACACCCTGCTGCACAACGTGGGCGGCGTCATCGAGCAGGTGGGGCTCACCGACGACGACGTGATCCTCATGTCCTCGCCCCTGGCCCACAACACGGGCTTCCTGTTCGGACTGCTGATGCCGCTGATGCTGCACAGCAAGGTCGTGCTGCAAGACATCTGGGAGCCTGTGGGCGCGGCCCAGCGCATTCAGGACGAGCGCGTGACCTTTACCATGGGCTCCACGCCCTTCCTGCAGGACCTCACCCACGCGCCCGGCGTGGAGCGCTACGATACCGGCAGCCTGCGCGTGTTCGTCACGGCCGGGGCGCCCATTCCGCGCGTGCTGGTGCAGGCGGCCACGGAAAAGTTCCGCATGCGGGTCGTCTCCGGCTGGGGCATGAGCGAGAATGGCCTGGCCACGACCACGCGCCAGGGCGATCCACCGCAAAAAGTGTTCGAGACCGACGGCGCGCCCATCGCCGGCATCGACGTACGGGTGGTGGACGAAAACACGCGTCCCGTGCCCGTCGGGGTGGAGGGGCGCCTGCAGGTGCGCGGTGCCAGCCAATTCGTGGGCTATCTGCGCAAGCCCGAGCTGCACGGCACCGATGCGGAGGGCTGGTTCGAGACGGGAGACAACGCCCGCATGGACGCCGACGGCTACATCCGCATCTCCGGGCGCAGCAAGGACATCATCATCCGTGGGGGCGAAAACGTGCCGGTGGTGGAAGTGGAAGAGCTGCTCTACCGCCATCCGGCCGTGCAGGACTGCGCCATCGTGGCCATGCCCGACGAGCGCCTGGGCGAACGAGGCTGCTGTTACGTCGTGCCCCGCAAGGGACAGACCCTGACCTTCCAGGAAATGGTCGCATACCTGGAAAGCTGCCGCCTGGCCAAGAACTACTTTCCCGAGCGGCTGGAGCTGATCGACGCCATGCCGCGCACCCCCAGCGGCAAGATCCAGAAGTTCAAGCTGCGCGCAGCAGCCGCCGAGCTGCCCCAGGGCTAGCGGGCAGCGGCGGCTCTGTGAAACAGCGCCCGGGGCGGCTAGGCGCGCGTGGAGGGAAACACCGGAGCGCGTTTTTCGCGCAGGGCCGCGCGACCTTCCGCCACGTCGTCGTCGAAGAAGTTGAGCATTTCGAAGGCCAGCGAGGCATCGAAAGTCGGGCCCGCCAAGCGGATCCAGTTGTTCAGGGCGCGCTTGGTCCAACGGATGGCCATCTGGGGTCCCGTCGCCAGCTTCACCGCCGCCTCCATGGCTTTGGGCAGCACCTGCTCCGGCGGGGCGCACATGCTGACCAGCCCGATGCGCTCGGCTTCCTTGCCGTCGATGAAATCGCAGGTCAGCAGGTAATACTTGGCCTTGGCCATGCCGCACAGGATGGGCCAGATGATCGCCGCATGGTCACCGGCGCCCACGCCCAGGCGGATGTGCCCGTCGGTGATCTTGGCCTCGGTGGACATCACGCTGATGTCGGCCATCAGCGCCACGGCCAGCCCGGCCCCCACGGCCACGCCGTTGATGGCGGAGATGATGGGCTTGTCGCAGTTGACGATGTTGTACACCACGTCCGAGGCTTCCTTCATGATGCGCGACATGACCTTGAAGTTCTTGATCTGCTGATCCACCATGTCCAGGTCGCCGCCGGCCGAAAAGGCCTTGCCTGCCCCGGTGATCACGGCCACCCGCGTTTCCGCATCGTTGGTCACGTCTCCCCACACTTGGGTCAGCTCCCAGTGCAGGCGCTGGTTGGTGGCATTATACTTCTCGGGGCGGTTGATCGTGATCAACAGAATCCCGTGTTCCTTGCGCTCGAACAGCAGGTGTTGGTATTCGCTGAATTTCATGGGTATGCTCCTTGCGTCTTCCGCATGGGTTGAGGTCAGTGCGACCCTGGTGTGCGGGGGGCTTGCCGGGAATTTGATGATGATCTCAGATCTGCCGCACCTGCCCGCCGAATCAGGGCACCATAAATGCTCGCGAGGCAAAAGTCATGTGCGTTGCGTTGCGCGCGGAGCGGCGCCCGAAAATTGCCTTCGGCGCGCGTCGGAGGCGGATTTTCCGCCGCGCATTGCTGTGGACTTTTGCGATCAGGCGTACTAAGGATGCGGACGGAGGGTGGTTTGAGTGATTGTACAATTTCACAATTTCAGAGGGACGGTGATGGATATGAGACTACGTGTATCGAAAATCGCACTGCAGTTGTCTGGAGTCGTCGCTGCACTTTCGCTGGTTTTCGGTGTGGCGGTCGCGCAGCTTCAGGCGGCGGAACCGTTGAAGATCGGATATGTGGGTGGGATTTCCGGGGTTTGCGGTTCGCTGACACCGCCGGCCATCAAGGCCATGAAGATGGCCACCGAAGAAATCAACAACGCCGGTGGGATCATGGGCCGGCCGGTGGAGGTGATCTACCGCGATTCCAAGACCAAACCGGATGAGGGCGCCAAGCAGGCCCGCGACCTGATCGTCAGTGATAAGGTGGAAATCATCACGGGCGTGTGCAGCAGTTCGATATTCATGTCGGTATTCCCCGTGACCAAGGAATACAACATCCCCTTGTTCTCGGCGCTCAGCGGCACGCACAAGCCCAACATCGATTTCTTCTATCCGGGCGTGTTCCAGACGCAGCCGCACACGATCATCGAGGGCAAAGCCCTGGCCGAGTTCACGAAGCAGAAGGGCTGGAAGAAGATCGTGACCATGGCCATGGACTATGAGTGGGGCCGCACGACCATCGAGGTCTACAAGGATCACTTGGCGCAGATCGACCCCAGCGCCAAGATCGTCAAGGAGCTGTGGCCGAAGTTCGGGGAATCCAACATGACCTCGTTCATCACGGCAACCCTGGCCGATCAACCCGACGCGGTGATCGCCGTGACCGCCGGGGTGACCACCAACAGTCTCATCAAACAGGGCAAGGCCTACGGGCTGTTCGACCGCACCAAGGTCGTGGCGTTCCTGGTCACCCAGACCCTGATGGACATGGGCACCGAAGTGCCGGACGGAATCTACGGCTGGTCCCGCGCGCCCTTCAATGCCCTGGGCACGGCCAGAGGCGCCGACTTCGTGAAGCGCTACCGCGCCCGCTACGATGGCGAATATCCCACCGACTGGGGTGTGCTGGGCTACGACGTGATGTATTTCATCAAGGAAGTGGTCACGCGCGCAGGCAACACCAAGTCCGAGGACATGTCCAAAGCGGCTGCGTCGTTCACCTTTGACAGTGTGCGCGGCCAGTTGCGCTCGCGTACCCTCGACAACACGCTGGACTCGCCTTCCTACATCGGTATCACCAAGAAGACCCCGGAATATCCCTTTCCGATCCTCACGGACGTGACGGCGATTCCGGGGAGTAAGCTGTTGCCTTCCGAGGCTGAAGTGCTGAAAATGCGGGCGATGGCCAACAAGTAGTCGCGCCACGTCTGGCTGCAATTGCCCTGTTCCGTAGTCCCTAATCACATCCCTGCCGTTCCGGAAGCGATTCCGGAACGGCCAGGTCCAGCCGCCCAAGATGCGCCCGTCATGATCGCAATTCAGGTTTTGCAGGGACTCATGGAAGGAGTCACCCTGTTTCTCATTGCCTCGGGCCTGACGCTGATCTTCGGCGTGTCCCTGGTGATCAACTTTGCCCACGGCTCGTTCTACATGCTGGGGGCGTTCCTGACGTATCAATTGTACCCCCACATTCTCTATCGTACCGTGCCGGGGTTCTACATCACGATCATCCTGTGCGGCTTGATCGTCGCGGTGCTGGGTTTGTTGTTCGAAGTGCTGCTCATGCGGCGTGTGTACCACACCGAGCACCTGATGCAGCTCGTGGTCACCATCGCGGGGGTGCTGATCATCCGCGACCTGGTCAAGGTGATCTGGGGCGTCAACGAGGCGGCCTCTCCGGTGCCCGATGCGCTGGCCGGTGCCGTGGTGATCGGCGGCAACTACATTCCCTCCTACCAACTGGCGATGGTGGCCGTGGGGATCGTCGTGCTGATCCTCATGTACGCCGCGCTGAATTACACGCGCGCGGGCATCATTCTGCGCGCGGCCACCGATGACCGGGGCATGGTGGCGCTGCTGGGCATCAATCAGGCCTACGTCTTCAGCGGGGTGTTTTTCGTGGGCTCCTTCCTGGCGGGCGTGGCCGGGGGGCTGGCCGCCTCGTTCGAGGCGGTGGACTACCTGCTGGATACGCGTGTCATCATCAACGCCTTCATCGTGGTCATCATCGGCGGCCTGGGCTCTCTCTCCGGCGCGCTGATCGGGGCCATCGCCGTGGGCGTGCTGAAGGCGCTGGGGTTGCTCTGGGTCCCCGAAATCTCGTTTGTCGGCGCATACCTGCTGGTGGCCGTCGTGCTGATGGTGCGCTCCTTCCGCCGATCCGTCGAATAATCACCCGACCACCTCCTGTTTTGGACCTGACTCATGACTGAAGCCAATCCGCCATCGAGGCCGCTCGACGTCGACAGCACCGCGGTCAATTGGAAGCTCACCGGTGTGCTGGTGGCCCTGACGGCGATCGCGCTGTTCGTGCTGGATCCCCGCTCGGTGTTTGCGATCACCGAAGTGATGATCTTCGTCCTGTTCGCCAGCGCCCTGAACCTGGTGCTGAGCTACAGCGGTATGGTCTCCTTCGGCCACGGGGTCTATTTCGGCCTGGGCGCTTACGGCATCGCGCTGACCGTGGCGCGCTTCGACTGGCCGATCTGGGCGGGGCTGATGGCCGGCCCGGTCCTCGCCACGATCGCCGGACTGGTCTACGGATTCCTCTCGGTGCAGCTCACGTTCATCTATGCCGGCATGCTGACCCTGGCCTGCGCCGAGGTCACCTTCGGCATCGCGCACCAGTGGTTCAGCTTCACGGGCGGCGAGTCGGGCATCACGGGTTACGTGGTCACGCGCCTGGGGTTGAGCCCGGAGATGTTCGGCCTGACCGTGCTGATCGTCGTGACCGTGTCCCTGCTGCTGCTCTGGCGCATCGTGCATTCGCCGCTGGGGCTGGTGATCCGTGCCGTGGGGGAGAATCCCATGCGCGCCGGCGCCATGGGCCACAACCGCAAGACAATTCAATTGATCGCCTTCACCATCTCCGGTTTCTTCTCGGGCGTTGCGGGCACGCTGTATGGGGTCTTTCACGGCAACGTGTTTCCGGACTACGTGGGGGCCCAGTTCACCCTGGACGGCCTGGTCATGGTGCTGCTGGGCGGCCTGTACAGCTTCAGCGCCGGCATCTACGGCGCCGTCATTTTCAAGCTCGCGGACAACATCGTCAGCCACTACTTCGAGCTGTGGGAGCTGGTGATCGGCATCATCCTGATGTCGGTCATCATTCTCTCGCCTGCGGGCATCGCGGGATATGTGAATCGCCTGCTTGAGCATTTGCGGCGGAGGACCCATGCCTGAGCAACCAACCGGCGCCGTCGCGCTCACGGTGCGCAGCCTGCGCAAGAATTTCGGCAAGTTCGTGGCCCTCGACGGCGTGGACCTGTCCGTGCGCCAAGGCGAACGTCGCGCCGTGATCGGCCCCAACGGAGCCGGCAAGACCACGCTGATCAACGTGCTGGGCGGCCAGTTGGTGGGCGACAGCGGCTCGGTCATGCTGGGCACGCGGAACCTGATGAAGAAGTACCCCCATCAGATGTCCAGATTGGGCATCGGGCGCACGTTCCAGATCAGCAGCACTTTTCCGCGCATGACCGTCTTCGACAACATGCTCAGCGCCCATGTGTGCTCGGCGTCCTGGTGGTTCAGCCTCAGCGCCGGCCGCCTCAAGCGCATCAAGGACGAGGTGATGTCGGAGCTGGAGATCATCCACCTGGACCGGATGGCCGATCAGGTGGTGGAGGACATTTCCCATGGCGACCGCAAGCGGCTGGAATTCGGCATGGTGCTGGCCACCAAGCCCTCCCTGCTGCTGCTCGACGAGCCCACCGCCGGAATGGGCCTGCAGGAGCGGCACGAGCTGATCGACCTGGTGCTCAAGGAGGTGACCCGGCGCAAGCTGACGCTGGTCTTCGTCGAGCACGACATCGACATCGTGTTCAAGGCCGCCGAACACATCACCGTCATGGCCCTGGGCAAGGTCTTCGCCGAAGGCAAGCCCGAGGAAATCGCCAAGCACCAGGGCGTGCAGGAAATCTACCTTGGAGGATGAACCGTCGTGCTAACGCTGGAGAATGTGTATGCCGCCTATGGGCACAGCGAGGCGCTGCACGGAATCAATATTCATATCGACGAAGGCGAGGTGGTCTGCGTGATCGGCCGTAACGGCGCCGGCAAAACCAGCGCCATGCGCTGCGTGGTGCAGGACCTGATCAAGGTCACCAAGGGCACGGTGACTTATCGCGGCGAGACGTTGCAGCGGCTCGAGCCGCACATGGTGATTCGCAAGGGCATCGGCTACGTGCCGGAAGACCGCCGCGTGTTCGCCAGCCTCACCGTGGCCGAAAATCTGCGCGTACCGCCGTCGTTCCATGACAAGGGCACTGACCCCTTCTGGACGCTCAAGCGCGTGTTCGAGTTGTTTCCCCAGTTGGATCAGTTCAAGAGCCGGCTGGCGGGCAATCTCAGCGGCGGCCAGCAACAGATGCTTAGTATCGCCCGGTCGCTGCTCAACAACCCGCACCTGTTGCTGCTCGACGAGCCGCACGAGGGGCTGGCGCCCGTGGTGGCCCAGGAGATGGTGGCCTCCATCCTTCAGCTCAAGTCGATGGGGGTGTCCATGCTGATCTCCGAGCAGCACCTGCACACGGTGCACGAATGCGCGGACCGCATCTACGTCATCGACCGCGGCATGACCGTATTCGAGGGCACCATGGCCGAATTCGACGCCGATCCGGAAATCGCCCGCCGCTACCTGATGGTCGTGCAGTAGTTCCCGCCTCAGCGCGCCGCGAGCCTTTTCGCGGCGCCGCCGACACACTTTCCGCCCCGCGGAAGGTCAGACGAATCGCGTCGTTCTGCCCAGCAGCCGCCGGCACGGACCGTCGTCGGCGCAGGGTACCGCGCACGTGGCGATCCCTGCCGCCAGGCCTGCCGCGCGGCCGGCGCCGCCGGATATGATGGGGTAGTGCGTTACAGGGACACGTCGATCCGCGCGTTGTCGCGCAGCAGCGTGCTGAGGTGGCTGATGAGTTCCCGCTCGGGCGCCTTGTCATCGATCCAGACGTCGCGGACCGTATCGTAGTCGAAATGATACGCTCGACCCAGCGACGCCACAGCCAGCCAAAGCTGGCGCACCGGCGGCTGCTGGCTGAGAATCCATTTGGCGCCGTCCGGCAGGCTGATGGTCAGGGCCCCCTGCGAGATCTCGCATTCCGCATCGTCCGGGTCGACCGCCTCGAAGGCCTTGTCGATGCGGGCATAGATTTTCCCCGCCAACGTGCGGAATTCCGACTCGCTCATCTGCTCGGCGCGGCTCATCGCCCTCCGCTTCCGTGGGGTGCCGCCCGCGTCCCGGCCCGAAGTGGGCCGTCTGCGCGCACAGGCCAAAGACGGACTGCCCGACCAGGATAGCCTTGCACGCGCTCGACCGCCAGCTTCCGGCCCTCGGCGACACGGCCGCACGCCACCGGCCGCATGGGCAAGTGCCTATGGCGCCTGATCCCCTATAGTGCCTGATACATGGGGCCGATCAGGATGTCGTGCACTTCCGCGTAGGGCGGGGTCGAAAGCATGTACAGCACGGCGTTGGCCACGTCCTTGGGCAGCAGTGGATGGAACTGCTCAAAGTAGGATTCGTACGTGAATTCGCCATTGGTCATCTTGGGGCGCATTTCCGTGGCCACCAGCCCGGGGGAGATTTCACCGATGCGGATCTTGGTGCGCTCTCCCTGCAGCTCGGTGCGCAGGGTGTTGGTCATGGCGCGCACCGCATTCTTGGTGGCCGTGTACATGCCCGCCATGGGGATGCGGTCCTGGTAGCCGTACATGGAGCCGATGTTGATGATCTGCCCCTCCCCTTTGCCCTTCATCTCCTGCAGCGCCTCACGGGTGGCGATGGCCACGGCCAGGACGTTGATGTTGAGCATTTCCGCCCAGCCTTTGGTGTCGCCGGCCGCCAGGGCCTTGCGTACGCCGGTGCCGGCGTTGTTCACCAGCACATCCAGGGGCTGACCCCACTTCTTGCGGATGGCCGGAAACAGGCCCTTGATGTCGGATTCCTTTTCCATGTCGGCCTGCAACACGAGCACCTCACCCGCCTCGCCCGCCATGTCCTTGGCCAGGGCATCCAGGCGATCCTTGCGCCGGGCGCACACGGCCGTCTTCATGCCGAATTTGATCAGCGCCCGCGCGATGGCATCGCCGATGCCGCTGGAGGCGCCGGTGACCAGCGCAATCTTGCCCTTCCATCGATCCAGTTCGTCCATGTCCGATTCCTGTGCTCAAGAGGTGAATTGCGTGAGATGAAGCACGCAGAGAATAGCGCGGCGCATGCCCCATGACGCTGCGCCGCTCCGCACGGCGCGCACCGACCCACCCCGGCGACTCCGCCTGTGCCACGGCGCGCACCGACCCAGCCCGGCGCACCCCGCGCTGTGCGGGGCGCCGCATCCCTGTGCAGGTTGCTGTACACCGCCAGTCTTATGCAAGTTCGGCGAAAATCTCAACCGGGGCGGGCGGTGATGGCCAAGTGCCGGGGCTGAGCCCGCACGCGCGCCAGCCAGGCGGCGATGGCCCCGAACGGCGCGAGGTCGAACCCGCCCTCGTGCGCCACGTGGGTATACGCGTAGAGGGCGATATCGGCGATGCTGTAGGCCTCCCCGACGAAGTACGTGTGCCCCCGCAGGTGCCCCTCCATCACCGCCAGCGCCGCGCGGCCCAGGCGCTGCTTTTCGGCCAGGGCCGCTTCGCGCTCGGGCGTCACACCCACGTGCTGAATCCAGTGTCGCGCGGTGGCGATGTTGGGCTCGTGGCTGTACTGCTCGAAGCACATCCATTGCAGCACCTGCGCCTGGGCCAGCCGTGACAGGGGAAAATAGGGCGTATCCCGCGCCAGATAGTACAGAATGGCGTTGGATTCGGGCAGCAGCGTGCCGTCCTCCAGTTCCAGCAGGGGCACGCGGCCGTTGGGATTCTTGCACAGATAGGCCGGAGTGCGCGTCTCGCCCCGCATGATGTCCAGCTCGATCAACTGGAACGGCAGCCCGAGCTGCGTCAGCAGCAGGCGCACCTTGTAGCCGTTGCCCGAGGGCAGATAGTCGTAGAGTCGCAGCATGCTCCCGCCGCATGGCAGATGGTGGCCCCCGGCGCCGGTTCTGTGCTAATCACGGAGGGCGGCCGCGGGGCGTGTCGCCGGATGGCCGGTGGCGTCACGCCGGCGCCCGAGTGCGCGGCGGCCGCTATGCAGGATAGTGGTTTTCCACCCCGCAAGCCAGCGGCCGCGCACCGCCAAGGCGGGCAGGCTCCGCGCAGGCCGGCCGTCGCCCGCTGACCCCTGGCGCGGCGGGCCTGCCCATGCAACCCCATGCCACGGAACTTGATGAAGCCCCTGGATGGCATTCGCCTGATCGACCTGACACACATGCTGGCCGGGCCCCATTGCACCATGATGCTCACGGACCTTGGCGCCGAGGCGATCATGATCGAGCCCCCGGGCCGGGGCGCAGCCACCCGGGCGCTGTACGCCAACACGCCGGACGGCAACATCGATGGCGTGGGCGCCAACATCCTCACCCAGTCGCGGGGCAAGAAGTCGGTGACCCTTGACCTCAAGGCCCCCGCAGGCCTGGAGCTGTTCTACGCGTTGGTGCAGACGGCCGATGTCGTGGTGAACAATTTCAGTCCCGGCGTGACGGAGCGCCTGAAGATCGACTATGCGGCGCTGTCGAAGGTGAATCCGCGCATCATCACCTGCTCCATCACGGGCTTCGGGCTGACGGGCCCTCATCGCGACCGCGCGGCGTTCGACATGGTGGCCCAGGCCTACTCCGGCGGCATGAGCATCACGGGCGATCCCAAGGGCGAACCCATGCGCGCGGGGCTGCCCTTTGGCGATATGGTGGGCGGGCTGCACGGCGTCATCGGCGTGCTGGCCGCGCTGCAGGCGCGGCAGCTCTCGGGCCAGGGGCAGGACGTGGACATCTCCATGCTCGATGGCCAGCTTTCCATGTGGAACCACATCGCCACGTACTATTTCCTCAGCGGCGTGCAGCAGCCGCACATGGGCAACGAGCATTTTCTGCACATGCCCTATGGCGTGTACAAGGCCCGCGACATGTACATCGCCATCGCCACGGTTACCGACGCCCAGCACCGCAGCGTCGTCGAAGTGCTGGACAATCCGCGGCTGCTGGACGAGCAGACCAGCCTGAACCGCCAGTGGCGCGTGTCGCATCGCGACGAGATGAATGCGCTCATTCGCGCCGAGGTGGCCAAGTGGAACGCGCACGACCTGCTGGCCGCGTTGCAGCCGCTCGGGGTGCCCTGCGCTCCGGTGAACTCCATGCAGCAGGCCATGGAGGACCCCCAGGGGCTCTCCCGGCGCATGGTGGTGGAGCAGACCTTTCACGGCCGCACGTTCAAGATGCTGGGCAACCCGATCAAGCTCTGCGGCACGCCCTGCGAGGACTTTGGCCCCTCGCCCATGCTGGGCGAGCACACGCGCGAAGTGCTGCGCGAGCTGCTGGGCAAGACCGATGCGGAGCTGGACGACTATGCGGCCCGCGGCGTGATCTGAGGGCGTGGCCCGCCCAGAGCGGTGCGGGGCGATGCTGCTCCAGCTACCGGCACCCGGTGACAGGCCGTGCGGGCAACGTCCGCGGCAAGGAATATCTTAGAGAGGTGCAGTGACATGGAGAGGAATCTCAAAGGCAAGGTGGCCCTGGTCACCGGTGCGGCCCGCGGGCTGGGAGCGGAGTTCTGCCTGGCCTTTGCCGCCGAGGGCATGGCCGTGGTGGCCGGCGACCTGCGCGACTGCGGCGAGACCATCGCCGCCGTGACCCGGGCGGGCGGGCAGGGACTGGCGGTGCAGCTGGACGTGACCAGCGCCCGGAGCGCCCAGGACGCCGCCGACGCGGCGGTGCAGACCTTCGGGCGCATCGACGTGCTCATCAACAACGCCGCCATGTTCGGCAACCTGCACACCGGGCGCTTCGACGCCCTGGACGAGGCGGAGTGGGATGCCTGCATGGCCGTCAACGTCAAGGGGCTCTGGCAGTGCGCCAAGGCCGCCGTGCCGGCCATGCGCCAGGCGGGCGGCGGCAGCATCATCAGCCTCAGCTCGGTGACCGCCGTGATGGGCCGCCCCAACAATCTGCACTACGCCGCGTCCAAGGGCGCGGTGATCGGCTTCACGCGCGCCCTGGCCCGGGAGCTGGGCCGCGACAACATTCGCGTCAATGCCATCGCGCCCTCGCTGGTGATGACCCCTGGCGCCCGCGAGGTGAACGGCGAGTTCATCGACAAGGCCGCCGAGTTCATCCGCGCCAACCAGACCCTGCGCAGCAAGAACCTGGAATCCGAGGACATCGTAGGCACGGCGCTGTTCCTGGCCAGCGACATGAGCCGCTTCATCACCGGCCAGACGCTGATGGTCGATGGCGGCACCGTTTACAAGTAGGCAGGGTGCGCTGGGCGTGGCGGGCCCATCGCGGCGCGTATCGCTCCTCCGACGGGCGCGCTCTGCTTCCGGACCGCAGTGGGTGCCCTGTCCCGCTCCATGAATAAATCTTGCGTCCCCTGAAGGACACCCCCCGATGAGAGAGAATCATGAACGACTATGACGTGATCGTCATCGGCGCCGGCAATGCGGCCATGGCCGCGGCCGTCTCGGCCCGCGACGGCGGCGCCAGGCGCGTGCTGATGCTGGAGAAGGCTCCCGAGCGCCTGCGCGGCGGCAATACCCACTACAGCGGCGGGCTGTTCCGCATCCGCTACGAGCATCCCAAGGAGCTGCTGGCCCTGGTCCCGGAGTTTGAAAAACAGGTGCCCGGTTTCATGCGCAGCGTGCCGGCCTATCCCAAGCAGATGTTCTGGGCCGATCTGCTGCGGGTCACCGAGGGGCGCACCGACCGCGATCTGGCCGAGACCCTCATCGACCGCTCCTTCGACACCATCCACTGGATGCACGGCAAGGGCGTCGTCATGGAGGCGTCGGTCTCCCTGAGCGGCATCCGGGTGGGCGACACGATCAAGTTCACGCCGGGTGCCGTGATTCGCGCCAAGGGCGAAGGTGTGGGCCTCTCGCGCATGTGGTTCGACATCGCCGCGGCTCACGAGATCGAGGTGCGCTACGAAAGCGCGGCCACGGGCCTGATTCAGGACGTGGATGGGCGCATCGCCGGAGTGCGCGTGCGCGGACCCCAGGGGCTCTACGATCTGCGCGCCGGCGCCGTGGTGCTGGGTTGCGGGGGCTTCGAGTCCAATCCCCAGTGGCGCGCGCAATACCTGGGGCGCCCCTGGGACCATGCCAAGGTGCGCGGCACCCAGTTCAACACGGGCGACGGCCTGCGCATGGCCATGGAGGTGCATGCACTGGCGTTCGGGCAGTGGACGGGCTGCCACTCCACGCCCATCAACGCCGAGGCGCCGCCCTTCGGCGACCGCAAGCTGACCGACAAGACCAACCGCCTGTCCTATCCCTACGGCATCCTGCTCAACCGGCGCGGGACGCGCTTCTACGACGAGGGTGAGGACTTCCAATTCTACACCTATGCCAAGGTGGGCGGGATCGTTCTCACCCAGCCCGGCGGCGAGGCCTACCAGATATTCGACCAGAAAGTGGTGCACCTGCTGGAGCCGCGCTACAAGACCAGCCAGCCCATTCAGGCGGACACGCTGGACGCGCTGATCGACAAGCTGGAGCTGGACCGCGCTCAGGCCAAAGAGACCGTGGCCCAGTACAACAAGGCGGCCACCAACGGCGCCTTCGACCCCACCGAGCGCGACGGCGTGAGCACCAAGGGCCTGGCGTTGCCCAAATCCAACTGGGCGCAGAAACTGGACCAGCCGCCCTATCTGGCCTATCCGGTTACCGGCGGAATCACGTTCACCTTCGGCGGAGTGCGCATCGACGCGCGGGGCCAGGTGCTCAACAGCGCCTGGGCGCCCATTCCGGGGCTGTTCGCCTGCGGAGAGATGGTGGGCGGCATCTTCCATTTCAACTATCCCGGCGGCACGGGCTTGGTTTCCGGCGCGGTGTTTGGGCGCATCGCCGGGACCAGCGCGGCTCAGGCCGGGGGGTGAGGCGTCCATGGGCCCGCAACTGAAGCTTCCCGCCGTGTTCATGCGCGGCGGCACCAGCAAGGGCATCTTCTTCCACCGCCGCGACCTGCCCGCGGACATGGCCGCCTGGGACGCGCTGTTCCTGGCGGCCATCGGCAGCCCCGATCCCCACGGGCGGCAGCTCGACGGCATGGGGGGCGGTATCTCCTCGCTGTCCAAGGTGGTGGTGATCGGCCCGCCCAGCCATCCCGAGGCGGACGTGGACTACACCTTCGGCCAGGTGGAGGTCGCCGCGCCGCGCGTGGACTACCGCAGCAACTGCGGCAACCTGTCCTCGGCGGTGGGCCCCTTTGCGGTGGACGAGGGGCTGGTGTCCGCGGCGGGCGATGTGGCGCTGGTGCGCATCCACAACACCAACACGCGCAAGCTGATCCACGCGCGCTTTCCGCTCGTGCAGGGGCGGGCCGCCGTGGAGGGCGAGCTGGAGCTGGACGGCGTGGCCGGCACGGGCGCCGCGGTGCGCCTGGCCTTTCAGGAGCCCGGCGGGGCCAACACCGGACGCCTGCTGCCCACGGGCCGCGTCTGCGAGACTCTGCAGGTGGCGGGGCTGGGCCGCCTGGAGGCGTCGCTGGTGGACGCCTCGGTGGCCGTGGTGTTCGTGCGCGCGGCAGACCTGGGGCTGAAGGGCGTGGAGCTGCCGGACGCGTTGGAAGCCGACCCGGCGCTGCTGGAGCGCCTGGAGGCCATCCGCGGGGCCGCCGCCGTGGCCATGGGCCTGGCCGCCACGCCCGCGGAGGCGCGGCAGCACGCCCGCAGCGCACCCAAGGTGGCGCTGGTGGCCCGGCCCGCCGATGCGCCGCTGCTCTCCGGGGCGGTGCTGCCGGGCGCCGCAGCCGACCTGAACGTGCGCATGATCTCCATGGGCCGCCCGCACCGTGCCGTGCCGCTCACCGGCGCCTTGTGCACGGCCGTGGCCGCGCGCATCCCGGGCACCCTGGTGCATGCCGCCGCGCGCCCTCCGCAGCATGCCGGCGCCGACCTGCGCCTGGGGCATCCCTCCGGTCTGGTGCCCCTGGCCGCGACGGTGGCGCAGAGCGGCACGGACTGGCTGGCCCGTGAGGTGGTCGTCTATCGCACCGCGCGCCGGCTGATGGAAGGCGCGGTGCTGGTGCCCGCCTCCCGCGTGCCCGCGGCCCACGCGGCTGCGCAGCGTGCCGGCACCGGAGGCATGCCATGAGCGGGGCGATCGCATGAACACGGCAACGGCGGCCGGACGACTGCGCGCGCTGCTGGGCCGCGAAGCGCCCATCGTGGCGCCGGGGGTCTTCGACGGCCTTTCGGCGCGGCTGGTGGCGCGGGCGGGCTTTGCCGCGGTCTATGCCAGCGGTGGGGCCATCGCGCGCAGCATGAGCCTGCCCGACCTGGGCCTGCTCAGCATGAGCGACATGCTGGCGCGGCTGAGCAGCATCGTGGACGCCGTGGACATTCCCGTGATTGCCGATGCGGACACGGGCTATGGCAACGCGCTCAATGTGCAGCGCGCCGTGCGCGCCTTCTGCCGGGCCGGCGTGGCCGCCCTGCACCTGGAGGACCAGGACTTTCCCAAGCGCTGTGGACACTACGACGACAAGGCGCTGATTTCCGCGGGCGAGATGGCCGGCAAGCTCCGCGCGGCCCGCGATGCGGCGGGAGCGGAGCTGGTGCTCATCGCCCGCACCGACGCCTTGGCCGTGGAGGGACTGGACGCCGCCGTGGAGCGCGCCGCGGCCTATGTCGCGGCTGGGGCGGATGTGATCTTCGTGGAAGCTCCCACCAGCGAGGAGCAGATCGCCCAGATTGCGCGGCGCGTGCCGCACCCCAAGCTGATCAACATGTTCCAGGGGGGCAAGACCCCGCTGGTGCCCCTGGCGCGGCTGGCGGCGCTGGGCTACCGCATCGTGATCGTCCCCTCCGACCTGCAACGGGCGTCCATCGGCGCCATGCAGGCGGTGCTGGGCGACATCGCCCGTGACGGCAACAGCGCCACCTATGCCGGGCCCATGCCCACCTTCGCCGAGCGCGAGACCATTGTAGGCACGGCGGACTTTCTGCGACTGGACAAGCGCTACGGCAGCGATTGACGGTGGGCCGCCGCCCGCACCTGCACTGGCGCCGCGGGCGCGACATTCCCTCACACCCAGACTTCGGCAAGGAGGCCCATGGGCATTCCCATTTCCGGCAACCGCTTTCTCATCACGGGCGGGCTGAGCCTGATCGGTTCCCACATCGCCGAGCATTTGCTGTCCGCCGGCGCGGCGGAAGTGGTGCTCTTCGATAACCTGTCCCTGAGCACCCCGCAGAGCGTAGGCGGGCTGCTGGAGCAGGCGCGTGTGCGCTTCGTGCGCGGGGACATCCTCAATGCGGATGAGCTGATGGCGGCCACCCAGGGCATGGGCGGCGTGTTCGCCGTGGCGGGCTACCTGACCCTGCCCATGTCCCAGAATCCGCCCACGGGCCTGCGCGTCAATGTGAACGGCCTGCTCAACGTGCTGGAGGCCTGCCGCTGGAGCGGCGTGCAGAAGGCCATCTTCTCCTCGTCGGTGGCCACGGCGGGCAACGTGGCCGCCGGGCACATCACCGAGGAGACGCCCTATCACACCTCGGGCCTGCAGCCGGCCTCGGCGCTGTACGGCATCACCAAGCTGCTGGGGGAGCAGCTCTGCCGGCTCTACGCGCAGCGTCACGGCGTGGACAC
The DNA here is from genome assembly GCA_016199125.1 of Candidatus Lambdaproteobacteria bacterium. Taxonomy (GTDB): domain Bacteria; phylum SAR324; class SAR324; order SAR324; family JACQKK01; genus JACQHH01. Next base: position 20,235 of record JACQHH010000008.1, read on the forward strand.
CGTGTCCCTGCGCTACGCCACGGTCTACGGCGAGCGGCAGCACTACCGGGGCGTCAACGCGCTGTACATCGTGGACACCTACGACAAGATCGTGGCCGGGCAGCGCCCGCGCATTCCCGGCGACGGCAGCGAGGTGCACGATTATGTCTACGTGGGCGACGTGGCGCGGGCCAACCTGATGGCCATGGAGGCCCAGGCGTCCGGCGAGTCCTGCCTGGTGGCCACGGGGATTTCCACGAACATCAACGATATCGTGCGCATCCTGCTGCAGCAGTGCGGCTCCAAGCTGAAGCCAGAATACGGGGAGGACACCGCCGCGGTGAAATCCGCGGCCTCCAGCGATATCAGCTTCAGCAACGAGAAGGCCAGGCGCCTGCTGGGCTGGACGCCCCAGGTGTCCATCGAAGAGGGCGTCCGCCGCCTCATCGCCTGGCGCCGCGCCGCGGGTTAGCCGGCTGGCGCGTCAGCTCGCCCAATGCAGGGGCGTGCGCAGCCCGCACCCAGGGTGCGGCATGCGCCGCACGTCGGATTGCTGCTGGATTGAAACTGAGGGCGATCCTATCCCGCGCGCGCCGGGCGGCGCACGCGGGGCGTCGGCGATGGGCGAACGTCAGATCACGTCGCCGCCGCCGCGTCCGCCGATGATGACCTTGCCTTCCTCCTCCAGGCGGCGGGCCACCTTGACCAGGTTCTGCTGGGCCCGCTCCACGTCGGCCACCTTTACCGGTCCCAGCACCTCCAGGTCCTCGCGCAACATCTCCGAGGCACGCTGGGACATGGAGCTGAAGATCAGCTCCTTGATGGAATCGCTGGCGGTCTTCAGGGCCAGCACCAGGTCCTGCTGCTCCACTTCCTTGAGGATGAGCTGCATGCCGCGGCTGTCGATGAGCACCATGTCCTCGAAGGTGAACATCAGCTCGCGAATCTGCTCGGCCAGGTCCGGATTGCTCTCCTCGATGGTGGCCAGGATGCGGGTCTCGGTGGACTTGTCCAGGGAGTTGAGCATTTCGGCCACGGCCTCGATGCCGCCCACCTTGGCGGTGCCCATGGCGCCGGCGGCCTGCATTTCACGCGAGAGCACCTCGTCGATCTCGGAGACCACGCCGGGCTGGATGCTCTCCAGGATGGCCATGCGGTAGACTACGTCGGCCTGGAGGTTTTCCGGCAGCTCCTTGAGCACGGTGGCCGTCTGCTCCGGATCCTCCAGGTGGGCCAGAATCAGGGCGATGGTCTGTGGATGCTCATGGGTGATGAAATTGGCGATGGCCTTGGGGTCCAGCCACTTCAGGGATTCCAGGGCGCTCTCCTCCACGTTGGCGGAAAGGTTGTCCACCAGCTCCTTGGCCCGGTCGCCACCCAGGGCCTTGGACAGCGTATTCTTCACGAAGTCGCCCGAGGCGTTGATGATGAAGCCCCCGCCCTCGTTGGTGTTCTTCTGGTAGTATTCTTCCAGCAC
>JACQHH010000045.1 GCA_016199125.1 Candidatus Lambdaproteobacteria bacterium
CCGCTGCCGTGGGCGAAGAGGACCATCCCCCTGGCCCGCTCGGGGAGCGCCAGGGTGCCTGCCAGATGCGCGGCGCCCACCTGGATTTTCACGTCGCGCTCGATCGTCCGGTCACGGCGCATGAATTCGCTCATCGCCACACCCTCGTGCGTGGGACACGACAACGATTCATCGGCTTGTCGTTCCATTATCGCGACGGCGGTGGTCAGCCACCATGACCCGAATCAGCGCCCCGCGCGTGCGGCAGGTGCTATAATAGAATCTTAGGGTGCTCCCGGATCTTCCAGTGTTCCGGGGCGGCGAGGCATGCGCCTGCAACGCGGGCGGGAGATGGCACCGATGACACGGAACAAAACCGGCGCGGACCGCGTGCAGGCCCCCGCCGAGACGGAGAGTCCCGCGGGGAAGTGCGGCTGGGAGCACTTCGAGCACCAGGCCGATATCGGTGTGCGCGGCTATGGGCCCACCCGCGAGGCCGCCTTCGAGCAGGCGGCGCTGGCGCTCACGGCGGTGCTCACCGAGCCCGCACTGGTGGCGGCGCGGGAGCAGGTAGCCCTCTCCTGCCAGGCGCCGGACGACGAGTTGCTGCTGGTGGACTGGCTCAATGCGCTGGTCTACGAGATGGGCGTACGGCGCATGCTCTTCGGCCGTTTCACCGTGCGCCTGACCGATCACCGCCTGGACGCCGTGGTCTGGGGCGAGGCGGTGAACCGGGCGGTGCACCAGCCGGCCGTGGAGGTCAAGGGTGCCACCTACACGGCCCTGCGGGTCGCCCGGGAGGAGGGGCACTGGGTGGCGCAGTGCGTCGTGGACGTCTGATCCGCACCGGCCCCGCCAAGGCCGCCTTGTGCCGAATGGTTCCCAACCTCTTTCAGCGGCGTGAGTCGTGGATCCTGCCCGGTTTACGCGAGTTTCGGAACATCAATGGCGCATCGAACCGCAGGGGCGTATGCGCGTGCCCGGCATCGTGTTCGCCGATGAGCCCCTGCTTCGCGAGATGGACGACAAGGTGTACGAGCAGGTGACCAACGTGGCCACCCTGCCGGGCATCGTGGCGGCGTCCTATGCCATGCCGGATGCCCACTGGGGCTACGGCTTTCCCATCGGAGGCGTGGCGGCCTTCGACGCGGAGCAGGGCGGCATCATCTCGGCCGGGGGCGTGGGCTTCGACATTTCCTGCGGCGTGCGCACCTTGCGTACCGGGCTGACCTTGGACGAGACGCTGGCCGCGCAGCAGCCCTTGGCCGATGCTCTCTTCATGCACGTCCCTGCGGGCATGGGCAGCCGGGGGCGGATCGTGCTCAACGAGAGCGAGATCGACGCCATGCTGGCCGGCGGCGCGCAATGGGCCATCGAGCGGGGCTGGGGCGAGCCGGCGGACCTGGAACGCATCGAGGAACATGGCCGCATGGGCGGCGCCATGGCCTCGGAGGTATCCGCCAAGGCCCGCGAGCGACAGCGCGCCGAGATGGGCACCTTGGGCTCGGGCAACCACTACGTCGAGGTGCAGGTGGTGCGCGAGATCTTCGATGCGCGCATCGCCGAGGGGTACGGACTGCGGGAGGGGGAAGTGGTGGTGAGCGTGCATTGCGGGTCGCGGGGCCTGGGGCACCAGATCGGCACGGATTTTCTGCGCCGCATGGCCCTCGCCGCGGGCGAGTACGGTCTCGTGCTGCCGGACCGCGAGCTGGCCTGCGCGCCCATCCGCTCCACCGTGGGCGAAGCGTACCTGGGCGCCATGCGAGCGGGCATCAATTGCGCCCTGGCCAACCGCCAGATCATCACCCACCTGCTGCGGGAAATCTTCGCGCGCGTGCTGCCGCAGGCTACGTTGCACGTGCTCTACGATGTCTCCCACAATACGTGCAAGCTGGAAACACACGAGATCGACGGCCGCCCGAGGCAACTGTACGTGCACCGCAAGGGCGCCACGCGCGCCTTCGGCCCCGGCCATGCGGACCTGCCCACCGCGCTCCAGCCCTTCGGCCAGCCCGTGCTCATCGGCGGCAGCATGGGCACGGGATCGTACGTGCTGGCGGGCACGACCCGCGGCGAGTCGCTGGCCTTCAGCTCGTCCTGCCATGGCGCCGGCCGGCGCATGAGCCGCCGCCAGGCCAGCAAGCGCTGGCACGGCCGCGAAGTGATCGATGCGCTCGCCCGGCGTGGCATCGTGATCCGCAGCCACTCCAACCGCGGAGTGGCCGAGGAGGCCCCGGACGCCTACAAGGACGTGGCGGCCGTGGTGGACGCCGCGCATACCGCCGGGCTGTCCGCCAAAGTGGCGCGCCTGACGCCCGTGATGTGCATCAAGGGCTGAGTGCGCCGCAGGGTCCCGCCGGGGCGTTTGTCCCCGCCGCCCTCACCTTCGCTCTGGGAGTCGCTCCATGAACGTCAAGCTCAGCATCGTGGCGCTGGACAAGCCGGACGACGTGAACGTCATTCTCGGGCACACGCACTTCATCATGACGGTGGACGACCTGCACGAGGCCCTGGTGGCGGCCGTGCCCAGCATTGCCTTCGGGCTGGCGTTCTGCGAGGCGTCCGGGCCGCGCCTCGTGCGCTGGAGCGGCACGGACGATGCGCTGGTCGACATGGCGTGCAAGAACGCACAGGCCATCGGCGCCGGACACAGCTTTCTGATTGTCCTGGGCAATGCGTTTCCCATCAACGTCCTGCCGGCAGTGCGGCGCGTGCCCGAGGTGTGCCGCATCTACTGCGCGACGTCCAACCCCCTGCAGGTCATCGTGGCGGAAAGCGACCAGGGCCGCGGCATCGTGGGCGTCATCGACGGTCAGCCACCCCTGGGCATCGAGGATGGCGCCGCGATCCAGGAGCGTCGCTCGCTGCTGCGCACCCTGGGCTACAAGCTATGAGCGGCACCGGCGGGCCGGCTCAATGACCTGGAACTCCTCCTCGGCGGCCAGGGCGCAATCTCGAAGGGCGGGAAGGCGGACTGGTGCCCATGGCCACTGCCCTCCCTCCTGCCGCCGCCTGACGGATTCCACACGGAATTACTCGTTCCACTGCAGCGACTTCCGGTCAATTGCCGCTCGATCATGGACACGATGGCCGGCTCATCATCCACAACCAGCATGGCCCAGGGCTCTGGTGGCCTTGGCGTCCATCGGCTGTTCCAGCGCGAATGGAATAACTCCCCAATCTTCCTGGCACCTGCGGGCGCCGCAATCCCTGCGCAACGAGGCGCTGTTTCAAGTTGTTCCCATCACCTTGCGAACCTGCTCCAGCAATGAATCCGTGCTGAAGGGCTTGAAGACCACCCGGACGCCCTCCTTAAGCACGCCGTGCTGGCTGATCGCGCCCTCGGTGTAGCCTGTCATGTACAGCACCCGGACGCTCGGCCGCAGAGCCAGCAACCGCTCCGCCAGCTCCGCGCCGCTCATCTGGGGCATGACCACGTCGGTGAGCAGGAGCATGATCGCGCCGGGTTCTCCCTCCGCGAGCCGCAGGGCTTCGTCGCCCTCCGCGGCCGCGAGGACGCGAAAACCCGCCGACTCCAGGATGCGCCTGGCCGCCGACCGCACCTGCTGTTCGTCTTCCACCAGGAGGATCGTGCCCGTCCCGCGGGTTTCTCTGCCGGCGGAAAGTTGCGGGCCCGTCTCGGCCGGTACATGCGCCGCTCGCGGAAGGTAGATCTTGAAGGTCGTCCCGTGCTTGAGCTCGCTGTAGACATAGATGCTGCCCCCCAGTTGCTTGACGATGCCGTACACGGTGGAAAGCCCAAGACCGGTGCCTTTGCCTTGCTCCTTGGTGGTGAAGAACGGCTCGAAGAGGCGCGCTTGCGTGGCCTTGTCCATGCCGCTGCCGTTGTCGGAGACCGATAGCATGACATACGGGCCCGGTTTCACATCGATGTGTCCATTGACGTAGGCGTCGTCCAGCTCCACGTTGCTGGTTTCGATGCTGAGCTGGCCGCCCATGGGCATCGCGTCCCGCGAATTCACGGCCAGGTTCAGGAACACCTGCTCCATCTGGCTGATATCCGCCCGCACAATCCCGAGATCGGGGGCCAGCCGGGTCGTGAGCTGCACGTCCTCCCCAATCAGTCGTCGCAACATCTTTTCCATGCCCATCACGACGGCATTCGGGTTGGCATCCTCCAGCTTGAGCATCTGGCGCCGGCTGAAGGCCAGCAACTGGCGCGTCAGCGCGGCGGAACGGTTGGCTGCCGTGATGATCTCCTCCACGTCCCCGCGCACGGAATCCTGTGCGGAAACAGCTTTCAAGACGAAGTTGGCGTAGCTCAAGATCACGGCCAGCATGTTGTTGAAATCGTGCGCCACGCCACCGGCCAGTTGCCCGATGGTTTCCATCTTCTGGGAAGCGGCCATCTGCGCTTCCATGCGGCGCCGCTCGGTCATGTCGATGATGGTGCAGATGATCTCCAGACCCCGCGACGTTCGCTCCGGGTTCAAGCCGACATCCACGGGGAACTTGCCGCCATCCTTGCGCAGCCCGAAGAAGTCCGGGCGAGTACCCATCATTCGCGCCGTCGGATTATGCAGATAGCCGGCGCGCAACTCTGCGTGCGCATGGTGCAGGCTCTCAGGCATCAGCATCTCGACCGCCTGACCGAGCAGCTCCTCCCGCTCATAGCCGAACATGCGCGTGGTCTGTGCATTTACGTCCGTGATCCGCCCATCCTGGCCCACAATCACGAGCGCATGGGGCAGGGCATCCACCAGGTACCGGTGGCGCTGCTCACTCGCTCGAAGAACCTCCGTCTGACGCTCAAGCACTTCCTGCGCCTCCTTGAGTTTCGTGATGTCGTGCACCGCGCCGACAAGGTGAGTGCAATTCCCGGCCTCGTCAAACACAGGTGCCACGCTCACGTCACCGGTCAACCGTCCTGTCGGATACACCGATGTTTCCTCCCAGCGCACGAGCTTCTGCTCACGGATGGCTTCTGCATATTTTTCCAGCACCAGCGTGAGCGACGGTTCCGGGATGATCTCGTTCACCAATTTGCCGACCACCCTGGCTGCGTCGATCCCCGTCGTCGTCACAAAGGCGTTGTTGACGGAGATGAACCGATATTTTCCGTCCTTTTCCACTGCAAGATGGTAGAGGGTGTCACCGGTCGTCTCATAGATGGAAGACAGTCGTCGCTCGCGTTCCAGCAGGGTGGTTTCCGCCTGCCTGCGCCCGGTGACGTCACGGAGAATCCTGATCCGCAGATCGCCTTCCGCGAAGGCCACCGCGCCCGCCGAACACTCCACGTGGCGCACGCTCCCATCCTGGCGCAGGACCTGGAATTCCACAGTCGGGCGTACGGCCGGGCCGGTGCCGATCTCGGACCCGATCATGTCTTTCAAGGTGGCGACCCGATCGCGCGAATCCGGCGCCACCAGGTCCTCCACCGTGCGACCCAGCAGCCCGGATTCCGGCCGCTGGAAGAGCGTCTTGGACTGTTCGTTGACCTCTACGATAGTGCCCTGCTGGTCGCAGATGAGGATCGCGTCGTGCGCGTGCCGCATCAGCGTTCCGTACTTTTCCTCGGATATCCGCACCTGGCCTTCCAGCAAATGAGCGTAGCGCTCGATCTGGGCATTTGCGGAAGTGAGCTCGTCCTGGCTCTTCTTGAGGTCCTGGTTCGTCCGTACAATGTCTTCGAACGTTGAAATCAGCAGGCTGAGGATTTGTTTCTTTTCCGATGTGATGTTGAATCTTTTCCCCAGAAACTGAATTTCCGCCCCCATCTGAAACTTATGGTTCGTGTCGGCGCGCGCATCGTGAAGAACCGCGTTGATGCGATGGATCAAAAAATCTTCCTTGTAGGGTTTTGTAATATAGCTGTCCGCTCCAAATTCGAGTGCCTGCACCATGTCCATCGGGTCGGCGAGTGTCGTAAGAATGATCACCGGCAGGTTCTTGTGCCTGGGATCGTTCTTGATGGTGCGGCACAACTCGAAGCCCGAAAGATGCGGCATGACCACATCGGTGAGCACCAGGTCGAAGGCGTCTTCGTTGACGAGGGCCAGCGCTTCACGCCCATCGCGGGCGATCCGGGTGGTCAGGCCATGCGATTCGAGGATGAACTGAAGCTGCTGCGCCTGGGTCGGGCTGTCTTCCACGATCAGCACCAAACTCATTTGACTTGTCTCCCATCGTTCAACAACTGTTCAAGGTAGCCGGGCATGAGGTTCAGCGGCAGCACGCGGTGCGTGCAACCGGCGGCGATGGCCTCGCGTGGCATGCCGAACACCACCGACGTCTCCTCGTCCTGGGCGATGACGTGCCCGCCGGCCTTGTGCAGCGTCCGCAAGCCCTCCACGCCGTCGCGCCCCATGCCCGTCAGGATGAGCGCCGTGGCAGCCGCGCCGTAGACCCGGGCGACCGATTCGAACAGGTACGTTCCGGACGGGCGAAAGCCATCGATCGGCGGGTCGCCGGAGAGCAGGATCGCATGGGAGGCCGAGACACCCAGATGCCGATTGTCCGGAGCCAGGTAGGCCACTCCGGGAACAAGCCGCTCACCGTCCTCCGCGACCTTCACCTTCAACGAGGCGCTCAGGTTGAGCCAGGCTGCCAGACCCCCGATGAACTCGGGGGCCATGTGCTGCACGACCAGGATCGGCGCGTTCAGGTCGCCACGCAGGCTGGAAAACAGCCGATTGAGAGCGGTGGGTCCCCCGGTCGAGACCGCGATCGCCAAAATTCGCATCGGCCTCGCGCGAGGCGGCGCAGCGGGCGCCGTTGCCGTGGGCCCGCGGGGCGGCCGGTGGCGCACCACTTTCACCTGAGACATGGCCTTGATCGTCTCGGTGAAGCGCCGCGTGATCCGGTCAAAATCGCCCGCGGCGGGGCCCGGAGGCTTGGGCAGCAGCGCCAGCGCTCCGGCCCGCAGCGCGTACATGGAAAACTCCACGTCGCGCGGGTCGAGGCTC
>JACQHH010000051.1 GCA_016199125.1 Candidatus Lambdaproteobacteria bacterium
GCTGCCGGCCAGCGACGTGGAATACCTGCGCACGGTGGTGCCCATCCTGGCCGACTTCGACGCGGCCGCCGGCGACCGCCTGACGTTGCAGGTGGTGCCGCAGGGGCCGGCCCAGCCGGCCGGGCAGCCCGCCGCCCCCCCCGCGGCCGAGCCCGCGCCGCCCACCCCGGCCATGCAGGCACCCTTCGAGCAGGCCGCCGGCTGGAGCCTGCGCGATTGGATTCTGCTGGGCAGCCTGGGCGCGATCCTGCTGGTGCTGCTGATCGTGCTGATCCGGGTGTTCGTGCTGCGCAAGCCCGAACCCGCTCCGCCGCCCATGCCCGTGGCGCGGCCGCGCGGCCCAACCATCGAGGAAATCAGCGCCGAGGAACGGCGCCGCCAGGAAGAGGCGGTGCACTTGCAGGAAATCCGCGAGCAACTGGCCGTGCAGCGCGACGCGCTGGTCAAGCGGGTCTTCGCCCGCGGCGACATGGCCAAGGCGCTCATCGACGCCTGGCAGGACCGACCGGACGACCTCAACGGCCTCATTCACGGCCTGGGCCCCAGCTTTGCGCGCAAGGTGATGATTCCGCACCTGGGGGCCGAGCGCTATCAGGCCCTGGAAAAGGCCGTGCTGGGCGACGATGCGCCGGACGCCGAATCGCTGCTGACGCTGCTGCGCGAGGCCAACCTGTTCCTGGTGGCTCAGGAGATCGCCGAGCCCGAGCAGATCCGGCCCGATCCCTTCGCGTTCCTGCACAAGCTCAGCCGGGGCCAGATCGCCTTCCTGGTCAAGGAGGAGCCCATCAAGATCAAGGCCCTGGTGCTGAGCCGCGTGAATCCCAAGGACACCGCGACCATCATGGAATCCTTCCCCAAGGACCTGCAATTGGAGCTGGCCGTGCAGATCGGCAACCTGCAGGATTACGCGCTGGAAGCCGCCGAGAACGTGGCCCGGGACCTGGCGGAGAAGGTGCGCTTTATTCCCGATTCGCGTACGGTCGATATCGAGGGGCCGCGCAATCTCGTCGACCTCATGAGCCGCACGTCGCCCACCACCAGCAAGTATCTGCTGCAGGCCATGAAGGCCAAGGACACCAAGCTGTCCGAGGCCGTGGAGCGGCGCTTCTTCCTGTTCGAGGCGCTGCCGCTGGTGCCCGACGAGCTGCTGCCGCCGGTGGTGCGCACCATGAGCAGCACCACGGTGGTGCAGGCGCTGCAAGGGGCCGATCCGGAGCTGCAACGCAAGGTCATCATGGCCTTCCCCGAACGCGCGCGCGCCGGCATGGTCACCTCCCTGCGCATCGCGGAATACGACGAGGACACCATCTTCGAGGCGCGGCGGGCCATCGTCTCCCGCTTCCAGGCATTGGCTGAAGAAGGAAAAATCGACCTCAAGCAGATCAGCGATGCATGGCAATCCGGAGCAGCGGCGTCTTAGGTCTCCACGGGTGCGCCCGCGCCACCCGCCGCCGTTGCGCCGTCTGCCGCTCCGCCGTCTGGCGGTGTCGCTGCTGGCCGCGCTGTGCGCCCTCACCTCCTCGGCGGCCCAGGGCCGCGAACTGCGGCGCTCCATGCCCTTCATCCGCCCCTCGCTGATGGGCGATGCCTACGTGGCCGTGGCCGACGAGGCGTCCGCGATCCTCTACAATCCGGCCGCCCTGGCCGGGCTGCCCAACAAGTCCGTCTCGGCCTTCGTCCCGCAGCTCACCATCGACGATCAATTGCTGGACGCGATCCTCGATCCGCAGTCGCTGCAGGACAAGTATTCCGGGCTGGACGAGAACAGCCTGCGCGACCTGACCGGAACGACCGTCAACAGCAACTTCAATATCGCCATGCCTTTTGTCGCGCTGCCCAACAGCGGCATGGCCTTCGGCTTCGGGCTGGATCTGGGCACGAGCCTGGAGGTGCTGGACAATCCCATCGGGCCCAACCTGGACCTGGAGTTCTACTTCGACCGGGTGCTGCTCTTCACCATGGCCGCGCGCGTCAACGAGCAGCTCGATATCGGCATCACGCCCAAGCTGGTCAACCGCTCGGGCATCCACAAGATCCTGCGCTTCGGGGAGCTGTTCGCCTCCAGCGCCACGCTGAGCTTCGACAACGATCCCACCTTCAAGGATCTCTCCAACGGCGTGAGCTTCACAACGGTGGGGCTGGACGTGGGGCTGGTGTGGCGCCTGCCGGCCTGGCCCGAGTGGCATCCGCGCATCGCCTTTTCCGCGCTGAACCTGGGGGGCGTCGACGAGGGGCGCGGCTTCCGCGGCATGGAATTCGGCCAGCGTCCCATCGCGGAGGACCCGCCCGAGGCCGGAGAGCTGCCCCAGATCAACACCCTGGGCTTCGCCGTCTCGCCGATCCACAACGGCATCCGCTACACCGTCGCCCTGGACATCGTGGACGTCACCCGCACCCTGCTGCCGGGCGACGACCTGTTGCTGCGCAGCCGCCTGGGCCTGGAAATCGGCATCGGCGTGCGCAAGGACGGCACGGCGCTGTTTTCGCTGCTGGGCGGCTACAATGCCGGACATTCCAGCCTGGGCATTCTCAGCCGCGTGTGGATCTTCGAGGTCGGCTTGGGGTCGTACACGGTGGAGCGGGGCGAAAAGTCGGGCGACAATCCCGACAATCGCAACGTGCTGGTGTTTGGATTCCGCATCTAGCCCGGATGATTCCTCGGGTCTGCGCGTAGGACGGGCGCCCTGCGCGCCCGACGGCCCTGGTTGCGGGCAGGCGGCCACGTCTCCGCGCCGGGCCGCCGCGGGGCGGCTGAAAAAAAATCGGCGAACCGGTATGGTGGTCGCGTTGTCCCTTGGTTGGCCCCCCGCAGGCCACGGGCACGCCGCGCGCACGGGCGGAGTTGCGTCCGCCTGTGCTGCGCTCCGGCAGGCCCGGCATGGGGGCCCCTCCTTCGATCGCGTTGCCAGGGAGTGAAAGCATGAGTCCGATGAGATGTCGCCTGCGCGCCGGCCTGTGGCTCTCCCTGGCCGTCCTGGGGGTTCCCGCCGTTGCCGTGGCGCTGCTGGTGGCCGCCGGCCCCGGCACATCGCGGCTTGCGCAGGCGCAATCGGCTCCGCCACAGGCCGCCGCCACCACCCCGAGCCCTGCCGCAGGCGACTCCGCACAAGCGGCCGATACCGCGGGCAAGGGCGCGCCGGATGCCGCGCCCGCAGCGCCGGCTCCCGCAGCGCCGGCCCCCGCAGCGCCAGGGCCCATGACCTCCGCCGCGTCGGGCACGACGGCCGGGAATGCGCCCGGGCAGCGCATCAGTTGGGGCACGGATTACCGCACCTACGCGAAGGTCACCGGCTACGTCAACAGCCTGGAACACGGCAACCGCCTGGGCGTGACCTATGCGTCGCCCGCCGAGGGCGCCACCATCTACCGCCAGAACTCGGCCCTGGTGCGAGAAAACAAGAGCGGCGGTTTCAGCAACTATCCCGTGGGCACCGTGGTCGTCATGGAAACCTGGCTCAAGAGCGCCTCGGGTGCGCCCACCACCCAGGGCCCCATCTTTTTCATGCGCAAGGAGCGCGGCGGCTTCGACCCGGAGGGGCGCGACTGGTTCTATGGGTTCACCGACGCCAAGCTGAACCTGATCGCCGAGGGGCGTGACGGCAGGGTGACGTTCTGCCGCGGCTGTCATGTTTCCGTGGCCAACCGCGACGCCGTGTTCGCCGTCGACCGCTGAGGGCGGCGCGCCAGTCCACGCAGAATGCATTCCCCGCGCTTCCCGCAGCCTTCCCCGCGCCCGGCCGCGGCGATGTTCCCCAACCCCCTGTGGATTTCGCCGGAGATGCGGCGCGGCGGCGTCCTCAAGCGTCTGCCGCACTCCGCGTGTCACCCTGTGCCGGGCGCGCGCGGATGCCCTCCTCACTCCGCGCGCTTTCGGGCGCCGCCATGGGCCTCACCCCTCGTACCGGGCCAAATTCGGCCATTTGCAGCTATATTTTCAAGAGCTTAAAAAATAGTTGACTTTTAGCACTCGTCTGAATAGAGTGCTAGTAATTCATGCGGGGCAAGTTCTGCACGACAATTCGGATGAGCGGAGTTGGCCTCGTATCCGATTTTTTCGGAGCGGAGAGTGGACGGTGCGGCGGGAGCCTGCTGAACGGCAGAGGACCCGGCTCCGTGCGCTCTTCATCATTCAGCACAACAGAAACGGTCCACACGCCCGCTGGCGCGTCGCGACGGCAGATCGCACGGTCCGCCGCCGGATCGCCCACGGGCAGGAACGATCGCTGTTTGCGACACATCAACCTAAACCGTTCGGAAAAGGTTCCATGAAACTAACACCATTACAGGATCGCGTGCTCGTAGAGCGTGTCGAAGCCATGGAGCGGTCGGCGGGTGGCTTGTACATTCCCGACACCGCCAAGGAAAAACCCCAGGAAGGCAAGGTCGTCGCCGTGGGCAAGGGCAAGAAGAAGGAAGACGGCACCGTGATTCCCCCGGACGTCAAGAAAGGCGACCGCATCCTGTTCACCAAGTATGCGGGCAACGACGTCACGCTGGATGGCAAGGAGTACATCATCATGCGTGAAGAAGACATCCTGGGCGTGGTCGGCTAATCCCCCGCTTCTCATCAACACTGACACTTCAAGACTGAGGAATTGATCCATGGCAGCTAAGGAAATCTCGTTTGGCACCGATAACCGCGTGGCCATGCTGCGCGGAATCGCCAAACTCGAACGCGCGGTGGGCATCACCTTGGGACCCAAGGGCCGCAACGTGGTGATCGAGAAGTCCTTCGGGGCTCCGCTGATCACCAAGGACGGCGTCACGGTCGCCAAGGAAATCGAACTGGAAGACAAGGTGGAAAACATGGGCGCGCACATGGTGCGCGAGGTGGCCTCCAAGACCTCCGATGTGGCCGGCGACGGCACGACCACGGCCACCGTGCTGGCCCATGCCATCGTGCAGGAAGGCAACCGCAACATCGCTGCCGGGGCCAACCCCATGGACCTCAAGCGCGGCATCGACATGGCCGTGAAGCTGGTGGTGGCGAACCTGCACAAGATTTCCCAGAAAGTCAACGATTCCAAGGAAATCGCTCAGGTGGGGACCATCTCGGCGAACAGCGATGAGACCATCGGGAAGATCATCGCCGATGCGATGGACAAGGTGGGCAAGGACGGCGTGATTTCGGTCGAGGAAGCCAAGAGCGCCGAGACCACCCTGGAAACCGTCGAAGGCATGCAGTTCGACCGGGGCTACCTGTCGCCCTACTTCATCACCGACGCGGACCGCATGGAAGCCGGGCTGGAAGATGCGCTGCTGATCGTCACCGAAAAGAAGGTGAGCAACATGCGCGACATCCTGCCCATTCTGGAGCAGATCGCCAAGGCCGGTAAGCCCTTCCTGCTGATCGCCGAGGACGTGGACGGCGAGGCGCTGGCCACCCTGGTGGTGAACAAGATTCGCGGCACGCTCAAAGGCGCCGCGGTGAAGGCCCCGGGCTTCGGCGACCGCCGCAAGGCCATGTTGCAGGACATCGCCATCCTCACCGGCGGCGTGGTGGTCTCCGAGGAAATGGGCATGAAGCTGGAAGACCTCCGCCTGGATCAACTGGGCAAGGCCAAGCGCATCGTGATCGACAAGGACAACACGACGATCATCGACGGCGGCGGCAAATCGGCGGACATCAAGGGCCGCATCAACCAGATCCGCGCGCAGATCGAGGAAACCACGTCCGACTACGACAAGGAAAAGCTCCAGGAGCGGCTGGCCAAGCTGGCCGGCGGCGTGGCCGTGATCCACGTGGGCGCCTCCACGGAAGTGGAGCTGAAGGAGAAGAAGGCCCGCGTGGAGGATGCCCTCAACGCCACCCGCGCCGCCATCGAGGAAGGCGTGGTGCCGGGGGGCGGCGTGGCCCTGTTGCGCTGCGTGGACCCCGTGACCAAGGCGCTGAAAAACATGACCATGAGCGATGACGAGCGCGTGGGCGCCACATTGGTGCTCAAGGCCATCGAGTCGCCCATCCGCCGCATCGTGGAAAATGCGGGCCTGGAAGGCGCGCTGATCGTGGACAAGGTGCGCAACGCCAAGAATCCCCGCGAGGGCTTCGACGCGGCCAAGGAGGAATACGTGGACATGGTCAAGGCCGGCATCATCGACCCGGCCAAGGTGACCCGCGTGGCGCTGGAAAACGCCGCCTCCGTGGCCAGCCTGATCCTGACCACCGAAGCCTCGGTGCACGAGAAGCCGGAGAAGAAGGAAGCCGGCGCCGGCATGCCGCCGGGAGGCATGGGCGGCATGGGAGGCATGGGCGGCATGGACATGATGTAGTCCCGCCCGCGGCTGCCCAAGGTCCCCCTCCGGCGTTCGCGCCGGACAATCATGTGGCAACCGTTGCCTGAACCTACGAAAAACCGGCCCTGCGTGCGCGCGGGGCCGGTTTTTTTGTTTCGTGGAACCGTCTCCGCGCCGCCCGGCGCCCGGTCATGGGCGGGAGCGGCCGGTGCGGCACCCGGCGTCGGGGCGGCCGCAGCCTGCGCAGCATCCCCACGCGGTCCTCGTGGCGTGTCCCGTAGATAGCGGGAAAAATGGCCGCGAAGCGCAATGTCAGGGGTTTCACCCCTGACGACCCCGCTAAGGGCCGATGGCCCTTAGAACCCATTGATGCGGCTGTGGTTGGCCAGCCAACCACAGCCGCCAAATAAGGGGGTGCGGGGGAACCACCGTTCCCCCGAATTTTTGCCGTTTCTTGCGGGACAGCACATTAGCGGCGGGTGACGCCGCCCGGCGCGAAGGTGTCGTAGAGCGCCTCGAAGACGGCGTCGCGCGTGTTGCGGCGCTGGTTGAGCATCACCACGAAAGGGCGCCGGTGGGGCGGCTCGGCGGGGAGAAAGCCGGCCAGGGTGTACACGTCCTGCAGGTTGCCCGTCTTGCCCGGCACGCCGCGCCCCGGCGGCCCGAACTCGCGCAGCAGGTGCTGCCAGGGATGGAAGCCGTCCACCAGGCGCAGCATGGCCAGCAGGTCGGCGCGGTTGCGCCGGGAAATGCCCGAGCCTTCGGCCAGCACCAGCGCCGGCGGCCCGAGCTGCAGGTGCTGTGCAATGGCCGCGCGCAGCACGGCAACCCCGGCATCCAGCCGCGCAGGCTCGCCCCCGTGCTCCAAAGCCAGCCCCAGCACGAGCTGGTTGGCGATGAAATTGTTGGAATACTGGAGCATGCCCTGCACAACCTCGGGCAGCGCGCGGCTGGAGCGGTGCACCAGCAGCGGGGTCAGGCCCTGGGGCGCGTGGCCCCTGCGCGTGTCGCCGCGAAACGTCGCGCCGGCCTGCTCCAGCAGCGCGCGCACCAGCTCGCCGGCGTAGCGCGCGGCGTTGCCCGCATCCTGGGACAGGTTGATCCGCTGCTCGCCGCGGGGCAGGTGCCGCCCCAGCTCGCGGGCCAGGGGCGTCAGCGGGGTCTGGGGCTCCGCCGAGGTCACGTCGCCGCGAGGCCCCACGTGGACGTTGATGGTATTGAAGTTGACCACCAGCGCCCCCAGGCGCGCATCGTAAGGATTGGTGCTGTCGCCCACGCCATCCACGGTCACGTCCGCATCGACCGCCGCATCGTCCAACACCAGGTCGCCCAGGGGTTGCCGGAAGGCCCCCACGGCGTCCAGCGCCCGGCCGATGAGCTGCCATTCCTCGGAGACGAGAAAGGGATCGCCATAGCCCTTGACGATCAGGTTGCGCGCGGCGTCCAGGTAGAACGCGGTGCGGAAGCGATAGTCGGGGCCCAGCCGCGCGAAGGCCGCCTGAGCCGTGGCCAGCTTGAGGATCGACGCGGGGACATACACGCCCGGACCGTGGACAAAGACCACGTCGCCATCGTAGCCCACGGCCACCCCGCCCCGCTCGATGAGCGGGGCCAGCGCCTTGCGCAATGCCGTCTGCGCGGCGGGCGGCAGGGCCGCGGAGCGCGGAGCGGCGGGGCTCTGGGCCAATGCGGCGGGCGCACCCGCGCAAAGCAGCAGCCAGGCCAGGCAGGGCAGGATCGCGGCGACGGCCCGGCCCCGGCGGGGCACGCCGCACACCGCCTTCCGCTCCGCCGGGCGGTGCGGGCTCAGCACTGGCATTGGGGACAGTAGAATGTGCTGCGTTGCGCCTGCACGATGCGGGCGATGGGCGTGCGGCACACGGCGCAGGCCTCGTCGGCGCGCCCATACACCTTGAGCAGGTGCTGGAATTCGCCGCGCTTGCTGTCCACGCGGGCGAAGTCGGAAATGGTGGTGCCGTTCTTGCGGATGGCCAGGCGCAGCACCCGGCGCGTGGCCCGCAACAGGCGCTGCACCTCGTGGGCGTTCAGGCTATTGGCCGGGCGGCGCGGCGAAAGCCGGGCCGCAAAGAGAATCTCCGCCGCATAGATGTTGCCCAGCCCGGCGATGTGGCCCTGGTGCAGGAGCCAGCTTTTCAGCGGCGCGCGGCTCTGCCCCAGGGCCCTCGCCAGCCAGGCGGCTGTGAAGTCCCGCGAGAGCGGCTCCACGCCCAGGCCCTCGAGCTGCACCGCATCGGCCAGGGAATCCACCACGCGCAGGGTGCCGAAGCAGCGCGCGTCCTGGAACACCAGCAGCGCGCCGTCGTCCAGGCCGAACCACACCCGGTGGTGCGGGGCGGGCGACGCCAGCGCGGGCGAGAGCGCGAACTTGCCGGTCATGCGCAGGTGCGCCACGAGAAAGCGCCGCGGCTCCAGGCGAAAGATCAGGTACTTGCCGCGCCGCTCGATGCCGGCGATGGCCCGCCCGGCCAGACGCTGCGCGAAGACCCCCGGCGGCACCTCCCCCAGGGCGTCGGCGCGCAGCACGCGCACCCGCTCGATGCGCCGGCCGGTGACGGCGGCGTTGAGCTCGCGCACGATGGTCTCCACTTCGGGCAGTTCAGGCATGGGCTATTTGTGGCTGCGGATCCAGCGGGAGAGGATCACCGCCGTGCGGCGCGGGTCGCTGCGCGCCAGCTCCAGCATTTGCGTGCGATCAGGCTTCTGCCCGCCCACGGGAATCTGCAGCTCCTCGCCTTCCTCGTCGTCAAGCAGGGTGTAGTCGGGGATGCTCAGGTCGATGTCGGGCCGGGTGCGCAGCATGCGCCACAGGGGCACCAGCACGAAATACACCACGGCCACGATGCCCGCGCCGGCAAAGATCAGCTTGATGACGGTGAGCATCCATTGCTGATTGGCCATGACCCGCTCCCCTCGGCCGGCGATGCGTGCGGCCTGCCTGTTGCGTGTGAGGGAATTCTAGCCGATGCGCGGCGCGATCTCCATGCCGCGGGCGATCCGGCCTGCGGTCGGGGGAGGCTCGGCCGCGGGCCGCGGCGGCGGCCGGCACCCCGTCGCTCAGGCGGTGCGCGATTCGACCAGGTAGTCGGTGAGGGCCTGCAGCAGCGCCCGCTGGGGGGTGGCGGGCAGCGCCTCCAGCATGGCCCGGGCCTGCAGCCCCAGGGCGCGGCAATGGGCGGCCACCGCCTCCAGCGCGCCGCAGCGCTGGGCCTGGTCGATGGCCCAGGCGATGTCGTCGGGGGTGGTCGCGGCGGCGGGCCTGATGAGGATCTCGCGCAGGCGGCCCTGCCCGGCGGGGTCGAGGCGCTCCAGCAGCTCGATCACGATCAGGGTGCGCTTGCCTTCGGCGATGTCGCCGCCGCGTTCCTTGCCATAGCCTCCCGAGACCACGCCCGGCGCCAGATCGGCGCTGTCGGCGGTGAGATTGAGCAGGTCGTCGCGCACCTGGAAGCCGATGCCCAGCCGCTCGCCGAAATCCCCCAGCAGGCCCAGCAGCGCCGCGCCGGCTCCGCCGATGAAGCCGCCGATTTCACAGGGCCCGCGCCCGGAATACCAGCCGGTCTTGTGGCGGATCATCACCTCGAATTCCTGGCGCGTGGGCAGATGGTTGCGGGCCACCCAGCCGATGTCCATGGCCTGCCCCTCGAAGGTGCGGCGGAACACCTGGGCAAAGCGCCGCTGCACGGCCAGCGCCCGCTGCGCGCCCAGCAGCGCCTCGTTGTCCAGCAGCACCTCGTAGACCAGGCCGAACAGCACGTCGCCCGCGTTGAGCGCCAGGGGGACGCCGTGCTGGCGGTGCAGCGCGGGCTTGCCCCGGCGCAGCAGCGAATCGTCCTCGATGTCGTCGTGCACCAGCGCGAAGTTCTGGAACATTTCCAGGGCCACGGCCGAGGGCAGGGCCTGGGCCGGATCGCCCCCCGCCAGCGCCGTGGCCAGCAGCAGCAGCGCGGGCCGGAAGCGCTTGCCCCCACGGGCCGGATAGTCGCGCGCCAGGGCGTAGAGCA
>JACQHH010000054.1 GCA_016199125.1 Candidatus Lambdaproteobacteria bacterium
CCGCTGGCCGAGGCCGCGGGCATGGTGCGGGACGGCATGCGCGTCGCCCTTGGTGGTTTTGCGGTGTACCAGCACCCCATGGCCTTCGTGCGCGAGCTGATCCGCCAGGGGCGGCGCGACTTGACCATCGTCGGGGTGGCCAACGGCATCGAGCTGGATCTGCTGGCCGGCGCGGGCTGCCTGCGGCGGGTGGAAACGTCCTACGTGGGGCTGGAAAAATTCGGCCTGGCCCAAAACTTCCGCCGGCTGGTGGAGCGCGGCGCGCTGGAAGTGGTGGACTATCCCGAGATGATCGCCTGGGATCGTTTCCGTGCCAACCAGGAGAACCTCACCTTCTGGCCGGCGCTGTTCCTGGGCGGCACGGACATCGTGCGCCGCAACGCGGACATCAAGGAGTTTCCCTGCCCGCTGACCGGGCGCACGATCGCGGCCATTCCGCCCGCCGACCCCGACGTGGTGGTGCTGCATGCCATCGCCGGCGACCGCTACGGCAACGTGCTGGTGCCCGCCCGGCACGCGCTGCCGCAGAGCCTGGACGTGACCCTCTCGCGCGCATGCGAGCGCCTCATCGTCACGGTGGAGCGCGTGGTGGAACCGGGCTACATCGAGGCGCGGGCACACCTGAACCAGGTGCCCGCCTTTCGCACCAGCGCCATCGTGGAGGTGCCCTGGGGCGCCCACCCGACGCCCGTGCACGGGGCGACGCTCACCGACGAGGCGCACTTCGCGGCCTATGTGGAGGCATCGGCCTCGGATGAATCCTTCCGTGCCTACCTGGACGAATACGTCCTGGCGCCGGCGGACCACATGGCCTATCTGGAGCGCATCGGCACGCCGCGGCTGCTGGCGCTGCGCGATCCGGAGACCCTGCTATGACCGCCGCCCACTGTACCCTGCACGAGCTGCTGGCCGTGACCATCGCCCGCACCATCCAGGATGGCGAAGTGGGCTTCACGGGGCTGGCCACCGGCGGCCCGGCCGCGCTGTATGCCACGGGCATCCCCCTGGCCGCCATGGAGCTGGCCCGGCGCACCCACGCGCCCAACCTGACCCTGGTGCTGGCCGGCTGGCTGATCAACCCCAACCTGCAGGAGCTCACCGCGCTGCCCGCGGCGGAATTCGACCCGGCCCTGCTGCGCCTGAGCTGCGAGTCGCAGCTCATGGACTACCCGGGCCAGTATGCCCTGCGGCGCGGCGACATCGACTTCGGGTTCAGCGCCGGGGTGCAAGTGGACGTGGAGGGCAATCTGAACAGCGTCTGCGTGGGCGACCCGGCACGGCCCAAGGTGCGGCTGGTGGGCCCCATCCTGATCCCGGAACATATGGCCGTGTTCGGCCGCGAGGTGATCATGATGCCCCACCACGAGCACCGTAATTTCGTGCAGCACGTGGACTATGTGGCGGGGGTGGGTTATCCGGGCGGAAGCGCAGGACGTGCCAAGCTGGGTCTGCCGCACGGCGGACCGGAGCTGGTGGTGACGCCCAAGTGCATCTTCGGTTTCGACAAGGCGGCGGGCCGCGCCGTGGTGCGCTCCATCCATCCGGGCGTGCGGGCCGATGCCCTGCAGGAAGCCACGGGCTTCGACCTGGGCGATCTGCGCGACGTGCCCCAGACCGTGCCGCCCACCCGGGAAGAGCTGGAGATCCTGCGCCGCGAGGTCAATCCGCGCGGCGTGCTGCTGCCGCTGCCCTGAGGGCGCGGCCCGGACGCCATCCGCGGGCCGCGCCGCCGGCCGGCCTCAATAGCCGCTCTCGTCGAGATCCAGCAGGGGAAACGCGCTGGTGACATGGGGTTCGGTCACGGATACGGCCGGGTGCAGATAGCTCTTGTCAAGCATCTCCCAGCCGCGCACGCCCAGCAGCCCGAGGCAGCGACGCACCTCATCCTCCAGCAGTTCCAGGGCGCGCACCAGCCCCGCCGATCCCGCCGCGGCCAGGCCGAAGCACTGCATGCGCCCGATGCCCACGGCATCGGCCCCCAGCGCGATGGCCTTGACGATGTCGCTGCCGCGCACGACGCCGCCATCGAAGAAGACCCTCGCCCGGCCCTGCACCGCATCCAGAATCTCCGGCAGCACTTCCAGCGACCCGCGGCCGTGGTCCAACTGCCGCCCGCCGTGGTTGGAGACGTAGACCACGTCCACCCCGTGCTCGCAGGCCAGGGCCGCATCCTCGGCGGTGGCGATGCCCTTGAGCACCAGCGGCAAGGATTGGGAATCCTTGAAACGCTTGACGTCGTCCCAGTTCAGCCTGGCCTGGCCCTCCAAAATGCTCGGCGGCGGCCGCCACTCCTTCATGTGGCGCTTGGCCAGGTCGCGCTCCCGGCGGCTGTAGACCTGCGTGTCGACGGTGAGGCAGAACGCGCTGTAGCCGTTCCGCTGGGCGCGCCGCGCCGCCTCCGCGATGCCTGGCCCCTCGCCCGGCACATAGAACTGGAAGATGCGCAGGTTGTCCGGCGCGGCGGCGGCCACGGCCTCCAGGTCGGGCTGCGTGGCGGAGGAGAGCATCTGCGCAATGCCATAGGCCCCGGCGGCCCTGGCCGACGCCGCGGCACCGCCGGCATCGAAAGACTCCATGGTCCCCACCGGGGCCAGAAACACGGGCATGCGCACCTTGCGCCCAAACAGGCTCGCCGCCACGTCCACCTGCGACACGTCGCGCAGCACGCGCGGCCGGAAGGCCATGGTATCCAGCGCGCGGCGGTTGCGCCTGAGCGTGGTTTCGGTTTCGGTGCCTCCGATCAGGAAATCCCAGGGCCCCTGGCCCAGGTTCAGGCGCGCGGCGCGCACAATCTCGTGCAGGGTTTGAAAGTCCTGGCTGCCGTTTTCGCTCATGGTTCCTCACTGCATGTCGCGGCGTGGCGGACGGGATGGTTGACCCTCCCCCGCACCAATTACTTATCCGCGTGAGGGCCCTTGCACAAGCCGACACTGCACCCGGCGCGGCGCGTTGCCGCGCGGGGCGCGGCGCCAGGCAGAAAGTGCGCCGCCAGCGGGCTTCCCCGGCCTCCATCGAGGGCGCCCGCGCCGCCTTGACAACGAGAGCCAATCAGACAATGATCCGCGTGGCAATCCCTCATGCGCGTCCCACGGACCGCAGCACGCAGGGCTTTTCCCGGTTGAATTTTTCCCAGCAGATGGAGCGCACCTTCCCATGCGCGATGTCCACAGCGGTGCAAAGCCCATGGTCGTCGTCCCCGACGATATCAATGGAGCCTTTGCCGCATCCCCCGAGCTGGCGCGGCTCCAGGCCGTGGCCCAGGTGCACCTGCATTCCACCCGTCCGGCTGACGAGGCCGAGCTGACTGCGCGCGTGCGCCCCGCCGACGTGGTGCTTTCCTTTCGTCCGGCCTTCACCCGCTTTCCGGCGCCCGTGCTGCGGGCCGCGGACAGGCTGCGCATGGTCTGCATCTCCGGAACGGGCGTGGAGGATGTGGACGTGGTCGAAGCCACGGCGCGCGGCGTGGCGGTGGCCAATGTGGTGGGCAGCTCCAACCGCGCCGTGGCCGAGCAGTGCCTGGCGCTGATGTTTGCCGTGGCGCGGCATGTGGCGCTCCAGGACCGCACCATCCGCCAGGGCCAGTGGGCGGCCCGGCAGGGCATCGAGCTGGGCGGCAAGACCTTGGGCATCATCGGACTGAGCGGCATCTCCAGCGAGCTGGCGCCATTGGCGCGGGCGCTGGGCATGCAGGTGCTCTCGTGGTCGCGCAACAACGATCCGGCGCGCGCCCGCGCGGTGGGCGCCACGGCGGTGTCCCTTGACGAGGTGCTGGCCCGCGCGCAGGTGATCTCGTTGCACGTGCGGCTCAACGAGGCCACACGCAACATGCTCGGCGCCCCCCAGTTCGCGCGCATGCAGGCCGGCACCATCTTCATCAATACGGCCCGCGGCGGCCTGGTGGACGAGGGCGCGTTGCTGGACGCCCTGCGCAACGGCCGGCTGGCCGGGGCCGGTCTGGACGTCTTTGCGCAGGAGCCGCTGCCGGCCGGGCATCCGTTGCTGAGCCTGGAGAACGTGGTGATGACGCCCGTGGCCGGCTGGAACACCAGCGACGCCTCGCAGCGCATGATCGGCCGCAGCATCGACAATGTGCTGGGCTTCTTGTCGGGCCAGCCCATCAACGTCGTCAATCCCGAGGCCCTGGCGTCCGCGGCGAAGTCGCCCGGCGGCCGCGGTAAACCGTAAGGAGAGGGACCGTGAGGATCACCAGATACTGGGACCCGGCCGCCAAAGCCGCCCGCTACGGCGTCATCGAAGGCGACCGCGTGCGCGAGATCGCCGGCCTGCCCTACAACGGGATTAAGACCACGCGCACGGTGCACGCCCTGGATGCGCTGCAGATGCTGGCCGCCTGCGAGCCGACCAAGATCGTCGCCGGTGGGGCCAACTACCATGGCCACTTGAAGGAGGTGGGCCTGCCCGTCCCCGAGACGCCGGTGTTTTTCCTCAAGCCCCCCAGCGCGCTGATCGGCCCGGGCCAGGCCGTGGTGTATCCGCCCGAATCCAAGCGGCTGGAGTACGAAGGCGAGCTGGCCGTGGTGGTGAAGAAGCCCATGCACCGCACGCCGCCCGGCGAGGTGCTGGATTGCCTGCTGGGCTACACCTGCGTCAACGATGTCACGGCGCGCGACATCCAGGTGATCGGCGGCAACCTGCTGCATTTGTGCGAGTCCAAGTCCTTCGACACGTTCTGCCCCATGGGCCCCTGGATCGAAACCGAACTGGACGCCCATGCGCTGGACCTGGTGCTCACCGTCAACGACGTGGTGCGTCAGAAGACCAACACCAGCGACATGATCTTCCCGGTGGAGGACATGGTCAGCTACTTCTCCCATGTGATGACGCTGCTGCCGGGCGATCTGATCCTCACGGGCACGCCCCAGGGCATCGGCCAGATGCAGGTGGGCGACCATGTGGAAGTGACCATCGAGGGCATCGGCACCCTGCGGCACACGATCGCGGCGGGCGCGCGATGAGCGTTCTGTCCCAGTTCGTCTTCAACGGCATCGTGGCGGGAAGTGTGTATGCCTTGATCGCCCTGGGCTTTGCGCTGATCTTCACCGCCAGCCGCGTGTTCCACTTCGCCCACGGCGGCGTGTACACCGTCTCGGCCTTTGCCGGCTACACGGTGATGGTCACGCTGGGCCTGGGCCTTGCCGCCGGGTTCGCCACCGCGGCGCTGGTGGCGGCGCTGATGGGCGTGGGCATCAACATGGTGCTCTACGAGCCCATGAAGGCGGGCAACGTATCGCCCTTCGTGGCCATGATCTCGTCCTTCGGCGTGCTGATCATTCTCACCAACCTCACGGCCATCGTCTGGGGCTCCAACCCCACCGTGCTTTCCCCGGGCGGCAGCGCCACGATCTACCGGCTGGGGCCCATCTACACCACGGGCCCGCAGCTCCAGATCATCGTGTTCACCGTGGTGCTGGCCCTGCTGTTGTGGGTGTTCTTCCGCTTCGTGCGCCTGGGCATCGCCATCCGGGCCATGGGCAGCGATGCGGAGTTGGCCGAGGTGGTGGGCATGCCGTCCCGGCGGCTGCGGCACATCAGTTTCATCGTGGGCTCGGGGCTGGTGGGCATCAGCTCGCTGCTGATCGGGCTCAACGTGGGCATCATCGATTTCAACATGGGCTTCGACATCATGCTCATGGCGACCGTGGCCATGATCATCGGAGGGCTGGGCAACGTGGGCGCCGCCGCCGCGGGGGGCTTCGTGCTGGGCGTGGTGCAGAACGTGGCAATCTGGAAGATCGAGTCGAAGTGGCAACTGGCCATCTCGTTCGGCATCCTGATCCTGATGCTCCTCTTTCGCCCCAGCGGCCTGTTCGGCGAACGGGGCCCCGCGGCGTAATGGCGACATGGACTACGTAATCTATATCGGCAACCTGATGGCGCTTTATGCCACGCTGGCGATCTCGCTCAATCTGCTGGTGGGCTACACGGGCCTGATTTCCATCGCCCAGGCCGGCATGTACGGCATCGGCGCCTACATCACGGCCCTGCTGGCGCTGAACTTCACGCACGACCTGCTGCTGACCACGCTGCTGTCCGCCGCCGGGGGCGTGGCCGTGTCACTGGTGGTGGCGCTGCCGGCGCTGCGTCTGCGCAACGAGTACTTCCTCATCGCCACGATGGGATTTCAGAGTATCATCTACAGCCTGTTCATGAACCTGGAACTCACCGGGGGCCCCAACGGACTGTGGGGCGTGCCGCATCCGCAGTTGTTTGGTTTCACTTTCAACACGAGCCTGGAAAAGTTCCTGCTGGCGGTGGCGCTGGCCGTGGTGTGCTATGTGCTGGCGCTGCGGGTGACGCGCTCGCCATTCGGGCGGCTGCTGCGGGCCGTGCGGGAGGATCAGACCGCCGTTTCCTCGCTGGGCAAGAGCGTCTATCGCATCAAGTTCTCGATCTTCATTTTTTCCGCCATCTTCGCCGCGGCCGCCGGGACGCTCTACACGTATTCGATCACGGCCATCGACCCGGTGGCCTTCGCCCTGGACGAGTCGATCTTCATCATCACGATTGTCATCGTGGGCGGCACGGGCAGCCTCAATGGTTCGGTGCTGGCGGCCGTGCTGCTGATCCTGCTGCCCGAGGCCATGAAGTTCCTGCCCATCCCGGCCCTGATCGCCCCGCAGATTCGCCAGATCTCCTATGGATTGCTGCTGGTGTTCTTCACGCGCTTCCGCCGCCAGGGCCTCATCGGCGAATACCAGGACGTGCTGAAATGAGCACCTCCCCATCCTCAAACAGCCCGCTGCTCGTGCTGGAAGACCTCTCCAAGTCCTTTGGCGGGCTGCGCGCGGTGCACGAGCTGTCGTTCTCGGTGCAGGCCGGCTCCATCACCAGCCTGATCGGCGGCAATGGCGCCGGCAAGACCACGGTGTTCAACCTGATCACGGGCAACCTCGGGGCGGACAGCGGGCACATCCTGTTCCGCGGGCGGCGCATCGACGGGCTGCCGCCGCACAAGATCGCCCGCGCCGGCATCGCGCGCAGCTTCCAGGATCTGCGCCTGTTCAGCCGGCTCAGCGCGCTGGACAACGTGGCGGCGGCCATTCCCCAGCAGCGCGGCGAAAGCCTGCTCGCCTCGCTGCTGGGCGGCGCGCGGCTGAAGGCCGCCAACCGCGAGAACGAGGCGCGCGCCCGAGGGCTGCTGGAGCAGTTGACCCTGGCCGGCCACGAGGAATCCCTGGCCGAGCAACTGTCCTACGGCCAACAGAAGCTGCTGGGCCTGGGGCGCCTGCTGGCCACCGAAGGCGAGCTGCTACTGCTCGACGAACCCACGGCCGGACTCAGCCCCGGCATGGTGGAGGACTTCTGCGGGCGCATCCGGAGGCTGGTGGATGCGGGCAAGACGATCCTGCTCATTGAGCACAACGTGGAGATCGTGATGCGCCTCTCGGACTGGGTGGTGGTCATGCACCAGGGGGAGAAAATCGCCGAAGGCGTGCCCGAGGAGGTGCGCCACAACGTCTCGGTCATGCACACCTACCTTGGCATTTCGTCCTGAGCGCGCCATGTTGACCGTCGAGAAACTCAACGCCTTCTACGGCAAGAAGCAGGTGCTCTTCGGCGTCGACCTCACGCTGCGCGACCGCTCCATCGCCGCGGTGATCGGTCCCAACGGCGCCGGAAAATCCACCGTGCTGCGCAGCATCTTCGGCTTGGTGCGCGAGCGTCAGGGACGCATCACCTTCGACGGGCGCGACGTAAGCCACCTGTCGCCGGTGCACAATATCGCCGCGGGACTGGCCTTCGTGCCGCAGGGCG
Organism: Candidatus Lambdaproteobacteria bacterium; assembly: GCA_016199125.1. Lineage (GTDB taxonomy): Bacteria > SAR324 > SAR324 > SAR324 > JACQKK01 > JACQHH01. Next base: position 7,777 of record JACQHH010000054.1, read on the forward strand.
CGCGCGTGTTCCGCGAGCTTACCGTGCAGGAAAACCTGCGCATGGGCGGCTACACGTTGCCCTCCGCCGTGCTGGCGCAGCGCCGCGAGTCGGCGTTGCAGGCCTTTCCCGTGCTGAGCGAGCGCCGCACGCAGAAGGCTGGCGCCCTCTCCGGGGGCGAACGGCAGATGCTCGCGTTTGCCATGGCGCTGATGCTGCGCCCGCGCCTGCTGCTCATCGACGAGCCGTCCATCGGCCTGGCGCCCAAGCTGGTAACGCAAATTTTCGATACCATCAGCGCCATTCGCGAGGAGCTGGGCACATCGGTGCTCATCGTCGAGCAGCAGGCGCAGCAGGTGCTGCGCGTGGCGGACACGGTGTTCGTGATTCGCGCCGGGGAATTGATCAGTCACGGCCCGGTGGAGAACTACCGTGGGGAGGATGTGCTGAGGCAAGTCTATCTCAGCAATCGAACATCACAGGTCAACTAGGAGGAGGCACCTTATGCAACGCATCGGTGGATTGCTCGTCACGCTGCTCGCCGCGGCCCTGTGGCTGGCGCCCGTTGGCGCCCAGGCCCAGATGGCCAAGGGCGAGCCCTATCGCATCGGCATCATTCTGCCCATGACCGGCACGGCCGCCGACTACGGCGCCGACTTCAACGCCGGGGCGGTCCTGGCCGAGGAAGAGATCAACGCCGCCGGCGGCGTCAATGGCCGGCCCATCAAGCTGGTGCTGGCCGACAGCAAGGCCTCGCCCAAGGAAGGCGTCGCGGAGTTTCGTCGCCTCGTCGAAGTGGAGAAGGTGCCGGCCATCATCTCCACCATGACGCACATCATCGTGCCGCAATTTCCAATTTCCAAGGAAACCAATACGCCCATGATCACCGTGGGCGCGATCACCCCGCTGATCCGCACGGCGGGCCCCACCGTGTTCAGCAACTACCCGCTGGCGGACGACGAAGAGCGCATCATCGCCGAATACGCCATCCACAAGCTGGGCATCAAGAAGGCCGCGCTGATCTACGAGAACAGCGCCTGGGGCAAGCAACTGGGCGAGATCTTCAGCGCCGAATTCAAGAAGCTCGGCGGCGAGATCCTGGCCGAAGAGATCAGCGAAAAGGGTGGACGCGACTTCCGCTCGCAGCTCACCCGCATCCGGGCCACGAATCCGCCGCTGCTGGTGGCGTATGCCTACTACGGCGAGCTGGGGCTGATCGTGCGGCAGTCCGAGGAGCTGGGCATCAAGACCCGGTTCATGAGCATGGGCGCGCCGCAGAACCAGGCCTTCGCGGAAATCGCCGGCCCGGCCGCCAATGGCTTCATCAGCGGCTCGCCACGCTGGGACGAGAATGCGCCCCAGGTCAAGGCCTTCATCGAACGCTACAAGAAGCGCTACGGCAAGGACCCCGACCTCTACGGTCCCTATTTTTATGATGCGGTGCGCCTGTTCGCCGCCGCGATCGAAAAAGGAGGCTATTCCAAGGAGGGCATCCAGAAAGGCCTCCGGGAGCTGGGCAACTTTCCCGGCGTGAACGGCACCATGAACTTCGAGAAGAGCAACGTGGCGCTGCTGCCCCTGCGCTTCGTGCAGTTCGAGAACGGCAAGTGGATGCCGATTAAGAACTGACCTCGCCCCGCGCGGAGTCCGGCCCCTGGCGGACGGGCTCGGCGCGACCCCGCTGTCCCACCCACGCAGCATCGATGCGTGGGTGGAGCCCCGTCCCATTCCATGACACTTCATGACACGAGGTCACGCGTTGCCTTGCCGTTACCGGGCGTCCGTGGGCTCGTGTTCCATGGCGTTGCGCAGCAGCGCGGCCGCGCGGAAGGCCCCGTGCATAAAGCGGCTGTAGGGCATCGCCAGAAACAGGGCCAAGACGAAGCCCAGGTGCACGGCCAGCAGCACACCCATGGCCCCCGTGGCGCGCAGCGCCAGCAGCACGAGCCCCGTGGCGGCGGTCATGCCCAACAGGGCCAGCAGCGCCACGTCGGCGCCCAGCAGGCGCGGTGCGCGCGGCGCCGCGTCGCCGGCTAGCTTCAGCGCGAACAGTCCGATCGTCCCGATCACCATGCCCAGACCCCCCAGGGTGCCCAGCACCACGGGCCAGCTCCAGAACGGATAGGGCGCGCGCAGCCCCAGCAGGTGCTCGTAGCCCGCCGCGACCGTGGTGGACGCAAAGCACAGGCCGAAGCCGTAGAACAGGCAGTGATGCAGCCAGCGCCGGGTCTGGGAGAAGCCCTCGTCCACATCGTTGCAGCCCTGCCCGCCGCCGCCCAGGTTGCGCAGGGTCAGCACATCGCCCAGGGCCCGCAATAGCGGGCGCCCGCGGGGCAAGCCGCCGGAGCCCGTGGCCCGCCAGAAGCGCACCACCGTCGCCAGCATGGCCAGCAGCGCGAAGCCGAAGGTCACGCCGGCCACGGCCACCATGGCGGCCATAGGGATCACCACGTAGAAGGCGCCCGGCGCGCGATGCACCCCGAACAGCACGTCAGCGGGCTGCAAGGCCATGGTCAGCAGCAGCACGAGCGCCACGCCCAGCGCCGCCGCCAGGGCCACGACCAGCCCGTTGCGGGCAAACAGCCGCGCACCGGCCCGCGGCCAGGCATGCTCCACCCAGGTGACCTGGCGCAGCTCGGCAAAGGTGCGCGGCAGGTTGACGCCGAACTCGTGGGGCGGCGCGTACTGGCAGGAGTAGTAGCAGCCGCGGCAGTCGTGGCACAGGTTGGCCAGATAATCCAGGTCGCCGTCGGTAAACGTCCGGCGCAGCTCCATGGCCGGAAACACGGCGCAGTAGCCCTCGCAATAGCGGCACGCGTTGCAGATTTCCATGGCGCGCCGGGCGGTGGCGCGGGTTTCAGCCTCGTGCATGGGCGGCCGCCTCCGTGCCGGCGATGCGTCCGAACACCGTGCCGATGGTCATGCCGAAGCCGGCCAGGTAGCCCTTGCCCAGGATATTCCCCGCCATGATCTCGCCCGAGGCGAAGAGATTGGCCACGGGTCGGCCATCTTCCAATACCACCTGCGCGCGCGCGTTCACCTTCACCCCGAGGTAGGTGAACGTGATGCCCGGGCAGAGCGGATAGGCCAGGAACGGCGGCGTGTCGATGGCCCGCGCCCAATGGCTCTTGGACGGATGCAGCCCCTCGGTGGCGCAACCGTCCAGTTGCTGGCTGTCGAAATGCCCCGGCCGCACCGCCGCGTTGAAGCGCCGTACGGTCTGCTCCAGCACCGCCGCATCCAACCCCAGCCGGGTCGCCAACTCGCCGATGCTCCCGGCGCGGATGGCCGGAAACACCGAGGGCATGAAGAGCCGCTCGGATTTGGCGTCGATGATGGAGTAGGCGATCTGCCCCGGCCGCTGCGCCACCAAACGCCCCCAGATGGCATAGCGCTTGGGCCAGGCGTCCTCGCCCTCGTCGTAGAAGCGTTGCCCGTCGCGGTCCACGACGATGCTGAACGGCACGCAGTCGAGCCGGGTGACGATCCCTCCATCGAACTTGGGCGCGCGGGCGTCGATGGCCACGGCATGGCACTGGGTCGGATCGCCCACGGAGGCCACGCCCTGCTCCAGCAGGCTCTTCAGCACGCCCCCCTGCGCATAAGGCGTGCCTCGGATGCGGAAGTTCTCAGCGGCCTCGCCCCAGTACTGCTTGAGCCAGCCGATATTGGCCTGGAAGCCTCCAGCCGAGGCCACCACGGCCCTGGCCCGCACGACCGCGGGAAAGCCCTGGCTGATCATCACGGCCTCATGCACCGCGCCATTGCGCAGCGTCAGGGCGGTGACTTGCGTGTCGTAGAGCACCTGTACGCCCAGACGCTCGGCCGTGCGGTAATAGGCATTGACCAGCGCCTTGCCCCCGCCCAGGAAAAAGGCGTTGGTACGGGAGAGATTGAGCGTGCCCTTGAGCGAAGGCTGAAAGCGCACGCCGCGCGCCTCCATCCAGGGCGCCACCTGGGCCGATGCCTGGATGGCCGTGCGCGCCAGACCTTCGTCCGTCTGCCCTCCGGTCACGCGCTGCAGGTCGTCCCAGTATTCCTGCTCCGCATAGGCCTCCGTGAGCACGGCAGTCGGTGTGGCGTGCATGGCGCGCAGGTTGCGCGTGTGCCGGCTGTTGCCGCCGCGCATGGACTGGGGCGCATGTTCCACCAGCAGCACGCGTGCGCCCGCCTCCCGCGCCGTGATGGCGGCGCACAGGCCGGCGTTGCCGCCCCCCACCACCAGCACGTCGTATGCGGTCTCGCTGTTCAGCATGCGGGGCATCCCGGTTATCCGCCGCGGCCGGAATTCATGGACGGAACTTGCGGCATCTTGGGGGCTGCGCGGCCAACCACCGGCATCGTGTGCCGGGCGCGTCCCGCACCCTAATTACTCTTGCGGGGCGGCGAATGGCAACTCGCGGAAGGACTCCCGCGGCCCACACGTCGCGCGGACCCCCGCCTGCGGCGCCACCGCGGCGTCCGGCGCAGGCCATCGTATCGGCGCCCCTTCCCGGCACGGAGGACGCGGGCGGCATGCGATGCACCCAGAGCGGCGGAATCGCAGGCCCGGCGATGATTGACAGGTCCCCGGCAGTCCTGATAGGGAGACCGCTACGTCCTTCATTTCTTTATGCTTTGGGGAGAGACCATACCAAGTCACGCCGGCCGTTGCGCGTCGTTGCCGGCCATTCCGCGGATGTCGCGCAGATCGCCCCGGCGAACGTGCGCGGCGTCAGCCCCGGTTCAGCCGCACCGCGCAGAACCATCCGGCGATAACCTGTGCCCAGGTGGAGGCTCCACTGGCGGCGTCTCCCGCGCGCCGAAACCCGGGCCGGCGAGCAGGGCATGGCCCGGACGAGCAGCCGTACACCGTGCCGCCCGGTAGGCGGTGCACGGCCGGCATCCCGCGGGACCGCAACACCCGGCCGCCGGTCCCCCCGCAATTGCGCGGCGGTGCGGCTTGAGCAGTTCAACGCCTTGCGTATCCGTCGGGAGCAAGCCCACTCCATGTCCCCCTACCCGCTCTGGCTGGAAAATCTGCTGCAGACCCTGGCCACCGGCATCATGGTCGGCGGCACCTATGCCCTGATGTGCGTGGGTCTGGGCCTGATCTTCGGCGTGATGCGAGTGATCAATTTTGCCCAGGGCGACTTCCTCATGCTGGGCATGTACGCCGCATTCTACGCGTTCACCTATCTCGGGGTGGGCGCGGTCTTCGGCGTGTACTTCGGACCCATCGTGGCCGCGTTCCTGGCCGGGCCCATCGTGTTCGTGATCGCCTGGTTCCTGCACTGGCTGCTGCTGGCGCGTGTCTCCGGCACGGCCGCCCAGGGCGCCGAGGCCGAGGGTCACTACGCCCAGCTCATCCTTACCCTGGGCATCGCGCTGGTGCTGCAAAACGGCGGGCTGCTGATCTTCGGCTCCTGGCCGCAGTCGATCCGCACGCCGCTTTCCAACGAGGCCTGGTTCATCGAGCCGGTGTTCTTCAACAAGTCGCGCATGGTGGCCTTCTGCGTGGCCCTGGGCGTGGCGCTGGTGCTGTACCTGTTCATGAATCGCTCGGGGTATGGCAAGGCGCTGCGCGCGGCGGCCGACAATCCCGATGCCGCGATCTACATGGGTATCGACGTGAACCGGGCGCACCGCCTGGCCTTCGCCATCGGCATCGCCGTCACGGCCATCGCCGGGGGCCTGGTGGCCATGTACTATCCCTTCCAGCCCTATGTGGGGCTGGAATTCGTGATCATCATGTACACCGGGGTCGTGCTGGGCGGCCTGGGCAGCATCATGGGCGCCTTCTGGGGGGGCATGACGGTGGGGCTGGTGCAGCAATTGTCCACGCTCGTGCTGCCCATCCAATTGCAGAACACCGCCATTTTCGTGGTGTTCCTGCTGATCGTGCTGTTCCGGCCCCAGGGGCTGTTCGGCCGCTCTGTGGAGAGGATGTAGGCCATGCCCAGCCTCCTGCGATCTCCCTATGCGGCCGTGGCCGCCGTGGCCGCGGCGTACCTGGTCGTCGGCTTCAGCATCGAGAACCAGTACTACCAGCTCATGATCACCCTCATGCTGCTGTGGACGGTGATGGGTCTGTCCTGGAACACCCTCAGCGGCTACAGCGGCATGATCTCCTTCGGCCATGCCTCGTTCTGGGGCCTGGGGGCGTATACCGTGACCCTGGCCCTGGTGAAGTTCGACCTGACGCCCTGGCTGGGCATTCCCCTGGGCATAGCGGTGGGCACGCTGGGCGCGTTGATCATCGGGTATCCCACCTTCCGCTTGCGCGGCCACTACTTTGCGCTGGCCATGCTGGCCTATCCCCTGGCCCTGCTCTACATCTTCGAGTACCTGGGCTACCAGGAGGTGCCGCTGCCCATGAAGCGCGAACAGCCGGTGCTCTACATGCAGTTCGCCAGCCAGCGCACGTACATCCTGCTGTCCGTGGTGCTGCTCGTGCTGGCCATGCTGATCTCGTTGCGCGTGGAGCGTTCCCGCTTCGGACTTTCCCTGCTGGCCATCAAGCAGAACGAGCCCGCGGCCGAAGCCGCGGGGATCAATTCCCTGCGCTGGAAGCTGCTGGCGATCATGCTCAGCGGGGCCTTCGGCTCGGCGGCCGGAGGGATGTATGCGCTGGTGCTGCTGGTGGTCACGCCGCCCACGGTGTTCGGCGTGCTGGTCTCGGCCCAGGCGCTGGTGCTGGCCCTGTTCGGCGGCGTGGGCACACTGTGGGGGCCCGTCATCGGCGGGGCGATCCTGGTGCCACTGGCCGAGACGCTGCACGGGGAGCTGGGCCACATCCTGCCGGGCATCCAGGGCGTCGTGTACGGCATGGCGATCATCCTGGTGATCCTCATGGCCCCCGAGGGCCTGTACTGGCGCGTGCGCGACTGGCTGGTGGCCAGCGGGCGCATCCAGCCGCGGGCGGCCCTGGGCATCGGCGCCGATGCCACGCTGCGGCCCGCCCAACGCATCACCGTCACGCCGGCCGCCGCGGCCGAGACGCCGAATTCCAACGGCCAGCCGCTGCTGGAAGTGCGCAACCTGTCGCGCTCCTTCGGTGGACTGCAGGCGCTGCAAGACATCGATTTCAGCATTGCCGCCGGGCGGCTGCAGGGCGTGATCGGCCCCAACGGCTCGGGCAAGACGACCCTGTTCAACGTGCTCAACGGCTTTCTGCGGCCCAACCATGGCGAAATTCTGTTCAAGGGCGGCTCGCTGGTGGGGCTGAAGCCCAACCAGGTGTGCCGCCTGGGCATCGGGCGCACCTTCCAGGTGGTGCGCACGTTTCCGCGCATGTCGGTGCTGCAGAACGCCATGGTGGGCGCCTTCGTCGCCGCCAGGAGCGATCGGGAGGCCCAGGGCCTGGCCATGGACGCACTGGACCGCGTGGGCCTGGTGGAGCGGGCCGACGTGCTGGCCGGCGTGCTCACCAACAAGGAGCGGCGGCTGATGGAACTGGCCCGCGCCCTGGCCTCCCGCCCACACCTGGTGCTGCTGGACGAGACCCTGGCGGGGCTGTCGCACCACGAGACCAACGATCTGCTCGAGGTGCTGCAGAAGCTCAACAAGCAGGGCCTGACCATCGTCATCATCGAGCACACCATGCACGCGATGGTGCGCCTGGCTGACGATTTCATCGTGCTGGACCACGGCCGCAAGGTCACCCAGGGCAAGCCCGAGCAGGTGACGCGCGAGCCGCAGGTGATCGAGGCCTATCTCGGCAAGAGGTGGATGGATCGTGTTGAAAATTGAGAAGCTTCAGGTGTCCTATGGCGGGTTGCGGGCGCTCAGCGAGGTGTCGCTGGAAGTGGGCCAGGGCGAATTCGTTGCCGTGGTGGGGCCCAATGGCGCGGGCAAGACCACGCTCTTCAAGTCCATCTCGGGCACGGTGCCCGTGGAAAGCGGGCGCATCACCCTGGACGGCGCCGATCTGTTGGCCGTTCCGCCGGCGCGGCGCGCGCACCTGGGCCTGGCCCACGTCCCGGAGGGGCGGCAGGTGTTCAGCTCCATGACCGTCCTGGAAAACCTGGAAATGGGTGCCCACACCGCCGCCGGCAAGGCCAACTGGGAGGAGAATATCGCGCAGATCTACCAGCTTTTCCCGCGCCTGAAGGACCGCACCCGGCAACTGGCCGGCACGCTTTCCGGCGGGGAGCAGCAGATGCTGGCCATCGGCCGCGGACTGGCCTCGGCGCCGCGCATTCTCATGCTCGACGAGCCGTCGTTGGGCCTCGCGCCCGCGGTGGCCGACGACATCTTCGAGGTGGTGCAGCACATTCACCAGGAGCGTGGGCTGGCCATTCTGCTGGTCGAGCAGCGCGTGGCCGAGGCGCTGGAGTCCTGTGATCGCGGCTACGTGCTGGAATCGGGACGCACGGTGCTGACCGGCACGCACGAAACGCTGGTCTCCGACCGGCGGGTCCAGCAGAGTTACCTGGGGATGTAGCGCGCGCACGTCGTGATGGGTGTATTCGGTCGAGGGGGCTGCCCATGCGGCCCCTACAGTCTGACAACCTGTAACAGGAAGGGGATACCGTATGAACCGCTTACTCAGCACTCTTGCGACAGGTCTGCTCGCCATCGCCGTCGCCCTCACCGGGCTGGCCGCGCCGGCCGCGGCCCAGGGGACGGTCAAGATCGGCTTTGTCGCGCCGTTGTCGGGCCCGTGGGCCCGCCAGGGCTACCTGAAAAAACTGGGCGCCGAAATGGCGATCGAGGAAATCAACGCCAGCGGCGGCATCAAAGCCCTGGGCGGCGCCAAGATGGAGCTGGTGGTCGTGGACGCTGGGGATAGCACCGAGAAGGCGAAAAACGCCGCCCAGCGGCTGCTTTCCATGGACCCCACGCTGGTGGGCGCCATGGGAGCCTGGCTCAGTTCCTTCACCCTGGCCATCACGGAGGTGACCGAACGCGCGGATTTGCCGTGGCTGACCCTGTCCTATTCGGACGCGATCACCGACCGCGGCTACCGCTACGTGTTCCAGACCTCGCCTACCGCCGCCACGCAGTCGCGCACGACCATCCCGGCGGTGGTGGCCCTGTCCGAGGCGGCCACCGGGTCGCGGCCCAAGACCGCGGGCATCCTCCAGGACAACACCGCCTCGCCGGTGTCCTACACCAAGCCCATCCGCGAGGGCGGCTTGAAGGAGATGGGACTAGACCTCGTGTATGACGAGATCTACACGCCGCCGCTGTCCGATGCGACGCCGTTGATCCAGCGCCTGCGCGCCGCGCGGCCCGGCTTTCTGATTCTGGCCAGCACCGCGGTCACGGACAACAAGCTGATCATCGAGAAGCTGAACGAGTTCCGTTTGGGACGCGGAGCGCTGCCCATCGTGGCCAACGGGGCGCACATGGGCGTGCCGGAAATGCTCAAGTTGCTGGGCCCCGAACAGCTCGAAGGCCTGATGTTCATCGTCGCCAACTGGGGCGTCAAAGGGCAGGAAGACCTCATCGAGCGCTTCAAGAAGCGCACCGGCGAGCCCTGGCTGAGCCAGGACAGCGCCACGGACTATGGTCAGACGTGGATCCTCAAGGAAGCGCTGGAACGCGCCGGCAAGGCCGACCGCGTCGCCGTGGCCGAGGAGATCCGCAAAATGGACCTGACCTCCGGGGCCGCGGCCAGCGCGTTCGCCGGGGGCGTGAAGTTCCTGCCCAACGGGCGGCGCGACCGGGCCGTGGTGCTCATCGTGCAGTGGCAGAACGGCGCGCCGGTAACGGTGTACCCGCCTGAAGTGGCCGTGGCCAAACCGATCTGGCCCAAGTTCCGCTAGTACTCTGTCGCGCAAGCAACTGAAACAACTCGGGGGAACCGTGGTTCCCCCGAACCTCTTGTGTTGGCGACTGCGGCCGGCTTGCCAACCGCAGCCGGATCGACGGGCACCAAGGGCCTTCGGCCCTTGGTGGATTTGTCAGGGGAGAGTCCCCTGACACTTCGCTATACGGCGAATCTGTGCCCGATGCTGCGGGACCGGACACTGGTTTCATCAGACAGGGGCCGGGCGCATGTCCGGCTCCGCCCCCTGTCCGGCCCCGCCCATTGCCGGATCGGCCTGACCTGATGCTCACGGCAGCTCCCGGCCATGGGCTCGGGCCGCAGACGGTCTCCTCCCAAGTGCCGTGGCCCGAAGCGGCCGACCGCAGCCAGCCCCGGCGCCGCCATCGCCCGATGATAGTCCGGCCAACGGGCCTGATGGCCC
>JACQHH010000049.1 GCA_016199125.1 Candidatus Lambdaproteobacteria bacterium
CTCACGGTGCTTGCCGGGCAGGAGCTGCCCCATGGCGACATCTCGCGCTACGGCGTGATGGACGTACACCTGGACGGCGGACTGGAGAAGGTGCGGGCCATGGTGGAAAAGCCGGCACCGGGCACCGAGCCCAGCCGCCTGGTCGCCTTCGGACGCTACCTGTACACGCGCGAGATCTTTCCGGCGCTGAAATCCACCCGGGGCAACATCAAGGCCGGACGCGAGTTTACCCAGACCGATGCCATCAACCACCTGGCCAAGCAGGGCCGCGTGGGCGTGTGCCGCTTTGTGGGCAAGCTGCTGGACGTGGGCACCAAGTCCGGCTACCTGCACGCCATCATCGAAATGGCCCTGCGGCGGCCGGAATTTCACGACGATCTGCTGAGCTTCATGCGCGAGGTGCTGGCGCGCAAGAACGGGGGGTAGGGCCTACTCGTCCTCACCCAGGTCGAAGGCGACCTGGGTCATCTCTTCCTTGTCCGCGTTGAGCAGAATTTCCACGCGCTTTTCCGCGTCGGCCAGGCGGCTGTGGCAATGGCGACTCCACTGGATGCCCTCCTCGAAGGTCTTGAGGGCTTCTTCCAGATTCAGCGAGCCGTCCTCCAGCTTGCGCACGGATTCTTCCAGTTTTTTCAGGGCATTTTCGAAGCTGATCGTCGCCACGGCGGATGCTCCGTCAAAGGGATGAGCGACGCAGGAGCCCGGCCCACCACTCCTCTCGTACGGCCTGCTCCAGCAATACCATGCCCGCCGCCGAATAGGCAGCCAGCACCTGTGCGCGCTCGGCCTGCAGCACGCCGCTGAGCACCAACGTGCCGCCGGGGGCCGTGCGCCGCACCAGGTGCGCGCATTCGGCCAGCAGCACCGGGCTCACGATGTTGGCGCAGACCAGTGCAAAGTCCCGCGCCAGGCAGCCCGGGCCGCCCACCACCCGCCGCGGCCGGGGCAGGCTGTTGAGCGCGGCGTTGGCGGCCACTTCCGGCATGACCACCGCATCCACGTCCAGCGCCCACAGGTCGCGCACGCCGCGCAGCCCCCCGGCCAGGGCCAGAATGCCGGAGCCGGTGCCCACGTCCAGCAGCGCGGAGGGCGGAGGGCCCATGGCCAGGCGGCGCTCCAGCAGCGCCAGGGCCAGCCAGGTGGTGGCATGGGCGCCGGTGCCAAAGCCCTGGCCCGGGTTGATCACCAGCGCCCGCCGCCCGTCCCGAGCCGACCCGGCGGGCACGTCCCACGGCGGGCAGACCAGCAACGTTTCGCCCACGGGCGTGGGGGCGAAGTGGGAGCGCCATGCCGCCGCCCAATCCTCCACCACGCGGTCGGCCAGGTTCACGCGGTGGGGGGGCGGCGCCGCCGGATATGCTGCGGCAAAGGCCCGCACCAGCTCCGATACCTCCCGGCAGGGCGGTGCGGCGAAGAAATGGCGCTGATGCAGACCCGTCTCATCCTCCCCCAGGGTCTCGGCACCCGTGGCGCCCTGCTCGAAGCAGAACAGGCTCCACAGGTCCTCGCCGCCCGGCGGCAACGCCGCATCCAGCACCCAGTAGCGCTCGGGGACGGGCTGGAGCGTGGCCGGTGCATCGGGACCAGGGGACGAGTCGCTGCGCATGGAGTGCCCCGCGGCCGCAGGAGGGTGATGCTGGATGGGGAGCCGCGGCGCATGCGGCGGGCCTCGCCCCCCGCTCCCCGCCGCAACGGACAGCAGAACGTTGGATCTGTTGGAAGTAGAGAAGATGCCGTAGGCGAATCGCGTTCGCCGGAGCGCTTTCGCCGACACGAGGCGATGGCCAACCGCGTCCGGCGCATCGGGCCACTGAAAAAATCAGCGCAGGGCACCGCAGGGGGAATCCAGCCGCAGCGTGACGGCGGACCACCCGGCGGCCCGGTCATGCTGGGTCGCGGCACGGATCGGGCGGAACGCCCGCCGGGCCGCAAGCCCCTACTTGGCGTCCTCTTCCTTGGCCTCGGCCTGTGCTTTGGCCTTGGCGAGGCGCTCGGCGGCGACCTTTTCCACGGCCGCGACCACTTCCTCCGCGCCGGCCAGCACGCCCTTGAGCGACTCGCCCCCGGAGCCCACATCCACGCCCACATCACCGCCGCGGGAGAGGCTCAGCGCCAGGCGCCGCTCGTCCACGTCGATCTTGATGACCTTGGCCTTGATCTCCGAGCCCACCGGATAGAACTGCTCCAGGTTGTCCTTGGGCAGGTTGTCGTCCAGCTCGGAAATGTGCACCAGCCCCTCCACCCCGTCGGTCACCTCGACGAAGACGCCGAACTCCGTGACGTTGACCACCCGCCCGCTGACCTCGTCGTTGATGTGCACCTTGTCTTCCAGATCCTTCCACGGGTCGTCCGAGAGCTGTTTGATGCCCAGGGACAAGCGCTCCTTGGCCGGATCGATGTGCAGGATCTTCACGTCGATGTCATCGCCCTTCTTGGCGAAGGCCGAGGGTTTGCGTTGGCGTTGGCTCCAGGAAAGATCGGAAATGTGCACCAGGCCGTCGATGCCCTCTTCCAGGCCCACGAAGATGCCGAAATCGGTGATGTTGCGCACCTTGCCCGTGACCACGCTGCCCACCGGATAGCGCAGGTGGATGGTTTCCCACGGATTGGGTTCCGCATCCTTGATGGAAAGGGAGATGCGCTTGCGCTCCACATCCAGGTCCTTGACCATCGCCTCCACGGTCTGGTTGATCGTGAACAGCTTGGAGGGATGGCGCACCTTGCGCGTCCAGGACATTTCGGAGACGTGGATCAGGCCCTCGACCCCTTCCTCCAGTTCCACGAACGCGCCGTAGTCGGTGAGGCTCACGATGCGGCCGTTGATGCGGCTGCCCACGGGGTATTTCTGCTCCACCGCGTCCCAGGGGTTGGGGAACTTCTGCTTGAGGCCCAGGGAGACCTTTTCCTCCTGGCGGTCGAACTTGAGCACCATCACCTCCACCTCGTCCCCGATATTGAACATCTCGGAGGGATGGACGATGCGGCCCCAGGTCATGTCGGTGATGTGCAGCAGGCCGTCGACGCCGCCCAGGTCGATGAACACGCCGTAGTCGGTGATGTTCTTGACAAAGCCCTTGATCAGCACGCCCTCGTTGAGGATGGCCAAGGTCTTCTTGCGGCGCTCCTCGCGGTCCACTTCCAGCAGGGCCCGCCGGGACAGCACGATGTTGCCACGCTTCTGGTTGAACTTGAGGATCTTGAACTCGAAGCGCTCGCCGATCAGCTTGTCCAGGTTGCGCACGGGGCGCAGATCCACCTGGGAGCCGGGCAGAAACGCCTTGATGCCGATGTCCACCGACAGCCCGCCCTTGATGCGCGAGGCGATGACGCCTTCCACCGTGCCGCCTTCCTCGAAGACGCGTCCCACCTGCTCCCAGATGCGCAGCTTCTCGGCTTTCTCCTTGGAGAGCACCACGATGCCGTCGGAATCCTCCACGGCCTCGAGGAACACCTCGATTTCGTCGCCGATGGCGACCTTGAGCTCGTCGTTGCTGCCCATGAATTCGTGGACATCGATCTGGCCCTCGGACTTGAAGCCGATATCGACGATCACGAAGTCTTTTTTGATGTCAACGACGGTGCCCTTTACGATCTGGAATTCCTTGAATCCGCTGACGCTGTTTTCGTAAAGGGTGGCAAAATCGACCTCGTCCTCCAGGAATACGGTGGAGTTCGGATCGGCGTTCTGCTCTTGGGAAAGGGTTTGTTCGAGGGTTTCTTCAGCAGCCATGACGATGATCCTTCGATCTTATTTGCAGCGCACCTTGCTTGTTGACCTCCCATGCTGTGAGCCGAAATTCCTGGGCAGACGGGCCTGGTAGCCTAGTGGATTCCATTACAGCCCCAAGTGTTTGTCAACCCCATTCCGGTTCGGGTCCGATGGCCGCGGCCTGGGGCGCGCAAGTCCAGGCTCGCTGCTGAGACCGCCACAGCGTTTCGTCCTACTCAATCACCTTGTTGAGGGGAAATTCCACGATGCCCTGAGCTCCCATGCGCTTGAGTTCGGGGATCAGGTCGCGGGCCAAGCGCTCCTCCAGCACCACGGTCACGTCCACCCAGTTGTCGTCGGTGAGGGCGGCAATGGTGGGTTTCTGCAGCGCGGGCAGCACGGCCAGCACCGTTTGCAGCCGGTCGCGCGGCACGTTCATCAGCAGGCCCACTTTGCCTTCCGCCTCGATGGCCCCTTTCAGCAGCAAGGCGATCTGTTCCATCTTGCGCCGCTTGGCCGGGTTCTTCCAGGCTTCGCGGTTGGCAATGAACTTGGTGTTGGTTTCCAGCACCGTTTCCAGCACGCGCAGGTTGTTGGCGCGCAACGAGGCACCGGTTTCGGTGATCTCCACGATGGCGTCGGCCAGGTCGGGCGGCTTGACCTCCGTGGCGCCCCAGGAAAATTCCACGCGCGCCGAGACGTTGTGCTGCGCCAGATAGCGTGCGGTCAGGTTGACGGCCTCGGTGGCGATGCGCTTGCCTTGCAGGTCGCGCACGGACTGGATCGCCGAATCGCGCGGCACCGCCAGCACCCACCTGGCCCGGCCCGAGCCCGTCTTGGAATAGACCAGGTCGGCGATCTCCTCCACGTCGGCACCGTTCTCGATGACCCAATCGTAACCGGTCAGCCCGGCGTCCAGCACGCCCTGCTCCACGTACCGCGCCATCTCCTGCGCGCGCAGCAGCATGCACTCCACCTCCTCGTCGTCGATGACAGGATAGTACGAGCGTCCGGAGATGGTGATCTTGAAGCCGGCCTTGCGGAACAGGTCCACCGTCGCGTCCTGCAGGCTGCCTTTGGGAATGCCCAAGCGAAGCGTCATGTGCCGTAGACCTCCTTGGGGTCGAACACCCGGCGCGGCTTGATCACGTGGGCCGACCCGTCGTCTTCCAGGCGGCGAAAGAAGCAGGAGTTGTAGCCCGTGTGACAGGCCGCTCCCCCCACCTGCTTGATCTTGAACACCAGCGCATCCCCGTCGCAGTCCAGCAGCACCGACTGCACCTCCTGCACGTTGCCGGAGGTCTCACCCTTCATCCAGATCGCGTTGCGACTACGGGAAAAGTAGTGCATGCGACCGGTC
Source organism: Candidatus Lambdaproteobacteria bacterium (assembly GCA_016199125.1). Lineage (GTDB taxonomy): Bacteria > SAR324 > SAR324 > SAR324 > JACQKK01 > JACQHH01. The sequence goes on from JACQHH010000049.1 coordinate 5,070, forward strand.
TGCAGGGTCTTGTCCAGGGCCTCGCGGTTCACATAGGCCACCATCAGCACCTCGCTGCTGGAGGCGTCCTGCACGACGGCGGGAATCAGCCCGCCACCCTTGTCGAAATCGAGTTCCATGTCCCGCACTGTCCGCTGATTCACCCCTGGTGGCCGAACCCGAGGGATATACCCCCATGGCGCCTGCCTGCCGAATGATAAACATGTAGTGTAACGCGATCCCGGCACGGGAGCAATCGCCAGATCGGCTGGCGTTGTGCTGATTTGATGCGCGCGCAGGGGTCGGCATGGCCGGCGCGGGCCGGCGGCGTTTCCCCCGGTCGCGCGGCGCGCGAGCAGGGCGCGGGCTGTTCGCTGTAATCTTTACCTTTAGCCTGTTTCCGGCTATATCGGGTTGAGCATCCTGCATTTCATCAGCCGGCCGCGCCATGACTGGAGCGCGCGGGCTGCACCGATCCCCCAACGAGGCGCATCATGGCCACTCGCAACCAACGTTCCGGCGGCGGCCGCACAGAAGCCGCCATTTCCATCCGGGCCGAATCGAATCCGGACGGCCGATACATTCCCTACAGCGGGGGCTGTCTGGGCTGGTACGAGAACATGGGCGTATTGAAAACCGAGCGCGCCAACAACTACCTCTACCATACGGTGCTGGACCTGCAGACCGTGCGCCGCGTGCTCTTCGCGCGGGAGGGGCACGATGTCAACCGTCGCATGGATGAGCGCATCGACGTGGAGCGCGAAGTGCATGTGACCATCGTGCACGGCGACAATTCCCATTCCGCGCTGACCAAGGACGTCTCGGCCAACGGGCTGCGCCTGCAACTGGTGGAGCCCACAGAAATGCAGAAGGCCGACTCGGTGATCGTGCAGCTCAAGCACGATGCCGATTCCAAGCCGGAAGTGGAGTTGCGCGCGCAGGTGATGTGGGTGGCGCGGGTGGGCAAGCGCCGCATCGTGACCAACCTGGGGGTGGGCTTCACCAAGATCACGCCCAAGGAGCAGCACACGCTGAAGGAATTCCTGCTCGGTGCGGGCGCCGCCTAGATGCCGGCCAGCGGCTCCGGCCCGCGGCCGGGGCCGGGCGACCCCGGGGTCCCTTCTTTTTCCGGCATATCCCTACTGCACAGGTCATGGGTTGCCGTCGCCATGGCGCGGCGGCGAGGTGTGCCGCGCGCCTGAGAGACGATGCCGTGCGGACCGGCACCGCACCGCCGGGGGCGTCACTTCGCAACCGCGCCGGTCAGCCCTCGTGGCGGGCGTCACGGTCGGCGGAGCGCACCTGGGCCTTGACCCGGAAGGTGATCATGAACGACAACAGCAGCCACAAGGGGATGGTCAGGGCGGCCCAGACGGTGGGATTGCCCGGCAGGTGCAGCACGGGCTCTGCCGCCTCGAACACGAAGTGCGCCAGGTTGGTGAGATAGTAGCTGAGCACGATCAGGCTCAGCCCCTCCACGGTGCGTTGCAGCTTGAGCTGTAGCGAGACGCGCTTGTTCATGGCCTGCATGGTCTGCAGGCTCTGGGCCTCCATGGACATGTTCACCCGCGTGCGCATCATGTTGCCCAGGGCCGTGAGCTGCATGGTCAGCGCGTCGGCCCGCTCGATGAAGTTGCGGTAATTGCGCACCGCCGGGCTCACTCGCGCGATGAGAAATTCGCGCATGGTCTGATAACCCGCGCCGGTCTCCTCGCGAATCCAGTCCAGCCGTTCCTCGAAAATGGCAAAATACGAGTTGGCCGCCGAGAGCCGGTAGCGCATGCGCTCGGTGAGCTGGATCAGGTTGGCCAGGTCCTGGGTCAGGTACACCAACCACTGGTGCTCGGCCTCCGCATCCATCTCGCGGCTGGTGAGTGCCGCGGCGATCTCGCTGCTGCGCTCGCCGATGCGCCGTTCCATCTGCCGCAGCAGGGGCACCTGCCCGCGATATTCCACCAGGGGCAGCAGGATCAGGTGGTAATAGGTCTCGATGTCGATCAGCCGCGAGACCAGCCGCCCCAGCCGCCCGGGCTTGAGGCTGCCCGCGGCGATCACGTAACGGGCCTGAGCCCATTCGTCCACCTGGAAGGTGGTCCAGGCCCTGGCGGCGCCATTGACCACGCTGCCGCCGTAGATGGTGCCTTGCAGCAGCGAGGCGCGCGACTCGTCGCTCATGTCCTCGCCCGACACCACCAGCATGTCCAGGTCGATGAGCTTCGTGCCGATGGTGGGGAAGGCCGGCAGGCGGAAGGGCTGCACGAACTCGTCCCCGTTCACCGGCTGCGCCCCGGGAATATTGATCGTCGTGTAGGAATAGAACTCTGTGTGCAGCTCCCAGCGCAGCCGCAGTGTATTTCCGCCCGCGATGCGCTTTTCGGCCGAGCCGGCGCGCTGGCCCTGGTGCGCCTGTTGCGGGGCGATGCCCAGCGCCGCCAGCACGTCGTAAAAGGCCGTGCGCACTTCCGCGCGGCTGGCCTCCGAATCGTCCGGCAGCAGGTAGGCGGAATGGCGCACGCGGCTGGGCGCCGGCACGGGCAGCGACACCCGCTCGTGCAGCTCCAGATGGATGGCGTGGATGTCCTTGTGGGGTCGGGTGCGCGGGTGATGCAGCTCTGACGTGCTCATGGCTTTGCTCGTTGCCGACATTCAGCGCCCCGTTTGCCTTTGAGTCTAGCACGGTTTTTTTTGTTTGCACGGCGCCACCGCATGAGCATTGCGTGAGGCCGCCGACGGCAGGCTGGCGGGACACCGCGGCCGCGGGCCGGGCGGGCAGCCGCGCAGGACCGCCCCCGGGCGCGTCGTTGCTCTGGCGATGCGGGAACGTTATGGTGAGTGCTCTTGCCCAGCACGGAGCAGAAGGCAGCCGCGCTCGCGCCGCTGTCCCGGCCCCACTTCCGTCCATTGCGCCCGAGCGGCGCCGAGCCTGAAGCCGTCATCCCGTGGCCACGATCCGCAGCATCAAGCCTGCGCCCAAGAAGAGGCGCCTCGTCATCTGCTCCAATCGCCTGCCCGTCTCCCTGGCCTGGGAACAGGACAAGTGGCAGGTGCGCGCCAGCGCCGGCGGGCTGGTGACGGCCATGGGCCCGGTGCTGCGCAACCGCGGGGGCCTGTGGATCGGCTGGCCGGGGGTCGTGGACGTGAACGACGTGACGGAGGTGCTGAACAACGACACCCGCGGCATCGGCTATTCCCTGGTGCCCGTGCCCATCAGCGCCGAGGAGGAACGCGGGTTCTACCACGGCTTTTCCAACGAGGTGCTGTGGCCCCTGTTCCACAGCCTGCAACAGCACTGCAACTACGATGCGACCTACTGGGATGCGTACCAGAAGGTCAACGCCCGGTTTGCCGAGGTGATCGCAGCGAACCTCTGGCGGGACGACGACATCTGGATTCACGACTATCATCTGATGAGCTCGGGCGCGTCGCTGCGCCGCCTGGGGGTCACGGCCGCCATCGGGTTCTTCCTGCACATCCCCTTTCCGCCCTCGCACATTTTCCAGAAGCTGCCCTGGCGGCGTGAAATCCTGGAAAACATGATGCATTTCGACCTGATTGGCTTCCAGACCCCGGCACACCGGCACAATTTCCTGGAGTCCGTGCGCTACCTGTTCAGCGATGCGTCGATCAACGTGCGTGGCGCGCTGCACCGGGTGACGCTGCGCAACAACACCGTGCGCGTGGGCAGCTTTCCCATCAGCATCGACTACAAGGCCTTCGCCGGCCAGACCGACGCCCCGGACGTGCAGCATCTGGTGGACAATGTGCTGCGCGAGGTGTCCGGCACGGCGCTCATGCTGGGGGTGGACCGCCTGGACTACACCAAGGGCATTCCGGGCAAGATGCAGGCCTTCCGGCGGGCGCTGGAACTCTACCCGGAGTTGCGCCGCAAGATCACCCTGCTGCAGGTCGTGGTGCCCAGCCGCGGCGAGATCCCCGAATACTACGGCCTGAAGGAGGAGATCGACCGTCTGGTGGGCGAGATCGGCGGCCAGTTCAGCGAGCCTGGGTGGACCCCCATCGTGTACATGTATCGCAGCCTGACCCGGCAGGAGCTGCTGGCCTACTACCGCGCCTCGCGCATCGCGCTGATCACGCCCCTGGAAGACGGCATGAATCTGGTGGC
>JACQHH010000050.1 GCA_016199125.1 Candidatus Lambdaproteobacteria bacterium
GAATCTGGATGAAGCCGGTGATGGTCGCCGGAAAGGCCAGGATCGACGAGGCGAAAATGGGTGGAATCACCCCGGCCGAGTTGATCTTCAGCGGCAGGTGCGAGCTTTGCCCGCCGAACATGCGGTTGCCCTGCACGCGCTTGGCGTACTGCACGGCAATCTTGCGCACCGCCGTTTCCATGAAAATGACCGCAAACACCACGGCCACCATGATCACGGTCACGATGGCCACCGTGATCACGGCCAACTGGCCGGCCTGCATCAGCCGCGCGGAGTTGAGCACCGCCGAAGGGATCGCCGCCACGATGCCCGCGAAGATGATCAGCGAAATGCCGTTGCCGATGCCACGCTCGTTGATCTGCTCCCCGATCCACATCAGGAAGGCGGTGCCCGCGGTGAGCGTGATCACGGTCAGCAGGCGGAAGCCCCAGGAGCTCATGGTGGAGATCACGATGGGCGAGCCGTCGGGGGCGGACATGCTCTGCAGCCCCACGGAAATGCCGAAGCCCTGGATGATGCTCAGGATGATCGTCCCGTAACGGGTGTACATGGTGATCTTCTTGCGCCCCGCCTCGCCCTCCCGGCTCAGGCGCTCCAGGTAGGGGAAGACCACGGTGAGCAGTTGGATGATGATCGAGGCGCTGATGTAGGGCATGATGCCCAGCGCGAACACGGTCAAGCGCTCCAGCGCACCCCCGGTGAACATGTCAAAAAACGAAAGAATCGTGCCTTCCTGCTGGCGGAAGAACGCCGCCAGCGCCGTGCTGTCGATGCCCGGCGTGGGAATGTGCGCCCCGATGCGGAACACCACCAGCATCAGCAGGACGAAGATGATGCGGTTGCGCAGCTCTTCGATCTTGAACGCGTTCTGGAAGGTCGACAGCATGTCGTCTCTAGCCTTCGATCAGCACTGCTTTGCCGCCGGCCGCCTCGATCTTCTCGCGGGCGGATTTGCTGAAATGATGCGCATGCACCGTGACGGCGCGCGTCACCTCGCCGCTGCCCAGCACGCGCACGGGCCGCGCGGTGTCGCGGATGGCGCCGCCGGCAGCCAGCTCTTCCGGCCCCAGCGTGTCCTTGTCCGCCAGGCCCTTGAGCCGCGTCAGGTCGCGCAGGTTCACGATATGGAACTCCTTCTTGAAGAAGTTCTTGAACCCGCGCCGGGGCAGGCGGCGGTGCAAGGGCGTCTGGCCACCCTCGAAGTGGCGATTCACGGTGCTGCGGGCATACTGGCCCTTCTGCCCACGGCCCGCGGTCTTGCCCAGGGTGCTGCCGGCCCCGCGCCCCTTGCGCTTGGCGCGGTGGCGGGCGCCGGCCCGGTTTTCCAGTTGATGCAGGATCATGCTCAGGCCTTCCGTTCCTTGTCCGCCGCTTCGGGCGGATCGACGGCCACCAGGTGCCGTACCTTGAAGATCATGCCGCGCACCATGGGCGTGTCCTCCAATTCCCGCACGCGGTGCATGCGGGAAAGACCCAGGCCCTTGAGGCATTGCCGCAGGTTGGGCGGTGCGTCGATGCCGCTTTTGACGAGTTTGATTTTCAGCTTGGCTGCCATGTCGCTCTAGCTCGCCCTCATGTGTTCGGTCAGGTGCTCCACCGGGACGCCACGCCGGGCGGCGATCTCCTCGAAGGACTTGATGCGGTAGAGCGCATCCAGCGCCGCCTTGACCATGTTGTGCGGATTGGTCGACCCCAGCGACTTGGCGCTGACGTCGTGGATGCCGCAGGCTTCCATCACGGCCCGCACGGCGCCGGAGGCGATGATGCCGCTGCCGGGGGTGCTGGGGCGCATGAACACGCGGCTGGCGCCGAAGCGCCCGATGGTCTCGTGGGGGATGGTGCGGCCCTCGAAGATCACCACGGGCTTCATGTTCTTGTTGGCTCGCTCCACGCCCTTGCGGATGGCCTCGGTGACCTCGTTGGCCTTGCCCAGGCCGTAGCCCACGCGCTGGCGGCCGTCGCCGACCACGACCAGTGCGCTGAAGCTGAAGCGCCGGCCGCCCTTGACCACCTTGGCCACGCGGCTGACCTTGATCACCTTCTCGATCAGTTCGCTCTTTTCGCCCGTCTTTTCGGTCACTCGAAATCCTCTCTTGGAGCGCGCCCGCGAGGGCGGGTGCCCGCCCGCGGGCCTTGGCCGGATGCGCGATCCTGGCGGCCGGTTGTGCCGTACCCGTGGCGCGGGGTCAGAATTTCAGCCCGCCCTCGCGCGCGGCATCGGCCAGGGCCTTCACGCGGCCATGGTAGCGGTTTCCACCGCGGTCGAAGACGACCGCCTCCACGCCCGCCTTGAGCAGGCGTTCGGCAATGGCGCGGCCCACCTGGGCGGCGGCGTTGCGGTTGCCCGTGTAGCCATCGATGCCGCCGCGCAGCGCCTTGTCCACCGTGGAGGCGGCGGCAAGGGTCACGCCCGCCGCGTCGTCGATGGCCTGGGCGTAGATGTGCTTGGCGGAGCGGAATACGCTCAGCCGCGGCCTGGCCGAACTGCCGGCAACGTGCCGCCGGATGCGATGCTGTCGTTTCACTCGCCGCTGCAGGCGCTGTGATGTCTTGCTCATGTCTGCCGAATTCCGAAGGGAATGCCTACTTCTTGCCCGCCTTGCCGGCTTTGCGGCGGATGCGCTCGTTCTGGTACAGGATGCCCTTGCCCTGGTAGGGCTCCGGCGGACGCAGCACGCGGATGTTGGCCGCGGTCTGTCCCAGCACCACCTTGTCGTGGCTGCTCAGCTTGATCATGGTATTGCCTTCCACCTCGGCCTTCACGCCCTTGGGCAGCGGCATCTTCACCGGATGCGAAAAGCCCAGCGACAGCTCCAGGTTCTGACCCTGCACCGTGGCGCGGTAGCCCACGCCCACCAGTTGCAGGGTACGCGTGAAGCCCACCGAGACGCCGGTGACCATGTTCTGCAACACGGCCTGCACCGTGCCCATCATGCAGCGTGCGTCGCTGTCGTGGGCATAGTCCGCCAGCACGCGGATTTCCGCGCCGTCCACCTCCACTTCCACCTGCGGGGGCACGCGGAAGTCGCTCTCGCCCTTGGGCCCCTTCACGTTCAGGAGGCGCTCGGCGTACTGCACCTTCACGCCTGACGGGATGGCGATGGGACGTTTACCGATACGTGACATGGTCTTGACGCTTTCTGATGCTCGCTGGCCGCGCGCGGGGCGGTGGGCCCCCTGCGGCGGCGGTTACCAAATGTGGCAGAGAATTTCCCCACCCACCTGATGCGTGCGGCACGCCTGGTCGGTCATCACCCCCTGGGAGGTGGTGACCACGGCGATGCCCTGGCCGTTGTACACGGGCAGAATCTCGTCGTAGCCCGCGTGCCGGCGCAAGCCCGGACGGCTGATGCGCTTGACGCCGCGGATCACGCTGTCGCCCTGCTCGTCGTATTTCAGCTCCACGGCAAGGCGCGCCTTGCCGGATTCGTTGGTATAGGCCGTGAAACCGGCGATGAAGCCCTCTTCCTTGAACACGCGCGCGATTTCCAGCTTCAGCTTGGAGCTGGAGGTGTCCACGCTGGCGTGACGGCGCATGGTCGCGTTGCGCAGATGGGTCAGGAAATCCGCAACCGGATCGGTCATCATGTGGCGACTCCGTCTCTCTCGCGATTGATCACCAGCTGGCCTTGGTCACGCCGGGCAGATCGCCCCGCAGGGCCAGCAGGCGGAAGCAGATGCGGCACATGGCGAACTTGCGCAGGAAGCTGCGCGGCCGCCCGCAATAATGGCAGCGGTTGTGATCCCGCACGGGAAACTTCGCCTTGCGCTTGGCCTGCGCAATCTTGCTCTTCTTGGCCATGGCTCCTCAGTGGATTGCTCCGGCCCGGTGCTGCCCGGGCTAGGCCTTGCGGAAGGGCAGGCCGACCAGTTCCAGCAACCGGAGGCCCTCCTCGTCCGTCTTGGCGGTGGTGTGAATGGTGATGTTCATGCCCCGGATCTGATCGATGTCGTCGTAGCTGATCTCGGGGAAGATGATCTGTTCCCGCACGCCCAGGGTGTAGTTGCCGCGCCCGTCGAAGGAGCGCCGCGGCAGCCCGCGGAAGTCGCGCACCTGAGGCAGGGCCACGGAGATCAGCCGGTCCAGGAAATGCCACATGCGCGCCCGCCGCAGGGTGACCATCACCCCGATGGCGTTGCCCTCGCGCAGCTTGAAGGCGGCGATGGACTTCTTGGCGCGGGTGATGCGCGGTTGCTGCCCGGTGATCCGCGCCAGCTCGGCCGTGGCCGATTCCAGCACCTTGGGATTCTGCGTGGCCTCGCCCGCGCCGATGTTAACCGTCACCTTGACGACTCCCGGCACCTGCATGAGGCTCTTGTACTTGAACTCCTGCATCAATGCGCCCACCACCGCGTCGCGGTAGTGCACCTGGAGCCTGGAGAGATTGTTTGCGTTCACGGCTGGGTTGTCCTGGGTGATTACGCTTGTTTCTTGCGGTAGTTGGGGCAGCCCTTGTTGTCCGTGCAGATCTTGCGCACCCCGCGCTCGCAGCTCGGGCAGAACTTGAGCACGTTGGAAATGTGCAGCGGCCCTTCCTGAGGCACGATGCCGCCCTGCTGCCCTTCGCGGCGGGGCTTGGTGTGGCGCATCTGCATGTTGACGTTCTTCACGTGCACCACGTGCCGCAGGGGATCCACGCGCAGCACCTCGCCCACCTGGCCTTTGGCCTTGCCGGCGATGACCTGCACCTGGTCGCCCTTCTTGATGCCGAACTTGGGGCGTTTCTTCTGTGCAACCGGTTTCATGTGTCCATGTCCCTGGCCGGCGCGGCACGGGGCTCGCCCCGGGCGCCGGTGCCGGCGTCCTAGAGCACTTCGGGCGCCAGCGAGATGATCTTGATGAACGCCCGGGCGCGCAGCTCGCGCCCTACGGGCCCGAAGATGCGCGTGCCCAGCGGTTCTTTTTTGCTGTCGATGAGCACCGCGGCGTTTTCGTCGAACCGGATGTAGCTGCCGTCCGGGCGGCCGATCTCCTTGGCCGTGCGCACGACCACCGCGCGCACCACCTCGCCGGCGCGGATGCGGCTGTTGGGCGCGGCATCCTTCACCGAGGCCACGATCACGTCGCCGATCGTCGCGTAGCGGCGTTTGGAGCCGCCCAGCACCTTGATGCACATCAGCTCGCGCGCGCCGGTGTTGTCGGCCACGCGGAGCCTGGTTTGCATTTGAATCATCGCTGCCTCGTCTTCTCCAACGGCGGCGGAGCGTCCGCCGGCCGGCCAGATGCGGCCTCTATTCGCCCCGCTTGAGCACTTCCACCAGCCGCCAGCGCTTGTGACGGCTGAGCGGCCGGCATTCCATGATGCGCACCGTGTCGCCCACCTGCGACACGTTGTTCTCGTCGTGCACCTGGAACCGCTTGGTGCGCTTGATGATCTTCTTGTACAGGGGGTGGCGCACGGTGCGTTCCACCTTGACCACCGCCGTCTTGTTCATCTTGTTGCTGACCACCACCCCTTCGCGCACCTTGCGCATGGCGCGGTTGGCGGCCGCTTCGCTATTGCCCTGGGGCATCGTGCTTCTCGTGGAGAATGGTTTTGGCCCGTGCGATCTGCCGGCGCAGGGTGCGCAGGACATTGGGGTTCTGCAACTGACCCACGGTGGCGTTGCAGCGGGCATGGAACAGCTCCGCCTCCCACTCGCTCACCTTGCCGGTCAGCTCGTCCGGGGTGATGTTGCGCATCTCGTGGCTTTTCACGGGCCTTAGGCTCCCCGCTTGAGAATGGTCGTTTTCATGGGCAGCTTGTAGGCGGCCAACTTGAGGGCCTCCAGGGCCACCGCCTCGTCCACGCCGTCCATCTCGAAGAGCACGCGGCCCGGCTTGACCACGGCCACCCAGTGGTCCACGGCGCCCTTGCCGCCGCCCATGCGCACCTCCGCGGGCCGGCGCGTGACCGGCTTGTCCGGGAAGATGGTGATCCAGATCTTGCCGCGGCGCTTGATGTGGCGCGTCAGCGTGCGCCGGCCGGCCTCGATCTGGCGGTTGGTCACGTAGCTGCGTTCCAGGGCCTGCAAGCCGTAGGTGCCGAAATGGAGCACATTGCCGCGCGTGGCATTGCCCTTCATGCGGTTCTTCATCTGCTTGCGGAACTTCGTGCGTTTGGGCTGCAGCATGGTCGCTCAATTCCTTCCCGAAACCCGGCGCCGCACGGGCCTGGGCTGGTTGTAGTCCTCGCCTTTGTACACCCACACCTTCACGCCGATGATGCCGTAGGTGGTCAGGGCTTCGGCCGTGCCGTAGTCGATGTCCGCGCGCAGGGTGTGCAGGGGCACGCGGCCCTCGCGCACCCATTCCTGGCGCGACATCTCGGCCCCGTTCAGCCGCCCCCCCACCTTGATCTTGCAGCCCTGGATGTTCAGCCGCATGGCCGCCGCCAGCGAGCGCTTGATGGCGCGCCGGAAGGCGATGCGCCGCTCGAGTTGGGTGGCGATGTTCTCGGCGATGAGCTGCGCGTCGATCTCCGGCCGCTTCACCTCCTTGATGTTCACCGTCACGTCACGGCCCGTGAGCTTGCCCAGATCGGCCTTCAGCGCATCGGCCGATTCGCCCTTGCGCCCGATGATGATCCCCGGACGCGAGGCGTGGATCGTGATGCGCACCTTCTGCGCCGCGCGCTCCACCTCGATGCGCGAGATGCCCGCGTGCTTCAGGTTCTTCTTGATGAAGCGCTGGGTGGCCAGATCCTCCTCCAGCAGCGGCGCATACTCCTTCTTGTCCGCGTACCACTTGCTGTTCCAGGACTTGTTGATGCCCAGCCTGAAGCCGATCGGATTGACTTTCTGTCCCAAAGCCTGCTCCTGGTTCTGTCCGTCGTGCGTGCCGGGGGCGCTAGCCCACGATCACCGTGATCTTGCTGCTGCGCTTGCGGATGGGCGTGGCGCGGCCCATGGCCCGCGGGCGGAAGCGCTTGAGGGTCTGCCCCTTGTCCACGAACACCGCCTGCACCTTGAGCGCGTCCACATCCACGTCGGCATTCTGCTGCTCGGCGTTGGCGATGGCCGATTTGAGCAGGGTGCGCACGATGGGGGCGCTGCGCTTGGCGGTGCCCTCCAGGATGCCCAGGGCCCGCGCGACATTCTGCCCGCGAATCTGGTCCACCACCAGTCGCACCTTGCGCGGGGAGATGCGCACCTTGTTGGCGCTCGCCCTGTACGTTCCGCTGTCCGTCGCCTCGTTGGCCATGATCCCTACTTCCTCACCGCAGCGCGTTTGTCGGTCTTGGAGGAATGACCGCGGTAGGTGCGCGTGGGCGCGAATTCACCCAGCTTGTGCCCCACCATGTTTTCCGTCACGAAGATCGGAATGAACTTGTTGCCGTTGTGGATGGCGATGTTCACGCCCACGAACTCGGGCAGGATCATGGAGCGCCGCGACCAGGTGCGGATCAGCCGCCGGTCGTCGGTTTCCTTGGCCCGCATCACCTTGAGCTGGAGATGCGCGTCCACAAACGGGCCCTTCTTCAATGATCTCGGCACGACGCCTCCACCTGCGGTTGCTCCTGCCCGGCCGCCGAGGCCGGGACACGAGCGGTCATTGCTCGGCTGCCCGATCCGCCCGTGGCGCATGCCGCGGGCGAAACGGCGCTAGGATTTCCTGCGGCGCACGCGCATGCTCTGCGTGCGCTTGTTGCGTCGGGTGCGATAGCCCTTGGTGGGCTGACCCCAGGGCGTCACCGGATGGCGGCCTCCGGAGGTCTTGCCCTCGCCCCCGCCATGGGGGTGGTCAATGGGGTTCATGGCCACGCCGCGCACCGTGGGCCGGATGCCCATCCAGCGCCTGCGCCCGGCCTTGCCCCACTCGATGTTGGCGTGGGACGCATTGCCCACCGTGCCGATCGTTGCCAGACACTCCACGCGCACCTTGCGAATTTCCCCGGAGCGCAGGCGGATCTGAGCATAGTCGTTTTCCCGGGCCACCAGTTGCACGGAAGCCCCGGCGCTACGCGCCAACTGAGCGCCCTTGCCGGCCTTCAGCTCCACGCAGTGCACCTGGGTGCCCAGGGGAATGTTCTTCAGGGGCATCGCGTTGCCCACCTGGATGTCCGCGTTGGCTCCGGACATGATACGCTGGCCCACCTGCAATCCTTCAGGCGCCACGATGTAGCGCTTCTCGCCGTCCGCATAGTGCACCAGGGCGATGCGCGCGGTGCGGTTGGGGTCGTACTCGATGGTCGCCACCTTGCCCGGCACGCCGACCTTGTCGCGCTTGAAGTCGATCACGCGGTATTGCCGCTTGTGCCCGCCGCCCTGGTGGCGCGTCGAAATGCGCCCGTTGTTGTTGCGTCCCCCGCGCCGGCGCAAAGGCTCCAGCAGGGAGCGCTCGGGGGTGCCGCGCGTGAGCTCGTCGAACGTCGAAACGCTCATCCCGCGGCGGCCCGGGGACGTGGGGTTGTATTTGCGAATGGCCATGGTTCGTGTCCTGGTTCGCCGACACCCGTCGCGGGATCAGGCGCCCTCGAAATATTCGATTTTGTCGCCTTCCTTCAGCGTCACCACGGCCTTCTTCCAGTCCGGGCGGCGCCCCGTGAACCGTCCCAGGCGCTTGTGCTTGCCGTGGACGTTGATCGTGTTCACGTTCAGCACGGTGACGTTAAAGGTTTTCTCCACGGCGCGCTTGATCTCGATCTTGTTGGCGTGGCGCTCCACGGCGAAGGTGATCTGGTTGGCCAGCTCCTTCTGGAGCACGGACTTCTCCGTCAGGTGCGGCGTCTTGAGCAGTCTGAGATTCATGCCGTGATCCTCTGCTGGATCGCTTCCAGGGCAGGCCGGGTGAAGACGGTCTTGTCGTAGGCCAGCAGGTTGTACACGTTGAGCTGGCTGAAGTGCACCACGTTGACCCCGGGCAGGTTGCGCGAGGCCCGTTCCAGGTTCTCCCCGATGTCGTCCACCACGATCAGCGCCTGCTGCGCGCCCAGCGCCTTGAGCCACGCGGCGAAGGGCTTGGTCTTGGGCGTCTCGGGAGCCAGCGTCTCCACCACGATGAGCTGTTCGCGGCGCAGCTTTTCGCCCAGGGCCGAGCGCAGGGCCGCCTTGCGCACCTTCTTGTTGATCTGGAAGGCATGGCTGCGCGGGTGCGGCCCGTGCACGATCCCGCCTCCGCGGCGCTGGGTGGCCTTGATGTCGCCCGCGCGCGCATTGCCGGTGCCCTTTTGCCGATACAGCTTGCGTCCGCTGCCGGTCACCTGGGCCCGTGTCTTGGTGGCGTGGGTGCCCTGGCGCCGGCGGGCCTGGTGGTAGACCACCAGGTCCTTGATCAGGAACGGGTTGAAGGGCGCCTCGGCGATCTGCTCGCTGAGTTCCAGGGGCTCGCCCTTGCTGCGATCCATGCGGATCACGGGTATGTTGGCCATGTCGCTGTCTTGCTCGTAAGTCCGGCGGCGGGTGGCGGCCCCGGCGGCGCGGCGGAATAGCCGCAGGCCCGGGAACCGGCGCCCCTACACCTGTTTCATGGCGATGTCCACGCCGGCCGAGATGTCCAGTTTCATCAGCGCATCCATCGTCTGCGGCGAAGGATCGATGATGTACATCAGTCGCTTGTGGGTGCGTGTCTCGAACTGCTCGCGGGATTTCTTGTCCGCGTGCGGCGAGCGCAGCACCGTGATCACTGTCTTGCGCGTGGGCAGCGGAATTGGGCCGTCCACCAGGGCGCCGGTGCGTTTCACGGCGTTGACGATCTCCCGCACCGTCTGGTCCAGGAGATTGTAGTCGTAGGCCTTGAAGCGCACCTTGATCTTCTGAGTCATCCGCGGGTCCTTGGCCGTCAGCTCACGATTTCCGAGACCACGCCCGAGCCCACCGTGCGGCCGCCTTCGCGAATGGCGAAGCGCAGCTCGGGTTCCAGGGCAATGGGGGTGATCAGCTCGACGGAAATCGCCACGTTGTCGCCGGGCATCACCATTTCCGTCCCTTCCGGCAGTTCGATCACACCCGTGACGTCCGTGGTGCGGAAATAGAACTGCGGCCGGTAGTTGTTGAAGAAGGGCGTGTGGCGCCCGCCTTCGTCCTTGGTCAACACGTAGATCTGGCCCTTGAACTTGGTGTGCGGCGTGATGGAGCCGGGCTTGGAAAGCACCTGCCCGCGCTCGATCTCCTCGCGCTTGATGCCGCGCAGCAGCACGCCGATGTTGTCGCCGGCCTGACC